>PAJC01000022.1 GCA_002705165.1 Planctomycetaceae bacterium | reverse complement strand
GAAAGAAGAAGAGAAAGAAGAAGAGAAAGAAGAAGAGAAAGAAGAAGAGAAAGAAGAAGAGAAAGAAGAAGAGAAAGAAGAAGAGGTCATTCTCGATGGTATGCCTGAATCGTTCATTGGTCCTCAGCTTTATCACTTAGTTGCTCATGAAGTGGGACATACCTTAGGGCTGCGTCACAATTTCAAAGCTTCGGCAGCCTACACGCTGGACGAAATTAATACAGCGGCCAATAAAGGTGAGCCGATTGTTGGTTCGGTCATGGATTACACTCCCACGAATATCCGTTTTGATGCAGGTGATGCTCAAGGTGATTACGCCATGCTGGGCGTAGGGCCTTATGACTATTGGGCGATTGAGTATGGTTACTCATTCGCTTCAGATCTAAAGCCAATCGTGGCTCGTGTCACGGATCCAAAGCTGCAGTTTGCTACGGATGAAGATACGTCAGGTCCCGATCCTTTAGCTCGACGATATGATTATGGGAAAGATCCTTTGAATTTTGCTAACGAACAGATTCAACTGGCGACTCTGCATCGCAGCCAGATTCTTGAAAGGTTTGTGAAAAACGGAGATAGCTGGACTAAAGCCCGTCGCGGTTATGAAATCACACTCAGTATGCAGGCTCGTGCTATTAGCATGATGTCCAACTGGATTGGAGGTGTGCATGTCGTACGTGATAAGAAGGGCGATGAAGGTAATCGGGCGCCCTTGCAGGTTGTGCCGGTTGAACAACAACGAGCTGCATTAAAGTTTGTTGTCGAAACAGCCTTTGACGACGAAATCTATGCGTTGACTCCAGAGTTGCTGGAACGAATGACAACGAGCAAATCTCTTAACTCAGTTAGCTCGGCAATGCGTGATTATGACTGGCCGATTCATGATCGAGTTGGAGCGGTCCAGGCAAGCACACTTACCAGCGTGCTCAACCCAACGACTTTGCGGCGGGTTTACGACAATGAGTTTCGTGTTCCGGCAGATCAGGATGCCCTGGCACTGCCAGAGGTTCTGGAAACGGTGCTGGCGGCAATCTGGAATGAACTTGATGTGCCGCTTGAGGCAGCTACCAATGTTCGGCAGCCGGCGATTTCCAGCTTGCGACGTAACCTGCAGCGTGAACATGTAAATCGACTCATTGATCTCGCGATGACCAATAGTGGAGGCAACGAGTCTTTTAAGCCGATTTCTAATTTGACACGAGTTCAATTGCGAACTTTGGCACAACGCGTTGCGGCTTACCGAGCAGCGAATGCTGACAATCTGGATCCTTACAGTGGGGCTCATCTCGAAGAAATTGAGAATACTATCAGCAAAGCCATGGAAGCGGACTTTGTGATTTCGAAGTAGTTCCGTCTTCTAGCGGCCGCTTGACTTGGACCTATAAAAAAAGAGCGAGATGAAAAATCATCCCGCTCTTTTTTTTAACGATTAGAACTGACTAGGCCGCGAATTCCGTTCGCCGATTACGCAATTGCTTTTGTAATCGTTGAACCAGACTGCTATGCATCTGACTCACTCGGCTTTCGCTGAGATCAAGCGTTGCACCGATCTCTTTCATGGTCATTTCTTCGTAATAGTAAAGGATGATGATCAGTCGTTCATTGCGACTGAGTCCTTTAGTGACCAGACGCAACAGGTCATATTTTTGACCTCGATTAGTTGGGTCTTCCCCTTTTTTATCATCCAGAATGTCAATTTCACTGACATCTTTTTCACTATCAGTTTGATACCATTTTTTGTTCAAACTNATNAACGAAACTGCATTGGCATCNCGCATCATTTTTTCNAGNTCNGGAACNGTAAGTTCCATNTGCTCNGCCANTTCNATTTCCGTNGGANNNCGACCAAGTNTNTCTNNCATCCGNTTTGTNNCGGCTGNAAGTTTTGTCGCCTTTGANCGTACCAGTCTCGGNACCCAGTCCATNCTGCGTAGTTCGTCAAGCATTGCACCGCGTATACGTGGGACGCAATAAGTTTCAAACTTNACGCCACGATAAAGGTCATATGCTTCAATTGCATCCATTAGACCGAAAGTTCCTGCACTGATCAGGTCATCGAGTTCCACTCCTTCGGGAAGACGCGACCATACTCGTTCAGCATGGTATCTCACGAGTGAGAAATACCGTTGCATTAGCAGATTTCTNAGTTCTTCCTGGGAAGTATCTTCTTTGAAATCCAGCCAGAGTTGGACAACATCTTCGGAGACTTTTAATTTTTCCATACAATCCTCCATGATTGTGTAGAGATCACAACGTCATTACGGTGTTCACAGTTCGCATGTGCGCAAATGTGTTCACACGAGAACGGTGTTTACAGAGACTCCGTCCTCTGTAAGATCTCGGGGGGGGGTAAAAGTCTAACGAAAGAAAGACGAGATGATTGCCCGTTGTGTGTTCTTCCGTTACCGGAAGAGTTCGTCTATCTTTCGTAGTTTAACAACCGCACGCAGCGGATAATTACATTGCCTCTCATCGGTTGTAAACTGCGTAGTAGTTGAGGATTACTCCGGTTTTTCCGAAAAAAGGGGTTTCTCGCGCAACTTATTTCCTAGCGCCTTTATAATAAACTNCATGGAAAAATATCGAAAAANCACCTTGATTCATAGCCTTTGCGTCATTCTGCTGACCGCCGTTGCCGTTGCNCAGGATGCCGTTGAGACGAACCAATTTAGTCCGGATTTTTACTCTCAACTTATCCAGTCAGATAGGCCGNTTGCTTATTGGCGAATGGATTTAGATGAGCGCGGAATGATGCGTAATACCATTAAAGAGCATGCCGAATTAAGAGGCCTGCTTGTTGGGGAAGTGAAATCATCAGCCGGCCCGCAGGCTCCGACTCACCCGAAATTCGGAGAGGCTAAAAATGCTGCGTTGGAAATACCAAACGCTGCTGGTGTAATCAAAGTGGATGATCCCGGCGATGATAGTGTATTGGACTTTAAGCTGGGTGATTCCATGACCATTGAGGCCTGGGTTCAGGTATCGAGTGTCAGTGGCTACCGTTATATTCTTGGTAAAGGTCGGACAGGGAATAAGGGTTTTCCTGCAGAAAATCAAAACTACTCGCTGAGGTTGGCTGGCAACGGCGCGATCACATTTCTTTTCCGAAGTATCGACGATGATGGCAAACAACAATACCATCGCTGGACTTCGAATCAAGGTGTTGGAGTGAGTGATGGTTGGCATCACGTCGGTCTTACTTATACGTTTGGTCAAGTTGGAAGCCTAAAAGGGTATATCGATGGAAAGTCGATTTCAGGTAAGTGGGACGAGGGAGGTGATACTGGCGGCCGGCCCGTAGTGGACAACGATCAACTGTGGATTGGCTCGGCCTTGTCTGCGGGGCCAAACAGCACTCTGAAGGGTGCAATTGACGAGGTCGCAGTTTATCGTAAAGCTCTTCCCGCTGAAGCATTCGCGCAGCGGTACTCATTTATCAGAAATGAGCCAAAATTTGATCCTGCCACCATTGAAGACAATCAGGTGCTTGTCCAGATTTGGGAAGGAGTGTCTGAAAATACGTTTCAATATCGTAGTGCGCGTCTCACCGATACCTATCAGGTGGATGCTTTTGAGTTTTTTCAGATTCCTAATAAATACAATGAGCAGGGAATTAAAATTGATCGTTCGGCTCCTTTTATGATTCGCGCTTATGGCTCGGTCACGATTCCGGAAGGTCCTCAACGAATTCTGGTGCGAGCTCGTAATGGTGCCAGATTGTTTATCGATAACGAGATTCAGGCTGAAGTGCCATTTTTCAATATTTCAAGCTCTGCTCATGGTAAGGTCTTTGACGTTCGGCGGGATCAGGCACCCAATATCCGCCCTCTTCAGCGTGGGGATAAGGAAGTAATTCTTTCCCTCGAAGGTGACGGTAAGAAACACCTGTTGCGATTTGAGATGATTGTGGGCAGTTCGAAACGGCGCCCGGAAACAGGTGAGACGGCGGTTTGCATCGCAGCACCTGNTCAGGAATTTCGAGTTCTTAGTGAGTTGCATCATGCTCAACTTACGCATCGTGAATGGCCCTCTTTTAAGCAACAACAGGCTTCAAAGATCGTTGCGCTTGACCGAGTCAGGCGTGCTCAGGTTTCCGAATCGGAGCAGGAATATTGGAAGGAACGACACGGTTGGACACGCCGGCTTCTTAGCACCGATAAGCCGGGGGCAAGTCCTGGCGATCAATTTCCGGAATCATCCTACAATCGAATCGATCAGTACGTTAACAAGCAGTTACGCGAAGCAGGTGACGAACCGCGACCTTTGGTGGATGACAGTACTTTTCTCCGAAGGTTGAGTTTGGATACAGTGGGAACGATTCCCTCCTTGGCGTTGATACAGGAGTTTCAACGGAGGCGACATTCTGGTGAAGAGGCAAGAAACTGGGCGATCGATTTTTTGCTGGCACAGGATGAATGGGCTGATCACTGGACATCTTATTGGCAGGACGTGCTTGCCGAGAATCCGAATATTATCAATCCAACTCTCAATAATACCGGCCCCTTTCGCTGGTGGATTCATGAGTCGTTCATTGATAATAAGCCGATGGATCGATTTGTGACTGAATTGATCATGATGGAGGGTAGTAGGTTCTATGGTGGGCCTGCCGGTTTCTCAGTAGCTTCCCAGAATGATGTGCCGCTGGCTGCCAAAGCTCATATTCTCGGTCAAGCATTTTTGGGTATTCAAATGCAGTGTGCGCGTTGTCACGATGCACCATTTCATGAAGTCACACAAAAAGATCTCTTTTCGATAGCCGCCATGTTGAAGCGAAAAGATGAAAGTGTTCCGAAGACGAGTACCGTCACCGTCAGTGCGGACGGTCCTGTTCCGAATGTCCCGATCACATTGAAGCCAGGAGCGATCGTTCAGCCGGCATGGCCGTTCCCTGAATTGGGAAGCTTAAGGATTCCCCGCGAACTGATTCGTGGAAGTGAAGACTCCCGTGCCAAGTTGGCTCAGAGGATTACGGATCCGGGTAATTTGAGATTTCCTCGGGTACTGGTTAACCGTCTTTGGAAACGCACGATTGGATTTGGAATTGTCGAACCGGTGGAGGATTGGGAACACGGGACGAACATCAATCCCGACTTACTGGATTATCTTGGTCGTGAATTAGCGATGAACGGGTATGACATCAAACATGTCGCTCGTTTGATTTTTCAATCTCATACGTATCAGCGTCAGAGTATCGATATTACAGAAAGTGGTTTGCAGGCTTTTGCTGGCCCAGTTCGCAGGCAGATGTCGGCGGAACAACTTATTGATTCACTATTTGTTGCTTCCGGACGACCCTTTGATGCCGGCCCTATGAATGTCGACATCGACGGTGCTCGCAACTACAGTAATTCGCTTAACTTAGGGACTCCCAAACGAGCCTGGCAATTTGCTTCGTTGTCGAATGAGAGAGATCGCCCCAGTCTTTCATTGCCATTTGCTCAGCCATTTACATCAACGATGCAGGCTTTCGGCTGGACAGGATCACGGCAAAATCCAATTAATCACCGGCAGTCATCCCCTAATGTGATGCAACCTGCCATGATGAATAATGGAATCGTCGTACGAGATAATTCGAGACTAGACATGATGAGCGATTTTACGATGCTGGCTAGGCAGGCCGAAACGGTTGAGAATTTGATTTCCATAACCTATCAACGTATTCTTAGCCGCCAACCAACAGCGTCAGAACGTCGGTTGTTTCTGGAGTTATTAGGCGAGGGATTTGGCGATCGTTTAGTGTCACTTTCCTCTGAAGAAGCTGAACAAATTCGCTGGTCCCGTCGATTACCTCGTAATATGGTTTCCTGGTCGAATCATCTGGCTGCCAGAGCTACGGAGATCAAAATTGAATTACGTCAAGCTGTTCAGCAGGGGGCCATCCCGTCTCCTCATCTGGAAAGTCAATGGCGTGAACGAATGGAAGACTTTGTATGGGTGTTGTTTAATTCACCCGAGTTCCTCTATATCCGGTAGTAGGTGACCAATTCTATGTTCGATTTAAACCGTCGTCGTTTTATTACTACTTCAGCAACGGCTGTCGCGGCCTCAGGTATGGCTCCCCTAGTCGCTGCGGAAGAAGATTTGGAACATATGCCATGGTCATTTCCAGCAGGTAAGGCTGAGCATATCATTATGATCTGGCTGGGCGGCGGAGCTTGTCAAATCGATACATGGGATCCTAAAAAACTAGGTGATGCAAAAACTCGCAAACCAGGTTCATACTATCCTGCGATTGATACTGTACTTCCGGATACTCAGGTCTGCGAACATTTACCAAAGTGTGCGGGTGTATTGGATCGCTTCAATATTCTCCGTACCGTACAACATGGTGTGATCGATGAACATGCAGCTGCCACGAATATGATGCACACCGGTCGTGTGACTACCGGCACAATTACGTATCCATCGATTGGCTCTGCTGTGTCTCATCACCGTGGTGCCGTATCAGAAAATGCTCCTCCCTATGTATTGATTGGGTACCCGAATGTAACACGTGGTCCCGGATTTTTAGGAACCGATGCCGGATTTGTATATTTAACCGAGACAAGTGAAGGCCCCGGCGGATTTAGTAGGGCTCGGGATGTTTCGGACCGTCGGCAACAACGTCGTCAGCAGCTGCTGGCAAAGGTCCGCGAGGAGTTCAGTGTCCGGGAGCAATCTTTAATGATTGATCAATATGATCAAGCGATTGAACAGGCTTTGAGATTAGCCGGTCCNGAGTTTATGAGNGCCTTCCAGTTAAAGAAGGAATCNGCTGAACTACGTAATGCGTATGGCGGNGAGTTTGGTCAGCGATGTCTTTTNGCTAGGAGATTAGTCGAGCGTGGTACTCGGTTTGTCGAAGTCTCGCACAACCTAAATTTCATTAATGGTGCAGGGTGGGATACTCACAATGATGGTCAGCTTAATCAGCATTTATTGATCAAGGAGCTTGACGGCGCTTTGTCTTCTTTAGTGCTTGATCTGGAAGGAAAGAGTTTGCTCGACAAAACCTTGATTGTGGTTTCAACGGAATTTGGCAGGCCGGCTGGGTTTGATGGTGGTGGTGGGCGTGGTCATCACTCGAAAGGCTTTAGTGTTGTGATGGCTGGTGGCGGTCTGCAAAACGGAAAGACGATTGGAGTAACCGATGAGTTGGGGATGAAAGTGGTCCATCGTCCCATTTCGGTGCCTGACCTGCACGCGAGCATGTACTACGCATTGGGAATCAATCCACGCAAACTTCTTTTTGCCGGTGATCGTCCGGTACCGACTACCGACATGGGAACGCCTGTTGAAGAGTTGTTCGTTTAGAACTGTTTGCTTAACCGGCTGATACGTTTGGGATGGTGTGCGTCACTTTGGAGCACAAGGCGGTATCGGAGTTCGAGTGGTTTTGACTTAGGAACATTGACCGCATGTTGCCCCGGATAGGCAGCATTTTGCATACTGCCTTTGGCCCGAAGAATCCACTTGTCAGGATAGGTAGGATTGCCCGGATGACAGATGATGGCGATGGTGCTGGGAGATGTATCCTTTTCATGGAAGGTACCTTCCATATTTATCCAAGGCCCGGCTTCAATGGCTGTGCGTTGTGGGGTGACTTCACCTTGTTCTGACCAGAATTTAATATCTGCCGGTAATGCGATACGTGGTGAGAAGCCTCCGTATCCCTTGTCGTTTTCAGACCCCCCCAGTTTCAGATGGTCGACTAATGGGTTGATAATGATGTGAAAATCGATGACCCGTGCGGCGTTCTTCGTCTTATGTATATGGACTTCGGTTTCTTCCATAACAATTGGGATCTCAATTCCCTGAGTATCAACGTAGTCAGGTGAACTCCATTGTGTCCTTGTTCTAAGGAGTACCCCATCCCTTTGTTGAGTGGTGGTGACTTCTTTTGAGTCCCAAGTAAAGTTGCGACATTCCCAGCTATCACCAAGATGTCTTTCACCTACGATGACTTGATGCCATGCCCAGAAAACTCCACGGTGATGAAGGTGGTCCGCTGGAAAGTCTTCGGTGATTTCATATCCCTGAAAGTTATATAGGTTGACGTAGTTATTACGGGTGTATTGCCCATCTTTGGAGCGAGGTAGAATACGATAACCCAGTACAGGTGTATTTTGTTGCATTACCATCAAATAGTCTTGCGTACGCACGACGGTGTAGTGGGGATTCGCCGCCGCTAGTTGACTGGTCAGCAGTAGCACCGTAAGGAATGCGAGTTTCGTAACGTTGTGTCTAAACATGAGGCTGTTATTTCACTTTAATATCTAACCAGACGAGGCGGTGATCTGAACCGGTGATCCATTTAGCTGAAGGCTCTTTGGCCGTAGGCCAAAAGACACCATGACTGGAGATTTTAAGAGTCCTGGCTGGTAAGACATAATCGATGCGCAGGTTTCCTGGAGANCGGTCGGAGAANTCTCCTGTATCCATGGCCGGTTTTCCTTTGTGAGTGNCATTNACCTTGCCCTGGACTTGAGCCGCTTCCACTCCCCCTTTACTTTGCGGTTTAGTATCGCGAATCAGTGGGTGTTCTAGAAGCTGATGGATGGCCCTGTTGGTTGAATCACCATCGAGGGGGTCCGCATTTAAATCACCGGCAATGACGAAGTCAGTATCATGACTCAGTCCTCCTTGNTGACCGNCATCATCCACGATATAGCCATTTTTGNGGGGGCTTATATAGTCGGCCCAAAAACGGATCTCATCGTGATTGCGAGTGCCGTTCTTATCCTCCGGTCCGTCGAAGACCGGAGGGGTCGGATGACACACGAGAAAGNGGANTTCTCCCTGAGGNGTTTTGATGGGNANATCCCAGTGGCTTTTAGACGACAAGCGAAAGACGTTGAGAATCTCGNCAGAGTAGTATGGTTTTCCGGAATCAGGTTGGGTGGGAAGTAAGGCGCGGGGCATGTCTTTCCAGAGAAACGTTTGAAAGGTTCGAACCTTTCCTATAGGAAAGCGACTGAGGACGACCATGCCGTACTGTCCCNGGTATCGNCCGAANCCATAACAGTCTGTTGGGTCGGTGGTTTTCCCGTTCCCATCCAAATCAAGTCCACTTGGAANTCCGGTGTTTACTTCGTTGGTATAGGCATAGCCAAATTCGATTGGCTCGAGGCCATCGATGGGTTGACTCAAATAGTTTGACTGAAAGTGCTCCACGGCAGTCGTCGCCTGCTCACCAGCAAAATCAAACTCATTGAGTAAGATCACATCCGGACGTACCGTCCGAATAATGGAGGAAATGTTTGCGATTTGTTCGTTATTCCCGGCCGCTAGCTGATCGGCCAATTCCCCGGCAGCGTTTCGGTTCATGCTGACATTAAATGTCGCGAATCGAATTTGAGCGTGAGCAAAGTCTGGGCAGATCAGCATGAGAGAAAATAGTGTTGATGCGACTTGCCAGAATGGTCTTAAGAATTGGATGTTCATTATATTTACTTTGAGACGTAGTCTACGACGACGACTTTCGCGAGTTTACCTTTGACCAATTCAACGAACTTCGTGTGGGCAGGATGTGGTAGGTATACTTCAAGCCCCGCTTTATTTTTGAAAGTAACAAAGAAGCAGTGTGTAAGTCCATCATTAATGTTTTCAGGACTAACGTTGGTGCCAAATTCAAAATCGATAATGGTATCGATTTGACTCGGAAGTTTAGTAAAGGCATCTTCTATTTCTTTGATTTGCTCGTCGGAAATATCGTCATTGAACCCAAAGAGGACAACATGCCTGTAGACTCCTTTCTTTGCTTTTGCCTGTGCCGTGGCGATAGGAGTAAGCAGTGTTCCAGTGAGGAGAAGCAAACAAATATATTTCAAGCTGTGCATAAGTTATTCCTTTTCGGGATCATTGGTTTGGTTTTGGGCTACTGAAGTAATCCTCGAGCCTCCAAGGGCCAGATATCAACGAGTGTATCATTCTGGAAGACATAAAAGAAATCGTGAAGTACACAAGTCATGTCCGCATACCCCGGGACTAACTCCACACGATCACCGATTTTCAAATCCTGAGCGTCGCCGGTCAATTCGAGTTCACCGTGTTCGGCTGATAGTCGAGTCACTTGGATATCGTCCCGGCCCACCACGATTGCCGGCTCATATTCGACATGTAGTGTTTTTTTCCCGGAGTCGATGATAGCCCGGTCAGCTGTTGGACGACCCACGACGGTAGCAATAATTGTCAGGGCCTTTTTCATACCGGTAACCTGACATTGTTGTTCATAGAATTGGTCCATGAACATTCCTCCACCGGCCTGTAATTCCGTGATTCCCTTCTGCATACGGCTTAACAGATAGGACCCTGTACCACCACAAGAAACGATTTCACATGGAATCCCTTCCTCCTGGAGTTGCTTTGCATTCTCAGCCAGGAGTTTGAGAGCATTTTCGATTTCAGACCGTTTTTCATTCTGATCTTCAATCGTTAGTAAATGTCCCTCGTATCCCATAATCCCGGCAAAATTCAGGCCGGGCATAGCATGTAGTTGGCGGGCTAATTCGAGTGTTTTGTCCGGAGCGCAACCGACTCTATCTAGACCAATATTGACTTCGATGATGACTCGGCATTGTACGCCTTCCCGAAGCATCACTTCATTCATGGGAACGGCTTGATCCATATGGTCAATGCAGACGATGGGTTTACCTTCTTTACAGAGCTTTGCCAGTCGACTTAATTTATTTTCACCAACAATAAGGTTGGCAATGAGTACATCCGGCACTCCCCCGCGAACCATAATTTCTGCTTCTCCCAGTTTAGCGCAGGTGGCGCCAATAGCTCCGGCTGCGACGAGTCGTGAAGCGATGATCGAGGATTTATGCCCTTTGCAGTGTGGGCGCCAATGGACATCAAAATCTTTCGTACCCTGGCTGAGTCTGGCGACATTGGAATCGAATTTCTCCAGATCTACGGCGAGAAATGGAGTATCCAGATCTGTTTTCGTGAGTGTGCTATCTGACGGGAGCTTTGTTGGATTGATAAACTGCTTAGGCATTAGCCGCCTCCGATGGCAGGTAGGAAATGAACTTCACTATGAGGTTGGACTTTGGCGATCATTCCCCTAGAGGTCATGACACTATCGATGGATACTTGAAGCGACGGCGAAATATTGCCATCGATACAGATTCGATCTTTGAACCCTGGGAACATTGCATCAAGCCGGTACACGATTTCGCGCACATTCCGGGCTTCCAGAATAACGGACTGAGTTCCGCCGGATAGTTCGCGGAGTTGAGCCGGAATGAAGACGGTGGGCATGATTTGTTCGCTTTCGCGTAAGACTACTCAGATGCCTGATCCGATTGCATGGCTTTCCATAGTTTGGGAGGTGACATTGGCAATTCGGTCATCCGGGTATCTGTTGCATTGTAAATGGCATTGGCCAGTGCGGCCGGGGGAGGAACAATTGGCGTTTCACCGACACCGCGAACACCATAGGGATGTTCGGGGTTACCGGTTTCGACAATGATCGTATCGATCATCGGTACGTCAAGCATTGTCGGCATGCGGTAGTCCAGGAAACTGGCATTGGCCATCGTGTCATCATCGCGATAGAAGTATTCTTCGTTCAGCGCCCAGCCGATCCCTTGAACCGTACCACCCTGCAGTTGTCCTTCGACATAGCTTGGGTGGATAGCCTTTCCGGCATCCTGAATGGTTGTGTAACGCAGGACAGTCACCTTCCCCGTTTCAGGATCAACTTCGACGTCTGCAATCTGTGCTCCAAAGCCGTTAGTGGGGCATTCAGGAGCCACCGTCGCGCGGCCAACCAGATGTTCTCCGGCAGCGAATAGTTCCACCGCCAGTGCTTTGAATCCGACCGCCTTACCATTTCCCGAGAATACTCCGTCTTCACCGATGGTGATGTCATCTGCTGAGCAGTCCCAGAGGTCGGCGGCCAGAGTTCTCATTTGTTGCTGCAGGTCGCGGCCTGCTTCATACGCAGCCATCCCTGTTGCAAAGGTCACACGACTTCCGCCAGTGACGTCCGTATACCCAGCCGTATCGGTGTCACCCACTTGCGGGTTGATATCATCGGCCTCAAGACCTAATACTTCGGCAAGTTGCATGGCGATAGCTGTTCTTGAGCCACCAATATCTGTCGAGCCTTCGAGCAGGTTAATCGTTCCATCCGAGTTAACAGTACAAGCGGCACTTGATTTTAATCCACAGCCAAACCAGAAACCTGCAGCGATTCCCCGTCCCTGATTAGCACCTTCCAAAGGTGTATTCCAGTGTTCACTTTGCTTGAGTGCGTCGAGGCATTCGACTAGTCCAATGGGTGGATAAACGGGACCGTCCACTCGACGCGAACCTTCTTTAACAGCATTTTTTTCACGGATCTCCAGTTCACACATTCCGAGCTTTTGAGCGATTTCATCCACGAGTTGTTCGGTGGCGAACGCAACTTGAGTTGCGCCGGGGGCTCGGTAGGCTGAGGTCTTCGGTTTGTTAAGACAGACGTCATAGCCATCGACAATGGCATGATCAATGTCATAGCAACTAAATACGCACATGCAGCCGGGNCCAATCATCCCGCCGGGGTAAGCTCCGGCATCGTAGGCCAGCCATGCTTCACCGGCAATGAGGGTNCCATCNTTTTTCGCTCCGAGTTTTACTCGCATGAACGAGCCTGGGGTAGGTCCAGAGGCTTCAAAGACATCGGCACGAGTCATCGCAATACGTACCGGGCGACCTGACTTCTTACTCAAGAGAGCGGCTGTGGGTTCCAGATAAACCGTGATTTTCCCACCAAATCCCCCACCGATTTCACACGGTGTTACCAATACATTGCCAAGTGGGATCTGCAGGATTTCCGCAGTCTGCTGACGACAGGTAAAGGATCCTTGCGTGGCGGTCCAGATTCGCAATCGGCCGTCTTCGTTGTAATCAGCGACAACAGCATGCGGTTCGATATATCCTTGATGCACAGTGGCGGTCTTAAACTCCCGTTCGACAATTACATCGGCTTCTTCGAAGGCGGTTGCGGCATCCCCTTTTTCAAAATGCAAGTGAACAGGAACGTTACTTGGCTTGTCGGCTTTTTCGCCCAGACTATCCGTCACAAGGTCGTCATGTAAAAGAGGAGCGTTTTCTTCCATGGCGTCGAGTACCCAGGTGACGGAATCCAGCACTTCATATTCGACTTTGATTTTTCGGGCTGCTTCTTCTGCGACGTGGACATCGGTGGCTGCGACAGCTGCGACAGCATGTCCGCGATAAAGTACTTTTTTCTGCGCCATGCAATTGGCGCTTAGATACGATAGGTTNACGCTGCCCTCGCCCANGTCGGCGATTTTATCTTCCACATTTGGGAAGTCGGCATTGCTTATCACTGCGTGCACACCTGGNGTCGCTTCGGCTTCACTGGTGTCGATGGAAATGATTTTGGCGTGAGCATGCGGGCTACGCAGTACAAAACCAGCCAGCATGCCGGGTAGTTTGGTATCGGCTGTGTAGATGGCTTTCCCGGTTACTTTATCGGCTCCGTCATGTCGAACGGGACGGGTTCCAATGACGCGATACTGAGTCGTGGTCACGGGTAATACTCCTGATAAGTTTATTAGCTCTGTAGCGACAGGTTGATATTCAAAAAAGGATTAGTTTCAAACGCTTAGACTTCGGTACTCATCTTCTGCCCGGCTGCCTGCACAGCACGTACGATTTTGTCGTAACCGGTACAGCGACAGAGGTTTCCCGACAGGTCGAACCGAATCGTCTCCTCCGACGGATGGGGGTCTTTATCAAGCAATGCTTTAGACGCGACCATGAAGCCGGGAGTACAGATCCCACACTGTAAGGCAGCACCCTCCAGGAAGCATTCTTGAACAGGATGAAGATTAGAGTTGCACGCGATCCCTTCAACGGTTTCGATTTCAGCTCCTTCCACTTCCGCACCCAGCACGAGGCAACTGTCAACTGGTCGACCATTGAGCAGGACAGTACAAGCTCCACAGTTTCCGTTGTTACAGCCTTCCTTGGAGCCAGTTAGTCCGAGATTATCCCGCAGGACTTCCAGTAAGCTGTGACGCGGCTCACAGAGGAAATCAATGCCCTCTCCATTAATCGTGGTTGTCACATGTACTTTTTTAGAGGCTGACACGATTATTTCCTTTATCTATTACGAATGCACGCAAGGTGTACAGTATTGTTTGGTCGGTGTTAGTTCTGAGCTCGCTCAGCAGCGGTAGTCAAAGTCCGTTTTACGAGTACTCCAACAAGATGTGCACGATATTCATCGGTGCCACGCATATCACTAATCGGCGTCGCAATTTGCTTGGCGAGTTCTCCGGCCACAGCAAAGTTTTCTTCCGTAGGCTGTTTGCCGGCCAGACTTGCAGATGCCTCTTCAGCAAACAGTGGGGTGGCTGCTACAGCTCCTAATGAAATCCGAGCTTCAACAATGGTTCCGTCGGCAGACAGTCTGACCCATGATCCGACCCCTACAACCGCGATATCCATTTCGTTTCGCGGAATGAAACGCTCATAGGCTGAGCCACTGTCACTGCATTGAGCCGGTATCTGAATAGAGACCAGTAGTTCACCATTTTCCAGCACATTACGACCGGGACCTGTGCAGAAGTCCTGAACGGCTACCGTCCGTTCACCATTCGGTCCGGCGATGAGGGCTGTTGCATTCAATGCAATTAGTGACGGGATAGAGTCGGCTGCAGGTGAAGCATTACATAAATTACCACCGATACTCGCACGACTTTGGATTTGCCAACCACCGATGATGTGTGCGGAGTCTGCCAGCGCTCCATAGAGTCTGGATAATTCAGGGTGTTCGTACAGATGGTAGCAGGCAACGGCGGCACCTAAAGAGAGTCCATTTTCTTCGGAGTACTTAAAGGAGGTAACTTTATCGATTTTCTTAATGTCCACGACGACGTCCGCTTCTCGCAAACCTTCACGCAGTTGCACAATGATATCCGTTCCACCGGCGAGCAATTTCGCACGGTCACCGTGTTCGCTAATTACGGAAACTACTTCTGACACCGATTCCGGTGCCAAATAATCGAATTCTTTCAACGTAGTCTACTTTCATTGAATAGTGTTATACGACGGCTGAGGCCAGCGAGGCTCAGAATTTAGATTATAGCAAATCCAAGAAGCCTGTTTGGAGCCTATTGCCTGAATTAGCCGTTACTAATCCGTAACCCGGTTTGGTTAAAAAAGTGAAGGTTTTCAACGACGGGAATGATTTCGATGGTGTCTCCCACATTGAGGCGGGGGTCGGCAGGGGCACGAACGGTTATTTCCCACTCTTTAAATTTTCCGGTTAGGAATGAGTCCGCACCCGTATTTTGTCGAGCTGAAATCGTTCCTGGAATACTGCCCGGGTTGTTAACGCTAATGATTAAGTGTTCCGGGCGGATGCCAACCAGTGTGGCATCCGTTTCAAGTCGGAAAACGGACGGTGGTACAAGGTTCATTGCCGGATGGCCAATAAACGAGGCGACGAAAGTATTTGCAGGCTCGTTATAAACTTGCTGCGGTGTACCCAACTGTTGAATCTGTCCATCTTTCATGACGGCAATGCGATCTCCCAGAGTGAGGGCTTCGATCTGATCATGGGTGACATAGAGGATCGTTGCTGCAAGACGTTGGTGTAGTCTGATTAACTCGTTACGTAACGTAACGCGAAGTTTGGCGTCAAGATTGGAAAGAGGCTCATCAAATAAGAAGACAGCTGGCTTGCGGATCATAGCGCGTCCCACGGCTACGCGTTGCTTCTGTCCCCCGGAAAGCTGGCCCGGCTTGCGGTCTAGCAAAGATTCAATATCCAATGCTTCCGCAGTTTCTTTGACTCTTGATTTGATCTTGGATGAAGACATCTTCTTCATCTTCAAACCGAATCCCAGGTTTTGACGCACGGTCATGTGAGGGTACAACGCGTAATTTTGGAAAACCATCGCGATATCACGATCCTTTGGAGCCGTCGTGGTAATATCAGTACCATTAAGGGCAATATTCCCGGCCTGCAGAGATTCGAGGCCGGCGATGAGTCTTAAGGTGGTCGACTTGCCACAGCCAGACGGCCCCACAAGGACTAATAGTTCCCCATCCTGTACCTCAAAGCTCACATTATCTAATGCGATGACATCGTCATATCGTTTGGATATATCGCTAAGGACAAGTCGGGGCATGAATGAAAGTCCGCTGAAAGCATAAACTCAAATGGAAGGATTAGTATAACCATCGTTTACGTCGAACAGTGTAGACTTTAGCTAGAATCTGTTGAGACGGTCGCCGCATTACATCACTACGAAAGAGAATGAGTCAGCATGCACCTCTATTTAATTCGCCACGGTCAATCGGAAAACAACGCCCTGGAGGAGTCATTGCGTGTGAAGGATCCGGGATTAACGGAAGCGGGCCTGACTCAGGTTGACTATCTGGGGAAATGGTTTTCTGTTCGTCCGCTTGACGTCTTGATCACCAGCCCTTTTCGCCGCGCCCTTTTAACGACAGTTCCCATTGCCAAAGCAACAGGATTGACGCCGATCGTCCGAACCGCAATCCATGAAGTGGGAGGATGCGTTTCCGGCTATCCGGCAATTGGCTATCAAGGGGAACCGGGGATGACCAGGATGGAAATCCAGAAAGCATTTCCCGGATTTGAACCAGAGCCGGATATTGATGAACGGGGATGGTGGAAGTCAAAGCCCTATGAATCGAAGGAGGCCCGGATTTTGCGGGCACAAGAAGTGGTTCAACAGATTATCGCACAGTATGCCGAGACGGACTTGCATGTAGCTTTGGTCATGCACGCCGATTTTAAACATATTCTCTTACAGCATTTTTTGCCGGATTTACCGATGGATGCTGAACATTTTGGAGCGTTACGCAATGCCGGCATTTCGACACTGAAAATAACAAACGGTAGCGTGATATTGGAGAACTTTAATTGTATTCAGCATATGCCGGCCGTGATCATAACTCCCGCCTCACACTCGGAAACGCGTATTTAATTGGATGCAGATACAAAAAGAAACAACTATAATAATAATGTTCCGTTAATAGCCGAGCCTCTCGAAATAAAAGTCGCTTCCCCCAGTTTGGTGGCGGAAGAACTTGCTTCGCAAACGTACTTTTAAAGCATCCTGCCACGATGAAGAATTTAATTCTATATACAGCCCTTACGACAGTCCTGCTGATGTCTCCGTTTACAGCCCAAGCGGAAGTAGATTTTAGTAGAGATATTCTGCCAATTCTTTCGAACAACTGTTTTCAATGTCATGGTCCCGATTCGGCTCAACGCACCGCCGAGTTGCGATTGGATCAGGAAGAAGGCGCTTTTTCGGAATTGCCGTCGGGTGAATTTGCCGTCGTGAAGGGAAAGCCTGAACACAGTGCTCTCATCCATCGCATTACCTCTGAAGATGAAGAGCTAAAAATGCCACCGGCCGATTCCGGAAAGTCTCTTACGGAGAAAGATGTCGCATTACTGCGTCAGTGGATTGCGGAAGGGGCAATTTGGAATAAACACTGGGCCTATGTTCCGCCTCAGTTACCTGCGTTACCAGCTGCGGTTAAAGGCTGGAAGCAGAATAACCCGATCGACCTTTTTATTCAGGCTCGACTTCAGTCGGCTGGAACCAGCCCTGAAGAGGAAGCGGATAAGGCAACATTGATTCGTCGATTAACGCTGGACCTCACTGGCTTGCCTCCGACAGTTGCAGAAGTAGATGCGTTCCTGGCCGATACTTCGGAACTGGCTTATGAACGATTGGTGGACCGGTTGTTGCAGTCAGAGCGTTTTGGGGAGCATCTGGCCCGCAGTTGGTTAGATGCAGCACGCTTTGCTGATACCCATGGTCTGCATCTTGATAACGAACGATCGATTTGGCCCTATCGAGATTGGGTGATCAATGCGTTCAATCAGAATATGCCATTTGATCAGTTCACAGTGGAACAGTTAGCCGGCGACCTGCTTCCAGAACCTTCCTTAAACCAGCGAGTAGCAACTGGGTTCAATCGTTGTAACGTGACAACCAGTGAAGGCGGCTCGATCGACGAAGAATATTACGTCCGCTATGCTGTTGACCGAGTGGAAACCACCGCCACGGTTTGGATGGGGCTGACAGCTGGTTGTGCTGCCTGTCATGATCACAAATTTGATCCCCTTAGTCAGAAAGAGTTCTACCAACTGTTTTCTTATTTCTTCAGTCTGACCGAACGGGCTATGGATGGTAATGCGTTACTCCCTCCTCCTTCAGTGAAAGTACCAAGTGAAGCTCAGGTTGCTGAAAAGGCTCGGCTCAATAGTGAGTCGATGGCGGCTGATCAGGAAGTCATGAACCTACTGTTGAATGCCGATTATACAGATCCTTTTACCGGCACCGATTTTCCTGAGTATGAGAAGCTGGACAAAGTTTGGTTTGACGATGAGTTGCCGGAAGGAGCTCAGCCCCAGGGGAATACTCCATGGGAATTCGTAGAAGCTCCAGAACACCCTGTTTTCAGCGGAAAGAATTCGACGACTCGAACAGGGAAACCCGAGGATGGGATTACTCAGCACTTTTTTACGGGTGCAAAAGACGGGCCGACGATTGCGGAAGGCGACATTCTGTTTGCCTATGTCTATTTAGATAAAGACAATCCGCCCGAATCGATTCAGTTGCAATTTAATGATGGTTCCTGGGAGCATCGGGCAACCTGGGGAGCGGATAAATGCTTTCTGGCGGGTCGTGACTTTGAAGGTAACCGTCAAAAAGGTCCTTTGCCTGAGACAGGCAAGTGGGTACGTCTGGAAGTGACTGCTGCGGAAGTGGGGCTGAAGCCAGGTGTGAAACTGAATGGCTGGGCCTTTACACAGTTCGGTGGAACCGTGAATTGGGATCAAGCTGGTACTGTGGGGGCTCCGCAACTCTCTGAAGAACAGAAAGGTTCGCTGGCGATTTGGGAACATTATCAAAAGACGGTGAATAATACGGCTCCCGACAATCTTGATAAGATTTTCGAAGTCAAAGCTGAAGAGCGTACAGAGGCTCAGCTTGCCGAACTGAAAAAGTACTATATGGAAAATGTTAATCCTGCGATCGCTGCTAAGTTGGCGGACCCTCGTAAGCAAGCCGCGGATTTTAAGAAAAGTCTGGAGGATTTGGAGAAAGCCATTCCAGCTACATTGGTAATGGAAGACCGTAAGGAAATGCGAATTGCGCATATTCTTGAGCGAGGTGAATACGAAAAGAAGGGAGAGCCCGTCGAATCGGCCGTACCAGCCTGGCTGGGTTCGTCGCCGGAAGATTCTCCGAAAAACCGTCTGGGGTTGGCTCAGTGGTTGGTAAGCCCAACTCATCCGTTGACTTCCCGGGTGACCGTTAATCGTTATTGGCAGCATTTCTTTGGAACTGGGATTGTCAAAACGTCGGAAGATTTTGGTGTTCAGGGTGAGCAGCCAACTCATCCCCAACTACTGGATTGGCTGGCACTGAATTTCATTGAATCCGGATGGGATATTAAAGGGTTTCAAAAGTTGATTGTTATGTCGGCGACTTATAAACAGAGTTCCCGCGTGGACGCTGATAAGTTGGCTGTAGATTCTGAAAATCGTCTGTTAGCACGTGGTCCTCGATTTCGATTAGATGCCGAGGTGATTCGTGACCAGGTGTTATCCGTTAGCGGTTTGTTGATTGCCAAAATTGGTGGAAAGAGTGTGAAGCCATATCAGCCGGAAGGGTTGTGGAAGCCAGTTGGGTTTGGAGGTAGTAACACGGCTGTTTTCCGACAGGATTCGGGCGAAGCTCTTTTCCGTCGCAGTATGTATACATTCTGGAAACGCACGAGTCCTCCGCCGAGCATGTCAATTTTTGATGCACCTGACCGTGAAACTTGTCAGGTCCGCCGAGCTCGAACCAATACGCCTCTCCAGGCTTTGGTTTTGCTAAACGATGTTCAATTTATTGAAGCGGCTCGCCGATTGGCGGAAAAGGTCATTGCCGATGGTGGCGATTCCGTTGAATCACGTGTCAACTATATCTATCGTTCTGTGTTGGCTCGCCCGCCAAGCCAGAAAGAACTGGGAATTGTATCCAGTTTGTTTAACGAACATCTCGAAGAGTTCCAGGCAGATCCGGAAGCCGCCAAGCAGTTATTGTCACTTGGTGAATCTGGCCGCAATGAAGAACTCAATAGTACCGAATTGGGGGCCTGGACCATGATTGTCCATTTGGTTTTCAATCTCAGTGAAACCGTCACTAAGGGTTAAACGTAATTACGATGAATCCATTACTACGTGAAGCAGAATTAATTCAAACTCGACGTCATTTTTTTGGACGCGCCGCGACCGGAATTGGGACCGCTGCGTTGGCGTCGTTGGTGAATCCTGAGTTATTTGGTGATCAACCACAGACACAATTGGGATCCATGGGAGCACCTCACTTTGCTCCCAAGGCTAAACGGGTCATTTATTTGTTTATGTCGGGCGCTCCGAGTCAGTTGGATATGTGGGATTACAAGCCACAATTGCAGGATTGGTATGATAAAGATCTTCCGGACTCGGTCCGCAATGGTCAACGTATCACAACGATGACATCAGGGCAGAAGAGATTTCCTATCGCGCCGTCGACCATGAAGTTCCGTCAGTATGGTGAACATGGAACCTGGATCAGTGAGACCCTTCCACATACAGCGGGTGTGATTGATGATCTGGCAGTGATTAAGACGGTTAACACGGAAGCGATTAATCATGACCCGGCGATTACCTATATCCAGACAGGTAGTCAATTGCCTGGAAGACCGAGTACGGGAGCCTGGTTGTCCTATGGTTTAGGAAGTATGAATGCAAATCTTCCTTCGTTTGTCGTCCTGCACTCAACCGTGAATGGTGGTTTTGGCGGACAGGCATTGTATGCTCGTCTTTGGGGTTCAGGTTTCTTGTCAACCAGGCATCAGGGCGTGGCATTGCGATCTACAGGTGACCCGGTATTGTATTTATCAAATCCGAATGGGATCTCTGGTACGATGCGACGTAAGATGCTGGATAACCTTGCTCAATTGAACCAGCAGCGATTTGACGAGATTGGAGATCCAGAAATTCAATCTCGTATTGCTCAGTACGAGATGGCTTACCGTATGCAGACGTCAGTACCAGAATTGACAGACATTTCGGATGAGTCACAAGAGACACTCGATCTATATGGTCCGGAAGTGACGAAGCCAGGGACGTTTGCATTTAACTGTTTGCTCGCTCGTCGAATGGCGGAACGAGACGTGAGGTTTACTCAGGTTTTTATTCGCCAATGGGATCAGCATGGTAACCTGCCACGTGATATTCGTCGTCAGTGTGGCATCATTGACCAGCCTTCAGCAGCGCTTATCAAAGACTTGAAGCGACGCGGTATGCTTGACGATACGCTTGTGATTTGGGGTGGTGAATTCGGCCGAACAGTTTACTGCCAGGGTGGTTTGACGATGGCAAATTATGGTCGTGACCATCATCCTCGCTGCTATACAAAATGGATGGCAGGTGCCGGTATCAAGGGTGGAATCGTCTATGGCGAAACCGACGACTTCAGTTACAACGTCGTGGAGAATCCGGTCCACATTCATGACTTAAATGCGACAATTCTACACACGCTAGGGGTGGATCACGAGCGTTTGACATATCGTCACCAGGGCCGGGATTTCCGACTTACAGATGTCCACGGGAACGTTCTTACTGATTTGTTGGCGTAAGCCGATTAACTTGGCTGAGAATTCAAGGCGATTGATTGGTTTTGACCTATCAATCGCCTTTTTCTTAGGAGAGTACTACGATAGCCGCTTGAGTGGCCAGACTCGTTATAAAAAGGTGTAACTTATAATTAATCAGGGCGATAAAAAATTCCGATTAGCCTCTGTTCGAGGCTAAACTTACCCCAAAATATGTAAGTTGCATAATCCATCCGTCAAAAGATAATTTTTATGCTTTCTTTCGCACGAACGAGCCATTTTGTTGACAGCTTTTCGGGGATATTAGAACATTAGGTAGGTACTTCAAGGGTTGGAGACGATTGTAAGTACATTAGTGGTTGATTCCATTTGGGGCACATAGTGCATTTAGCACTGTAAAAAAACATGACAGATTCACCTCGTGACATAACTGAACTGATGAGTGGCTATATGGACGGCCAATTATCGGCGAAAGAGCATGCTTTGGCAGAAGTGGCGTTGCAAACAGATGTGACGGCTGCCAAGGTGTTAGCCGAATTACAGTTACTGCGAAGCGGCATTCGAGCTCTGGGAGAACAGCCCTCTGATTTGTCGGCGATTCCTTCT
>PAJC01000021.1 GCA_002705165.1 Planctomycetaceae bacterium | reverse complement strand
GGAGGGGCCGATTTGAGTAGGTAGAGATTGGCTTCAAGAAGAAAAGCTATCCTAGCTGCGATCGAATCACTTGTTGTATTCCAGTTTGCAGGTAGATGGGGAGCGGGCAATTGATGTTCGTCTTGCATGACGAAATTGGTGACTTCGAAACCAACCGAGGAGAGCGTCCCGCCGCCTTTCTGGATTTGTTCGGCCACAAATTCCCAGGATTTAACAACGGGAATACCCGCCTGCCAACAAAAGTTGCGAGTATTCCTATCCATCGTAACAAGGCTGTTGTGATGGCATTCAGCTTCCGAAAGATTGAATTGTCGCTGATCTTCACGAATACGTTGGACAGGAAGTCCGCCTCCGCAAAGGAAGACATTCAAGTCGCCTGAGAGTGAATCCACGTATCTAAGGACACTCGAGGCATAGCCATTTGTGGAGAGAAGACTGCCGCCGATTTTGATGATATTGATTTTTGCCATACGGATTATGCTTGATTCAGGTGTTGTTCCAGCAGTACCGCGACGGCGAACGCCGGACCTATTCGTGCGAGGTTCTGACTGCTTCCCGGATGCAGATCCCGAAGGTATTGGATCGGTAAGCCACCCGTGAAGTCCGGCACAAGGAAGTCTCCCTGTCCGATGGCGATAATGGAGTCGATAGGCGAAGAAATCTGTGAAGTGACTTGTTGATAGGCACTCGAAAGGAGTTGTACAACGGCCTCTCGAGTTTGCTGTGCCATTTGTCTCGCCTGTTTATCAGAAAGTAGTTCCGGACATTGGCAGATAAGACGAGCCATACGTCGATGAGCTGCACGCCTGGTAGCCGGCTTGGAATCGGCGGTTTCGATATCGTCAGGCCGTTCCGAAATTTCCCCGGTAATAAGAAAGGTGTCGAGGGTTGTCGCAAAACGCTCTCGTGCGATTGGGGTTGGCGTCCCGTCGATGGTAAGGCTTGAGACAATGCTGCTTAAAGAGGCTCGTTCAACACCACAATAGACAAGTTCCCCGTGTTGAAGGCGGGTCGTGTCATCGCTGCCCTTCGTTGCTACCTGTCCTTCAGCCAGAGGCACGATATCAGTCGTGGTCGTACCGACATCAATCAGGATATGAGTCCCCTTCGATAGCAGTTGACTGCAATGATGTGCCATGGCGTACCAGTTGGATGCAGCCAGTTGGGCCCATCGATTATCAGCTTCGTCTGCTCTGCACCACTGTCCTCCCGTTTCATAACACAGAATAGTCTCAATATCCGCCGCCCCTTCCGTAACAGCATTGCAAATACTGCTTACCCCATCGCGTTTGGAGTTGAAAGAGTCAGCTAATTCACCCGTCATTGTTACGGCTAAGGCACGGGGATTTTCGTGGGCCTTTCGGAATTCCGCGATAAGAGATGAGATTTGTGTTCCGAGTTGATTCTGTGAACGCCACATAGGAAAAGATACTGAATGGACGTAGTGTCCATCGCTGGTGGCGACCTTAATGTTGGCTCCACCAATGTCAAAGCCGAGAATTGGCCCGGTATCAGCCATCGTATTTACCTAAGAAAGTGTCAGGAGATAGTATAAGTCTACAAAAAAGCCTCCTTGTGATACCAAGGAGGCTTTGAATTTGTTCGGGGAAAAGGCGTTCCGTTTGTAGGTCGGTGTTTCCGCGTCTTAGTTCCACCATTGGCCGGCTGAGTACATTGCTTCGGCTTTTTCCCAAACCTTGCGAACTTCAGGACTCAAGGTTGGATTTTGAGTAGGTGACAGATAGTCGATATCAACGCCGCCAGAAGCAGTCACAACTAAGCCTCGCGACGTTTTGATAAAGCTTGTCTGTGTACTAACTTCACGAGGAGTGTGCCACGCTTCGGTACGGATGGTGGCCTGTTGTCCCAGCAGGTGAGGTAAGCTCAGTTCAGCGGCAGGCAGTAGGTTATGATTCCGAATAACGGCAGCAGCAACACACATGTCCATGACATTTCGAAGTTCAGTAAATACAGGATCTTCTTTTCCGAGAGCATTGTAACGTTCCGTCATCATCTTAGCCCATTTCTCAGCGGCGGGGTCTTTACCTGCGGCTTGGACCTGGCCGTCCTGCTGGTATAGTTCAGATTCGGTCATCGCCTTAACGCCTTGACCACGAATCTCCCAGGCAAGCCCATCGGCACCGCGAGCAACACTTTCGTAATTGCAGGCTAACCACCAACGTGGGTTAATATTGGTATTTGTAACGCTAACTGAGTTACGGGCGCTGGTGATAAATCCGGGAAGTACTTTCGAGTCGTCCAGTTCCATCGCGATTTGTTTCATGCGAATATCCGCAGCAACGAGAATGCGAGCAAAGTGAGTATCTCCGGGAACACCGTTGATCGAGACGGACTGATTACCCATAGCTCTTTTTAGCTGTGGTGCGAGAATGTTTGGATTGCGAACACCAGCCCGACTGAGTTGGTTGAGTGTGTTTTTGTAATTAACCAGACCTTGTTTCGTTGGGTCGATTGAGCAACTGATCCGTGCGGGTTGCGGAGCATTGACTGCTCGCATTGCACTTAAGAGATTGTCCAGTAATAACACAGGCTGGCCTGTTGTTGCACCAACAACATTCGCTTTATCATCGATCTTCCAACCTTCGCCAGGACCGGCCAGAACGATATCACGTTGTTCGGGGTAAACGAAGACGTATTGTATGCGTTGGAGTCCGGCTAGGAATTTTACTTCATCAGGTAAAAGGCCCTGCTTGTTTTGTATGGCATCTGCAATAGCTGATTCTAACCCACGTAGAGAAACCATACGCAATTCGGTTTGGGCAGCCATCTTACCTTCAGCAGGTTTGAGGTTTTGACGCATTTCCTTGAGCAGTAGTTTGCGGCTTTCGAGATCCACATTACTGACAACACCATCCGAATTGATGGAAATACCACCAACACTGTTGTTACGGAAGACACCGTTGTTACCGGCGTTGGCAAGCTGGAAAGTGAAAGCGACAGCCATCAGGGCAAAGATACCCGCGATGCGTTTTGTTGCACGATGACTCATCATAATTGAAGCTCCTTAGTCAATTCCTTTGTAGTTCAATGAACTACATGTTTGTACTAGTCCAGTACGTTTGTTTTTCTGTCCGTTTTGCCCGACATCAAATTTTGATTGAGGCACCATTAAAACGATGACCTGCGGTTAACCCGCCTGTTAATCCAATAGTAGATAACGGCCTATCGCTTTAACCTTCGGCGTTTTGGATGGGCCGACCAAAGGGTTTATCGTCGCCTTCAAAATAAAAGCGAATGTAGGTTTTGGCAATTAAAGTCAACCTAATCAGATCTTCTTAACAACCAGTGTTCCTATTATTGGCAGAGATCGCTGGAAGGCAAACACAATTCGGCTTTCAACAGTCGTTCATTTACGTGGTTCTTGCATAATACTACGGATTCTATCAGTTGTATCAAGAAAATGCAGTCTGAGATATCGACAGGTGTTCGTTTTTGATACACTATGAGACTGGATTGTAATTGGGTAAAAAAATTTGAATATTGGCTTGGGCTCTTCCGGATGGAGCGGATTGTAGGGATTGTATGCTTGCTTATTTAGTGATACGTGAAGGTTCGAAGTGGGTAGACGTGATCCGACTGGAAGCAGGGAGAACGGCAACGATTGGTCGGGCATCTACTAATAAGGTCACAATCGCCGATGATCGCGCGAGTCGGTTCCATGCCGAGGTTTTCTTTAGTGAGGAACAATGGGTCCTGCGTGACCTCGAGAGCCGTAATGGGACATTACTCAATGGTCAGCCGATTAGTGGCGATTATCATTTGGTTATCAATGACACCATCCGGATTGCCAATTGCCAGCTTTCCTTTGTACAGGAACTATCTTCTGCGTTCCCGGATAAGTTTGAAGCGGATACAGGAGTATTGCGTGAACATCTAGGAAGTCAAACGAACGATTTTCTGGAAGACTCTAATGTCCTGGATTCCATTAGTGTGGCCACGATTACTCATCGTCAAGGACAAACGAATCTTCTTAAATCTCAAGGTGAGAATAAGCCGGATTCGGGGATGGGAGAATCGGTGGCTCATTTGTGTAGTCTGGCCTTCGATATTGCGGGCTGTAGTGATGAACAGGAAATCTCCAAGATAGCCCTCGAAGGAATCTTTAATAGTACTCAGGCGCATGCTGCTGCGGTGCTGTTAGCTCCTTATGACATTGAAGGTAAAGTTACCGGCGTCGACTTAAAGGTTGTCGATTCATCCGTTTTGAAAAATGTAACCAAGTACCATCGTGTAACGAGCTATTTAGCCTCCACCGTTCTTACAGATGGTGAGGCTGTGCTGGCGGCGGATATTGGCGATGACAGTAAAATTGCCAGTCGCGACAGTCAGGGCGAGATCGCCTCGACAAGTATCGTTTGTGCTCCGATTCGTTATGACAATCGAATTCTTGGGTTACTTCATGCTTACTCGACCGATGGTGATCGCCCACTTTCTCCACCGGACCTTGAATTTGCGTTAGCATTGTCCGACATTATCGGGCTGGCATTACGCAGTCTCAGTCGTGAACGTGAACTGGCTGAAGATTTGTCATTATCTCGTAGCGAAATCCAACAATTACGCAGTCAGTTAGAGGCTGAAAGTGAAATTGTGGGAGGGAGTCCTGCGTTGGAGAAGGTTAAGCAGGATATTGTTCAGGCGGCACCTAGTCGTGCGACGGTTCTGATTCGTGGCGAAAGTGGTGTCGGCAAAGAGTTGATAGCACGCGCGGTGCACTATTCCAGTCCTCGGAGTAATGGTCCGTTTGTATGTATGAATTGCGCAGCATTGTCCGAGTCGCTTCTCGAAAGTGAATTGTTTGGCCATGAAAAAGGTGCCTTTACCGGAGCAACAGATCGTAAGGTAGGAAAGTTTGAAGCGGCTGACCACGGGACGATTATGCTTGATGAAATTGGAGAGATGAGTCCCAGCGTGCAGGCTAAATTTCTGCGGGTTTTAGAAGGTCATCCGTTTGAACGCGTGGGAGGTAATCAGCCGATAGAGGTCGACGTGCGTGTAATTGCCGCGACTAATCGTGACCTGGAAGTTGCAGTTGCCGAAGGTCGCTTTAGACGCGATTTGTATTTCCGGTTAAACGTAGTTGAGATTCTTGTGCCCCCATTGCGAAAGCGTTCGGAAGATATTGAATTGCTCGCCTACTTTTTTCTCGATCGCTTTCGGGAAGAGACAGGTAGAAAAATTACCGGGTTTAGTGAGGAAGCGATCGCTCAGCTTCAAAAGTATCGCTGGCCAGGAAATGTACGAGAGTTGAAGAATATGGTGGAGCGTGCTGTTGTTCTATGCCGTTCGAACCAAATCGAAGCGTCGGATTTGTCGATGTCGAATTTGGCAACGCCGGATACCTCGGAAATACCGTCACAGCATGATACATTTAAGCCTGTAAGTCTGGAAGATATGGAGCGTTTGCACATTTCGAAAACCCTTGCTTACCATGACTGGAATAAGAGTCGCACTGCCAGCGTTCTTGGTATCGAACGATCAACACTCGATCGTAAGTTGAAACGGTATGATATCCAGCGTCCTGGTTCCTAACCCTCTGTCTTATGTGCTTATCTCCAAGTGATGTGACGGTGGTGATTCCAGTGATTAACGAGGCTGGAAATCTCAAAGCTTGTATCGAGTCTGCTTGCAATGCGGGTGCAATACACGTTGTGGTTGTAGATGGTGGCAGCGAAGACGGTAGTCCGGAAATAGCATTGCAGGCTGGAGCCACTGTTGTTGTTTCTCAGCCTGGGAGAGGGATACAGCAACATGCGGGTGCTGAAAATGCGACCACTCCCCTGCTCTGTTTTCTGCATGCCGATTGCCGCTTGTCCACAGAGGCGCTAGCTGAACTATGTGATTTCGCTAATTCGGAATCCGATGTGTATGCCTGCTTCCGGCAGAGGATTCAGCTTGCAGGTTTGAAATATCGTTTGTTGGAGTATGGAAATGCCTGGCGTGTAAAATGGTTTAATCGCCCCTACGGTGATCAGGGGATTTGTGTGTCGACGCGCCTATATTTTCATCTGGGTGGGTTTGAGGCAGTGCCATTTATGGAAGATGTGTTATTGGCGGAAAGCATGAAGCAAGCCGGCATGCGTCCCCAATTACTTTCTACAAAGATTGAAATTGCCCCCCGAAGATGGCAGCAAAATGGTGTTGTTCGTCAAACCCTTCGGAATTGGGGTTTGTTACAAAAATTAAAGAAGGGGATCTCACCCACAGAACTAGCCTTGCTGTACCCACGCCATGATCGCGAGGATCATGAGAACAGTGAGTAAAGTGTTTTACAGCTTGTGTTCATCACCTTGAATCACTTCGGCAAGCCAAAGTCCGATTTCGTGCTCGAATTCAATGTTCTCGCTACCAGCATTCATGATGAGTTGGCGATGGTAGTCTGCTGCTCCCTGTTGGTTAATGTGTGCTTCGGCAGCATTGGGGAAACGATCGGCAGGATCCACAGCAATTAACTTACGACAAAAGTTAATCAGGAATTCTTTGTTCCCGAGTTTGGGAGGAAGTATCTCCTCCAGTTGATCTGGCAGATCATGCTTCGCTTGAACCATTTCATGATAGGTTCGTTTTCCGGCAAAAGGATTTCGTCCGGAAATGAGCTCGATTAATACGTAGCCGAGACTAGCTAGGTCACTAAGTGGGCATGCCATTTCGCCTTTAAGTACTTCCGGGGCCGCGTAGGCGGGCGTGCAGGTACGATGCGGAGGAGGCGAATCAATGGAAAAAGCCGAGCCGATATCAATAATTTTCGAAGCCCCGCTTCGCTTGATCATGATGTTTCCCGGTTTGATGTCCCCATGAACGATTCCGTGACGATGTAAAGCTTCGAGAGCACTGAGGCATTCCCGGATAATTGCGACGGCAGCGCCGGAGCGGAATCGCGGCTGGTCTTGAGTTGTGGTTAAGATGTGATCGTTGATACGATCCCATCGTTTCTTAGAAACCTGCTTCTGTAAACGTACCATGCGTTCTTTACTGAGGAGCATTCGCAAATCAAGTCCATCAATCCACTCCATCACCAGCATGCGAATGCGGTTACGGTCAACGAAGTTGTGGACATCTAGCAGGTTGTCATGTTGGATCTGAGCGATTTGCATTGCCACGCTGGCGTGACGTTTCATTGTCTCGACGTAACCAGCTTCATTGGCGAATTGCTCGGGCGAAAAAACTTTCACGGCAATAGGTACTGTGAAGTCGTCTGCTCCACGGCGATCAGAAAGATATGCTTTTCCCTGGCCACCGGCACCTAGTAAGCGTGTTAGCCGGTGATGAGTCGTCCAGCTAAGTCGTTGGTCACCCAGGAAATTGTGGTACTGCTCTACAAGTTCGTTGTCAGATTGCAGCGAGGCTTGTGGGCCCAGATCAAAAGTTAGTGTTTGATCGTTAGGAGCTTCTGTAATGGTCACGGTTAGCCGCTCGATTGCTTCAGCTTCGTCGATTTGAGGTTCGCTCATTAAATTGCTTAGATTACTAAAGGGTGTCAAATCGGGGGCTCGCTGATGCAGTAAGACACTCTAACGGTTATGGTTACGGTTTTTAGCAATTACGGCAAGGCTATTCATGGAATATTAATGAGGTTAGACACAGGGTTTTTTCCTTGCAGGATAGCCCAGATTTTTGTCAACCACATTGAGAGGTTCTTCCCCACGAAGATATCGCTGGATATTCGCGGCTACGAAGCGAATGGTATCTGGAACACGATATTTAGATTGGGCCCCAACATGAGGACTGATAACGACATTATCCATCGTCCATAGTGGGCTTGTCGGATGAAGAGGTTCAACTTCGACGACATCTAAACCTGCCCCGACTAGGTGCCCTGAACTTAATGCGTCGATTAGATCGGCCTCTTTGACGACTGGCCCCCGAGCCACATTGATAATGACACTACCGGCTTTCATTTTAGATAGGGCTTCCCGATTAATCATTCCGCGTGTTTCGTCATTGAGAGGTACGGATAGGATCATACAGTCGATTTCAGGTAAAATTCCATTCAGTTTGTCCGCTGCGATGAGTCTTTCGACGTAGTCAGGCTTGTCCCAGGGATACTTATCCGTGGCCAGAATGCGATTACCCCATGGAGCCAGCACCTCGGCAATTCGTCTTCCATTGCCGCCGAATCCAATGATCCCGACCGTTTGGCCGTGAAAATCCAGTGTCGGTCGTCGGACGAATTCCCGCTTTTCAGAGGCGCGGAAAAACGTCAAGGAACTTCGGTAAACACCGAATAGCAATGCCATCGTTTGCTCAGCCACCTGATTGGCAAATAAACCGGAAACACTGGAGACCACAATGTCAGAATCAATAACTTCGGGTTGGAGGCAATGGTCGAGTCCCGCCGCGGAAGACTGAATCCACTTGAGGCGTCCTTGACGGACTACCTGATTCCACGGAACAGGTACTTTAGCATGGCCTACGAAGATATCAGCGTTCAGGATTTCATGGGCTATTCCGGTTTGTCCTGCGTTTACAACTTCAATGTCATCACTACAGGCGTCCAATTCGGCGACTTGTTCATGGGTGACCGGAAAGCAAAGTACAACACGTTTTTTCATGGTTTCTAAATTTTAATAGGTTGTTGAAATGACATATTTGTCATTCTGTTGAGTGGAGTTGGAAATACTGTATAAATCGCGGATTGAAATGGCCGATATGCAAATTAAGCCGGTTGGCTAAACACCTCTTTTCTAGAATAATAAGAGTATAAAGTTTTTGCGACAACACAATGCGGATAACCTGTATTGGTTTAAAGAAATACAACAAGGAGCAGACCACTGAGTGCTTCATCGAAACAGCTGGGGACTATAGCGATTATCGCCTTAGTTTGCCTGCGTCTTGCCTTAGGTTGGCACTTCTACAAAGAAGGTTCATCTAAAATGCAGGATGGTTTTTCCTCTTCCTGGTTCTTGGCATCTGCCAAGGGCCCTCTGGCAGATTCGTTTCAGGGAATGTTGTGGGATGCTGACGGGAAAACTCGTCTCTGCTATGTTCCTTCGGGTCAGACGACTGGCTGGAGTGCCCCTAGCTACGATACCAGTTCCGTCAAAGAATTCTGGAACTCGTATTTAGATGATGTCGCATCATTTCACAGTTACAACGATAACACGAAGCGAAAAGCGGTTGAGCTACTTAAAGTGCGATCCGCTCAGTTAGACGCCTTCTTTGTGGCTAATCATATAGAAATGATCGAATTTTTTCGTCAGATGGAGCGACGTGAAGAGCAATTGTCACGTAACGACATGACAGGTGTTGAGAGCCTCCAAGGCCAAGGCGCAAAACTGGAAGCTGAGGTCAGCTCCACTCGGGCTGGCTATCTCAGTTCGATCGACATGATTTGGGCTGGTGTTGAAAAAGATTTAAATAGTTTTGGCGCAGGAGAAGTGCTGAAATTGGGGGAATTGAATGGACCGGCTATTTCCTCTTCCCAGATTGACAAATTTATACCTTGGTTTGATTTACTTTGTGGGCTAGCTCTGCTGGTTGGTTTCTGTACCCCGATTGCTGCAATCGCCACGGCTGGATTCTTGTTGACGGTTTGCTTAACACAGTTTCCGGGCGCTGTTGGTGCTCAACCAGTCTATTATCAATCGATTGAAATGTTTGCCTTGCTTGTCGTTGCATTTGCAGGCGGTGGTAAGTATCTTTCCCTTGATTCTATTATCAATCACTATTGCAAACGCTGCTGCGGAAAAACCGAGCAGTCAGCATAAGAATAAATAAATAAGGAACGCATACTATGAACCTGACTCCCGAAGAAAAGGAAGTAGGACGCGGTAATTACTTTGACGCTATTGGCGTTCGTCGCCGTGATTTTCTTAAGTCTGTGGCAGCCGGAGGTTTGGTCTCCGGAGGTGGGTTGGGAGCAGCCTACTTTGGTTACTCCACGGTCGATGACCCGGTTCGAATCGGCGTTATTGGTACAGGAGATGAAGGAAGCGTGCTCATTGGAGCATTGAATCCGGCATACTGTCAGGTAGTGGCTATTAGTGACCTACGGGACTTTAACATTCACCGAGCGTTTCATGGCGACTACGCCAGCCCGGCTGCAATGGCGGCTCGTCCAGGTTTAATGCGGAAATATAATTGGAAAACGGAAGCGGAAGCAAGGCAGCACGTAAACGTCTATAAGGATGGCTATGCTGAATTGCTTGCAGATCCGGAAATCGAAGCTGTGATTATTGCCGTTCCTCTGCACCTACATGCCCAAGTTGCGATTGACGCTATGTTGGCCGGAAAACACGTTCTGACTGAGAAGTTGATGGCCAAGACGGTAGCTGAATGTAAGCTCATGGGGCGGATCGCCAAAGAGAAAAACCTTTATCTGGCGACAGGTCACCAGCGTCATTACAGCGTACTTTATGACAACGCCGTGAATCTCATCAAATGGGGAGCGCTCGGGGAATTGCATCATATTCGCGCTCAATGGCACCGAGGGAACCTGCCGGGTCGCGACAGTTGGCAGATGCCATTGCCGGGGGGGGAAATTCCAATTGGAGGCGAGGAAAAGGATCGGTTCGATAAGATTGCTAATGGGATCAAGTCTCTTGAACGTCAGGTAAAAGCAGAGAAGGATCCTGTTGCAAAACAAATGCTGGAAGGGAAACTGGCTCAGTATATCGCCTGGGATAGCGACAAAAGCGGAGGGCAGGAACGGGCTCTTCGGCATGGTTTTCAGGATTTCGAATTGCCTGCTGGTCATAGTCGCTCGGCACTCGAAGAACTTTGCCGCTGGCGATTATGGGAACGGACCGGGGGCGGCTTAATGGCTGAACTCGGTAGCCATCAAATGGATGCTGCCGGTATCTTCTGTAGTGCCCTTCGACAGGACGGCAAGAAAGCTCAGCCGCTAAGTGTGCATGCTGTTGGTGGACGTCATATCTTCGGTGAAGACCGGCAGGTTGAAGACCATGTTTATTGCACAGTCGAGTTTCCGGCACCGGGATATGAAGATGCTTTCGATGTTGGATACNCCGATCCGGGGACNGGTGCTGGTAAAGGAGCTGTTCCGGGATATATCGAAAATGATAACAAGAAGATCGTCGTCACCTACTCGTCCATCAATGGCAATGGATACGGGGGCTATGGTGAAGTGGTCATGGGCACCAAGGGGACTCTGGTTCTTGAACGCGAATATGAAGTCATGCTTTATAANGGNTCAAATACCACCACCAAGGTTGGTGTCAAAGAAGGTCAGGGCGGTCCGACGATGGATACCCAGGCGAGCGGAGAAGCCGCACCGGTTGCTCAGGCTGCTCAGACGGGCCCTGTCAGTCGTGGTTACACGGAAGAGATTGAGCACTGGGCTTACTGTATTCGAAATCCAAGTCCTGAAAATAAGCCGCGATGCGAACCTAAGATTGCATTGAGTGATGCTGTAATTGCNCTTACGACTAACGTCGCTATTCGCAACGGTGCNNAAGGTGGCGGAGGTTACATTAAGTTTGAAGATAGCTGGTACGATATCGACAGCGATGAAACACCAGATGGTTCAGATCTNAAAGAAACTCGGGCGAGATTGGTAAAAACCACTTAATCACTGTCCTTCCCAAGGCCTGTCTATCACAATCTGCGGTGCTCTCGTTGGAAACGCGGGCGCCGCAGCCTGTTTGCTACGTTGTCGTTTGGATCAGTTCGGCTTGTAGGTATCCTGCTGATAGCTTCGCCGCAAAGTGTTCATAATTCCCAAAACGACTAACACGCCGCCGATCAAAGGTAAGACCACTCGCACAGAGGGCCCGTTGATAATGGCGAAGGCTAATGCAATTCCAACTAAAATGCCAGTGGGGCCTCGCAGATGNCTNAGCACTTTGATCANNTCNTCGTAGGCCAAGCGAAAGACAGCAAAAAAGATAGTGACTCTGAGTAGTATGTCGAGTGCGCCTTCTCTCAAATTTTCATTTCCGGAAAACCAAAGACCTGCACAGATTGCCATCAACAGACAAAGGACAAGCGTGCAGCGTTTTTTTGTATCCATTTTGGTGCAATAGCTTCAGTGTNAACCGATTTTGCTTTTCAGTTCGGTAAGTAACTTGACCGCATGTCCAATTTCTTCTTTTTGACGTTCGGGCTCCTGAGGGATTTCTCGTTCGATNGTGAGTGGGCCGGTGTAACCCAGNTCATCCAAGGTTCGTAGGTAGTTTTCCATCCCGACATCCCCTTCTCCGAGCGGAACTTCGGCTCCCCATTCGACGCCAGGCTTTTCNGACCAGGTACCATCCTTACAGTGAATGCTCTTTACATAGGCTCCCACTTTTTGCAACGCTTCGATAGGTTCGCCAGTTCCGTAAAGGATCATGTTGGCCGGATCGAAGTTAACAAAAAGATTGTCACGTCCAACGTCGCTGATGAATTGAAGAAGCCCTTCAGCTGTTTCCTGTCCTGTTTCTAGATGGAGGGACTGATGATTGCCTTGGCAGTGATCTAGCAGATCCTGTGTAACCGATACGATTTCTTGATAGAGTGGATCCGTATTGTCGTGAGGAATGAAGCCCAGATGCAAAGCAACGACGTCACACTTCAGTAAACGTGCAAAATTAGCGATCTCTTTCATCTCCTGCACTCGGGCTTCCCGTGTGCCGGGAGGAACCAGGCCGACGCTGTCAACAACAGTNGGGATGTCAGCGTAGCTCTCACCTTCGAAACCACCAAATACGGCCGTCAACGTGATTCCCAGCTCCTCAAGCTGTGCGAGAAATTTCTCAGCGTTCTCTGGTGTGCGAGTTTCTTTGGCTGGTGCGTGTAACTGAATGGTTGGCACACCCAGGTCATGAGCAACTTCGATTTTTACACCTAATCCAGCATCAATACTTGTNAAAACTCCGATAGGCCACTTTTCCATGGTGAATCTCCTTAGGGCGCTTTAGACTTCGGGATGGGAAGAATGTTTAACTGGGATGTTATTCGTCTCAACGTAAGTTCGCATTATACCGAAACGCGAGTAGCAAAGTAGTTGAGCAACTAAATTCGATCGAGGGAATCGATCCACTGAGTCAGACTTTCTCGTAATTCGTCAGTGATTTCCCCCGGGCTTTCCANTTCTGTTCGGCTGACAGGATATTTAGCTGCTTCTAATGCCTTGATCGCATTGCCAACAGCTCTGCTTACTGGTGAACCTTTGACAAGAATGGCATGGACAGCCAGACGTTCCGCCGGGTCATTAGGCGAAATCCCTGCCCGCAACGGGAAGGGGGCGTCGACAGGAATGACACCCCGTACCAAGTCTCTTTGAGAGAACCCGAGGATGAGTGACATTGCTCCCCCGGCCTGNCGACCGAATGAGACGATACGATTGCGGTCGANGTTGTAGGTNTTGATGATATTGTCCATGGTCTTACGAATGAACTCAATTTCTGTTGGTTGCCATCTGTTATCATCTGCCGCTTTAGGTGCCAGTACAATCAAGTGGTATTTGGCTGCCAACGTTGCCCATTGCTGTTTCAGGATATCGTCGTTCACATCTCCAGGAGCATGTAACCATACGACCAGTCCATGCGGTACATCGGCACGATAATTTGCTGGGATAATGGCATGACAATCNTTAGCTTCTTCAGGTAGCTTGATTTCGACCAAACCTGTGGCCAGGTTATTGGCAGGCGCCGGTGCGGCTGGTAGAGGGTGTGCCTGGATGACCGGTAGTTCCGATGTAATTGGGGCTAACAAGATNTTGATCGGTGTGACCTGACCGCCTCGACTGTAGTGGANCTGCACCTCTTCAGAAGGTTCAAAATTGGCAAGTTCGACACGAAGTTGATTGTGATCCTTGAGGGGGGTTTCGTTTAGCCGGGAAATGATATCGCCTGATTTTAGGCCTGCTTGTTCTGCCGCGCTATTCGGATAAACATGACGGACGAGGACTCCCTGCTGGTCGTAGTTTCTATCCGGCAAAATGCCGAGAAATGGATGTTCGTATGGTTCTAAGTCTTGAGCTAAAGTAAGTTCTGCGGTGACAATTTTGTCATCTCTTGTGACCTTGATGTTGATGGTGTCACCGGCATAGTGTGCTCCCAGGATATGTCGCAATTCGGACTGGCGAGTTACCGGCTTGCCGGCTAATTCGAAGATGCTATCTCCCTTTTGAATCCCGGCATCCCGNGCGGGTGACTTTGGCTGCACGGCCACCACTTCCGCGGGTAAATCATAGATGTTTCCAGATGTTAATGAGATGCCAAGGCGTCCCGGATACAAGCTGTCACCTTGCTTTAGCTTCTCAAGGTAGGGCATGATATCTGCGATTGGCACGGCGAATCCGATTCCTGAGTCATACCACTCGGAACCATCTGACTGCCCCCCCTGAGGGTTCGGGGTTAACGGGGTCAGGATACCAAATNCGCGGCCATGAATGTCGATTAAAGGACCGCCGTAATTGGCTGGGGAGATTTTAGCATCGGATTGAATTGCTTTCCCCCAAACTCGGTTTGACGCGCTGATAATGCCCACACTTTGGTTTGTAAATTCNCGGGANAATGTTCTTCCTAATGCNATGCTCCACTGCCCTACGATGATTTCATCTTTTGGTATCGCTTCGAGCAGAGGGTAGGTTTCTTCGGTGTTTACCTTAANTAGAACCAGATTGCGACTGTAGTCATGTGAAATCACTTTAGCAGCCGCACGTTTNCCACTCGGCGTTGTTGCAAGGATCGAAGTGATGTTTNCAGGAATCATGGCTNCGCTGGCCAGAACGAANCCGTCGGTAGTCACGGCTAAACCAGAGACTGGCCCAAGTTCCTGAGATTCGAGNCCACCGACTAATTCCAGCTGTATTACACTGGGGCTGGCTTTNATGACTGCCGCCTGCAGAGCTTTTTCTTCACGTTCTAANAGGTCGTCCTGAGCGTTGACGAANGTATTAGACAGGACNAGTAAGCCCAGTAACGCGGCGACGANTTTGTACATTATCGTGATTCTGCTTTTCATGATCATTNCTCTCCCTGTAAGACAATTTCGACTAGNTCATCGCCTCTTTGAACGACCAGGATAACATCATCGATTTGATCAATCAGTTCCAATTCGCTTCTNAATGTGGCACACGAATCGACTCTGCGATCGTTGATGTACAGAAGAAGGTCGTCCGGTCGAATTCCTTTCTTCTCTGCCTCGGAACTGGCTGCGACTGAATCCACAAAAGGAGGAGTCTTGGCTAAGACGTCAGGAACCATGCGAATGCCTAATGTTTTAAGCGTATGCGGTTCGTCCGGGCGAATGACATCATCATCAAAACTTCGAGGCCTAGTTCTACCGGCAATAATATCTTCGATGGCCGGGATNAGNTCACTGATCGGCATGGCGTAATTGAGCCAGGTGCCATTTTGCGAGTTACGTAATTCTTTTCCGAGTAGACCGGCGAGTTCACCATTGCGAGTCGTTAACGCGCCACCAGCTGCTCCGGGATTATTTGTAATGGCGTCGAGGATATAAACAGTTCCTTTGTANGTAGTCTTAAATGCACCGCGACGTGCATTAAGTGGTGTCGTAGCCGCAACAATGCCGTGTAATACACTGTTGGGCTCATCACCTGTGGCGATCTTAAAAAGATTGCTAAAAGCTAAGATGCGTGCCCCGGGCTTAACGCCTACCGAAGCACCAAGTTTGAAGTATTCCAGGCCATCGGTGTCAATTTTCAAAACAGCGACTTCTAACCGAGGATCAGCACCAACGATTTTCCCCTCAAATTTTCGGCCATCATCGAGAGTTACGGTGATGTAATCGGTATCCAGAACATAGCTCCACACGGTTAGGATATGGCCCTGATCACTGATTAGAAAGCCGCTCTGATATCCTTCCAGTCCACGTAGGCCACCCGCACCGTATACTTTTACCATTTTAGGCTGCACTCCGGCTGAGATCACGGAGAAGTCTGCGGCCTGAGTGAGGTTGATAATACCGGCCAGGAAGAAAAATAGTGCTAAGAATAGGCGGTTCATTATTCAGTCCCTCCGTTGGAATTGAACTCAAAGTCTTTGAGTAGTAATTCTCCATAGACGGTATCCCCGTGAATGATCTCTAAATGTCTTGGAAGCATTCGGCCGTTGATGGACTCATACTCCGAGAAGTAAATCTCACAGGGATCAACGCCCAAATCCGGATACATTTCCATGGAGGTAAGCAGTCCTGTAGAGGGGGAGAAGTAGAAGCGGCACTCAATGACACTGTGAGTGGCTACGAGGACATCCTGCTTTTCATCGTGTTTGGGCGTTGGCATGGAACCGAGATAATAGACATCACCGAACCTACCAATTCCTGTTTGCTGAATGTGCTTCCAAAGGTGAAGAGCTANCAGTAGACCGCCGCTCCCTCGAGGGGCTTCCTGTTGCCCAAGATCGTTATCAAGAACAGCAAAGGCCTTACCCTGTGGCAATTCGGCATCCACTCGTGTTTTGGACAGAACAATGGACGCATCCCCCAGGTTTCCAAGTTGTCCCCGTAGAGTCCAGTCCCCTTTAATCGCTTCGGGCTTGGTTTGGTTGATATAAGTATCCCAGATNCGATCCTGATTNANCTTATTGAAGTGGTAGTTTGCAAAGCCCCNNCGAGCCTTAAAGAAAGGTTTTGCGACATCAGGAAGTTGNAGGGCCGGTTCCTTTGGGGNGGGAGGGACAGGTTGGCCTTCGGGCATTGGCTTGCCCTCCGGTTGTTGTCGATTAGGTTGGACTCTTGTTAGCAATTCTTCCGGAGAATGAACGCCGGTCAGACGAACGAACGTGTCAAAACGGTCGCCNTCATGAAGGAATGAAATTGGTACACGCCAGCCCCGAGGATAAATCCCCAGAACATTCTTAAAACCATTGACGGTACTAATATTACGACCGCCGAAGGACAGTAATTGATCACCATAACGCAGGCCGCGTCTGTACGCATCAGAGGATTCAGCAATGTTCGTAACCACAACATTACCATTCTCGTCAGTAGAGACGGTGGCGCCGAGTGTCGCATGATCCAGAATGCGACCACTACGAAGGAAGCCCATAAAGTGCTTGATTTGATTGATCGAAATGGCGTAACCGACNCCAACATTAACACGCCCTCGTTTTTCAAAAGAGCCACGTCCATTAATCCCAATCAGATCGCCCTGTTCATTAAAAAGGGGGCCACCGGAATTCCCGGGATTGATNGAAGCATCTGTTTGAATNCANTCAGCGTATTCGAGTAGCGTACCGGCGGGATATTGATAGCGATGAACGCCCGAAACAATTCCATATGTCACGGTGGGGTTGAAGTCGGTTGCCAGAAGGAATGGATTTCCAACCGCAAAGCACCAATCCCCTACCCGAACCTTGTCACTATCCTCTAGTTTTGCAAAAGGAAAGTCGTCTCGCCCAAGCAGTTTGATCAAGGCGACATCTCCCACCGGGTCGATGCTGACTAAGATTGCGTCATAGAGCTTGCCGTCATTAATGGCACACTTCATCGCAGTTCCAGCAGGCTGGACAACATGATAGTTGCTTAATGCATAGCCGTCGGGACTGATGAGTACTCCGGACCCGCCTCCTTTTCCTTCATTGGCGAATACCATGACGGTTGAGGCACTTGCTTTTTTGATCGCTGCGATTCGTTGTGCCTGGGATGCTAAAACATCATCGGGAACGGTGAGNTCCTGAGCCTTGAGTGCCGGCAAGGGTATGCAGGAAAGCAATATGACGAAGGCAATTATTTTTGAGGGGTTGGTCACCAACTAATCTCCACGTATNTTCAGACCACTTTGTCACTTGATGAGTTTGGCATCACCAAGATGTAAGAGGTCTCCAAAATCCAAATTCTTCCCGTAATCTACGGTGATCGAAAGACGTCGTACGCCCGTAATATCTAAATCTAATTGTCGAATGTCCGCGGGGTCCGCGATGGAGTCCCGGAAAAGTTGTTTGTTGTCACCAAGGATGATTAGGTCGACATGTCCCCGGCCTTTGGTTTCCACGGCAAGGCCGGTCGTTAACTGAAGTGAGTTGAACTCCTCAGTCAGACGGTACGTCAGCACCGTTTTGCTGCGTAAAGAGAGTCCTTTCGTAAACTCTTGCTCGCCAATTCTGATGGGGCCACCATTAGCGCTACGGTCTTTTGCAGGCGCGTATAGNTGATTCAGGCGATTGCGAATCAGACGACCNGTTAGATAAGGCGTCCACTCAGCATTTTCAGNTGNCAGATCACTTAAGTAAACCAGATTACTACTCGCGAATTGAAACTTTTGAATCTGANCAAGNTGNAGGGAGATTTTGTCACCCAACCCGGTTTCGAATTCCAAAGCGGTTTCCGGTGTATTGAGATTAAAACGACAGGCTCGCCAGCGATTGCCCCGCAGATCGGTAAGTTCACATGTTGTTTTTAATATTTTTAAGGAGCCAGATTTAAGAAGTTTGACTCCCGCGAGCTTTGATAGTTCGATAGGGATTCGATCACCGTCGAAGTTGAATGTAACAGCTTCGTTGTCGACCCTTTCGACAATCCCTTCTAGTTCATCAATGGCGCCACTGGGACGAAGGATGATTATTACATCGCCGGTCGATTCGCCTTTCAGGATTCTGTCATAATCCTCCTGAGCTTGTTCTGCTAAAGGCTTAAATTGAATGCTCGCGATACTGTCACTCTTGAGGCGGTAGGATAATTCGTCGCCAATCGTGACACGAGCATTTGAAGTCGTGGCTAGAACGGATTTTGCCTTCAATTCACTACCGTCATGAAGGGTGACTTTAATGTTGTTTCCTTCAGGAATCGTTGGTTGCTTCTTGCTCAGAACGATTGCCTGGAGTTGTTCGCTAGCAATGGCTTGCGTCTGACCGTCTGCGGTGATCTTCACTTCGGTATCACTGATGGCTGTGAGTTCGCCGTTGAATTGACTGCCGTCTATAAGAGCTACATCCGCTATCGGTAACCCGATAACAACGTGGCTCATCAAAACAACCAAAACATTCCAAATCTGCATGATGCAGTTTACCTCCCCCCGGAAGCTGATTTAACTAGTAGTGTTTCTAACCGCCGTCACGAGCGAGTTTTCGGAAGTATTCTTCAATGACTTCNCGATAGTGNGCCGGCAATTCCTTGCTGATTTGCTGCAGAGCCTTTTGGCGTTCTTTTGGTGGAAGTGAACCCCAGTCTTCAGCATCGCCATGATTTCGTCGGTCTACGTTGCCTGGGCCACTTCCGCCGAGATCGGAAGAGTCCTGTGCTGGTGAACTGGGGTTAAGGTTTCCGGNTCCCTGCCCACTACNTTGCTGCTGTTGTTGCTGCTGTTTTTCAAGCTCTTCAATCATTTTGTCTAGTTTAGCAATGACATCATCTTCCTCGTTGCGTACACGTGTCCCTGCTCGTCCTAGTTTTAGTCGACGTTGAATGTCTGACATGAGACGTGCGACCTCATCTAAGGAGTCTTTTTCTAGTGGCCCAATATCNGCTTTCATCAGATTCGCCAAAGTTGAGTATCGCCGAGGAATAGCGTCTTTATTCTCCTCAAGTAGATTGATCGCTTTAAGACATTTGTCTTTGGCAAGAACACGGTGATAGCCAGTGGCCTGATAAAANAATAAGGTTGCCGGATCAACGACATCCTGTGGTTTGATACCGTCGAGCACNTCGAGGCATTCGTCTTGTAATTCGCTTTGAGCTAGCCAGCGAGCGTAGTAAAGCCGGAGGTTGTTAATGAAAAACGGGGGAAGGTCTTTCTGATTCCATAGTGCAGGTGTCGTTTGAGCCTCTGTTGCCGGAGTGGATTCCAGACGATTGACGAGTTTGGCAATATCAGTGTCGATTAAGATAAGACTGTTTATTAGTTGGTCCAGTAGTAATGACTGATCGTCGGAGATAAGTGGAGTATCCCATAAGATATTGATCTGCAGCTTCACAGCCTCGTCAGCATTCTGTTNCTCGAGATGTTGTTCAAGCCGGGAACGAATCTGCTCGGCATCCGGGATTTGCCAAGAGGCGCGTTTTTCCAGATCATCTGCAGCAATAGCAGATGTCGTCAGAACCAACATTAGGCTAAGAGTTTGTAATGTCTTCATTATGATCGTGAGAAACTCCATGGCTTACTGATTCTTACCAAGAACAATATCGCGAGTGATCCGTTGTAAGTTGCGCTGTGTTTGGCCAAGCTTTTGCAATGCTTCGACAAGGTCCGTATCCTGAGCCTGCCCGGTAGGGTCGTCAATGTCATCCAGGAGTCGAGAGTACCGTTGGGTACGTTTGTTGATGCGAAGTTGTAGCGAGCGAATCATTCGTAGTTCAGCTAACTGATCTACCAAAGGCTTTTCTTGGTCCTGTTGTTGNTGCTGCTGTTGCTGTTGCTGTTGTTGCTGTTGATCAGCTAGTTCCTGTTGAGCAGCTTGCAGAGCTTCAATCATTTCCTCAATAGACTGGATGATGTCTTCTTCAATGCTGACCGTGAGGCGGTCAGCTTTGGTTTCGCTTAATCGGGCAGCGACCTGCTCCATGTCCTCAATCATGATCTTCACGGTTTCTGGAAATGCGATAGAGGATCCTTCTTCCAACAATAAGGTTAAGACTTTATCCGCTTCAAGACTGATCTTCCGTTGCTGAAATCCAAGCTTGTTCGACTCAATCTGAACTTCCCGTCCACGATCATCTTCAGGGATTTTGGAGAGTTGAAGCGTGCCCTCGTAAACCCGCAGTTCCATTTCAAGCATCTTACGGAAACGACCCTCTAGTAAAGCAAGCATTCGTTCCAGTTCTTCTTCGCGTAACTGACGTAGGATTTCTTCGAGTTGTGCTTTTGCTTCAACGAGCTTTTGTTTGGCCGCTTCCTGAGCTTCAATTGACTGATCACGACGGGCCTGTTCAAGTTCAAGTTGAGCCTTTTTCATTTGCTCCTGAGCTTCTTCGAGTTTCTTGCGAGCTGGGTTTTCGTCTTGTTGCTGACTGTCTTGTGCTTGGCTACCGGACATGGGCTCTCCGCCTTCCATGGGCTCTCCGCCTTCCATGGGNTCTCCGCCTTCCATGGGNTCTCCGCCTTCCATGGGTTCTCCGCCTTCCATGGGTTTATCGGAATCCTTGGAGGGTTCGTTTGGCTTGTTGTCTTCCGAATTATTATCGTTATCGCTTTTCGGCTCATTTTCGGATTTTTCGCCGGGCTGGCTCTCAGAATTACCACTTTCTTCATTTTGTTTAATCTTGTCGGCTAAATCCCCTGTTTCGTTAGAGAGGCGATCTTGTTCTTTGGCGATTCGCTCGGTATCCGCTCCACCCTCGTTTTGCCCTTGGATGGCTCTTTGCTGCCGCAAAAGACGTTCTACGTCACGGATATATTCTCGGTATCTAGCTTTCTCCGTTTTCAGGCGATCCCCATCATCTTCGGTGATGAGCAATTCAAGGATTTTAGCCAGTTGTGTTTGAATATCGATTTGTTCGTCGACGGCTCTTTTTAGTTGATCCTGGTTAAGAAGGCGTACGATTGACTGCAATTGAGAAGCAGTCAGGTTGTTTTTGGATTGTTTATATGCATCACGGAGTAATGCGGCGCGCTTTGGATTATTCGCAGCTTCAAACTCAGCCATACGAAGAATGAGTTCCTCAATCCGTTTATATTTTTCAGCTATTTTACTTTGTTGTAATGCTAAATCGGTGGTTCCGGACGGCGTTGCTTCTTGCAGACTTGCTGGAGTCGGATCGGTTGCGCTGGATTCTTGCGCGAAAGAGATTGTTGGGATGCTAAACGCAGCGAGTAGCATTAACAAACGTGTTGCCAATCGTTGAAAACTCCGGCTCATTATTTTGCCTCGCGTTAAAGACTTAATTTTGCATTGAAAAAACAACGATGCTCATATCTAGTGAGTTGCGTCAGCGTGGCTGTCCATACATGGTATGGAATTGGCTCACCGATTGAAGTGTCTTCGTATAACACTACGGAAACTGGGGTTTCAAGTCTATTTCAGTTCCGCTTGCTATTGTTCCTTGTTGACGTGGTTTATAGGGCCAAACGCACGAATAATCTATTTTAGCAGATCAAGCACCTGCTTCTTCCTTTCGTCTTTTGTCTTTTCGTTTATTTCTTCCTGATCGGTAATTAGATCACGTATTAAATCGATTAATTCGTTATAGGTTTCCAGCTCAAGCATGTTGTCCAAAATCGCATTCATTTGTACGAGAATCACATCCGCCTGAGTCAATGATTTGGCTGCAGCATCAATACTTTCACTGTTGATTTCCAATGATTTTTCATAAGCGAGCAGCTTGTCATCTAAATCCGGGAACTCGACAGTACTCACGTGTTTTAGAGGATCTGCAATGAGCTCTTTCAAGCGGTCTTTTCGATCTTGTGTATCGACACGGTTGTTTATCAGTTGCAGGCGAATGTCTTCAAATGAGACAGCCACCCCCAGAGATTCCTGGTTTGACTTTTGACTCTGTACTACGGCTCGCTGTACTCGTAGTAATCGCAAGCTTTCTTCGCGCTTTTGTTTTTGCTCAGCACTTAGTTCATCTTCGCCATTGTCTTCAGGTTCATTGCCCGTACCGGAATCGTCAGTGCCTTGCGAGCTTTCCAATACTTGAGCCAGTGAATCTCGCATTTCCTGCACCTCGGCCAGGATAAGCTCGTAACGTTGACGAAGAGAGAGTTCTTGTCGTTCTAGGATGGCTAGTAATTGTTGATCTGTAACGATGTCTAGTGAGAACTGGCTACTGGTACCAATATTAGGGTCGCCCTCGAGATCATACTTGTCATTTGCCTGAATTGACAATGTAATTGTCGACTCTGGCTTTAACTCCGTCGACTCGTCNTCAGCTCTCTGAGCCCGCAAATCTAATGGAGTTTNTANTTCTTCNCCATTTTCAATTGGCACAGGAAACTTCATTGCATCGCCTTCCTGTGGTTCGAGATTGAACCANCTGGAGGAGACACCATAGTCATCAGTGACTTTGCCTTTGATTGGAATGATTGCATTTGGAGTGATTGCTGAGCCGATTCCCTCGAGGCTAATATCTAAATCAGGTGATTGATCAGCGATCGCCCCNATCGAAACGAGATAAGGTTCCGTTGAAATGATTTCATCCTGATCGTAAAGAGAGACCGTCAGGGCCAAGTCGTTGTACAAGGAGTTAACCGGGAATGTGAGTTGTGTTTCGGAGGTTGACAGACTGGCCAGAATTCGCGTGCCGTCTTTAGTAAANNCTTCGATGACTGTGGNGGACGTGAGTAACTCCCCTTTGTCATCCAATGCGCAGAGTACACCGTTTTCAACNGAAAGCTGCAGTTGTTTACCGTNAATGTCTNTTATGCTGCTAAGCAGNTCGTTGGTTAAAGACGCAGGTTCTGTTTCAGGGGTGGACGAGCTGACTAAAACAGCTAGTTTCAATTTCTNTTCACTACGACTGTCCTGGTGAGTGAGGTACCCNGCCCGATACTGTGCAGTCAGTGGGTCGCTGATATGTAATTGCTGCAAAGGTTTGTTCGATTTCAGGTTGATCCGGACATTGGTTCCAAATGGCAATGCAGTGCGTCCGGCAATCCACGGTTGATCAGTGAATGGGAGTTTCTCAGTATAGGCAGGGTATTCATAATCCAAGGTGACATCCTGTATTTGTGGACTGTCTACCACGTCAATGAAAAACGGGCCGATTCGATGGTCGTTCCCCACAACTTCGAACTCGAGACTGCCAGTAATACCGCTGAGTGGATTGTCGTCAAGGACGAATGTTTGGTCGCCATTGGTAGCAATACCTTCTTTGTTTAAGTTGCGTCTTCCGGAAACCCCATCTTCGGTCTCGTAGTAAAGGACGCAGCTGCCGGGGATGTCTTTATTGCCATCTGCGTTGACCAACAATCTCAGGGTGGCACCTGTAGCGACTTTGACTCGGCTATCTTTGAATGTCTTTTGTTCATCAATGCCGAAGGTGAAACCGCTAAAGTTCTCTCGGATGACAGTGATGCCAACTAGTTCGATCTGGGTTTTGCGTTCCCATTTCTCAGGTGACAACATATAGAGTCGTTTCAGCGCNAGGCTGGTCATGGATGCATTATTTAAACCCAGCAGAAAAATCGAGAGGATCAGGCAGCTGGCAAGGGCCAAACGCTTTAGAAGCAGGCGAGTGTTAAACACCTCGTTGACGTTGATTGAATCAATGGACGCCAAAGCTAACAACGACGTTTCTGAAAGCATTTCCGAACTAAAACTGTCGTGGCCTTCAGTGTCTCGACGATTTTTTAGAGTGACCGTCGTAACCAGTGCATCCTGTAGTTTTTCAAAGCGTCGTTCCAGAAGTAAAGCTAAGGAACGGTCATTGAATTGGACAAATGCCCTTTGTCCTACAAACCGATAGAGGATATAGGCCAGGACACTTCCGACTAGAACCAGTAGACCCCCTCGAACACTTTGGCTTAGTTCGTTTGCTCCGGCTAAAACTGGCAGGTAATCAATTGCCAGACCGAGCCAGAACATGACTCCCAGCCAGACAGTCGCCAGACTGAGACCTTCAATCCAGACGTACAAACGAATGCGTGAACGTAGACGCTGTAATGTCCCGCGTATTCTTGGATCGATTTGTTGAGTTTCGTTATCCATGGCTAGTTCGGTTGAATATTAGGCCAGTTTGCAAAGGCGTCGGATTACCCATTCCACACACAGTATTCCGCTAATGATGGCGATAAGCCAACCCATTAACATTTCTTCAAATTGTTTGTCAGGTGTTCCTGGTAATTCAGTTTCCAAGTCTCGTGCAGCGATGCTTTGGCTTAATGACGTTCCCTCTTCATTATTAGACGTTGCGGACGTGCTGGGAATTCCCACAAAATAGTCGCCGCTGGTTTGTTCGGCGGCGTGAGACAGCAGGGCATCATTTCTTCGCGGGTTTTCAATTTCAAGCTGCGGAACCCGGACTCTGACGTCACGGGTTAATAAGTCGGCTGAGCCTGGTAGTGGCACTTCGACGCGGTAATCACCTTCCTGCGTGGCTACAAATTGCCCTGTATACATTCCCTCCCGTGACCCGTCGAGAAGTAGCTTCAGTTGAATAGCATTTCGTCGCCCATCCGGCTGTACCAAAACAGCATCGACATTGTCTGCTGAAAGCGGATCATGCTGAGCATCGGTTAGCACCGCCTGAATCGTAACGTGCTCGCCTAAAAACGTCCGGTCTTTGTCGACTAATAGGACACCTCGTGTTGAGTCACGTAGTAATCGTCCCTGCGATACCCAGCGGATCAGCTTGGTATAATACTTCTCAAAGTAGGCTTCTTCGATACTGCGTAGACGCCACATTTCACCACTGGCCTGAAAAAAGACCCGCCCTGCCCCGTAGAAATGACCTGCCATATAAATTGGTAATTCGTCATCGATAGCTGTGTCCGGATCGGAGAAGCGTGAATAGACCTTGGCCCCTGGTTTCGGGTCTTTTGCTTTGTAGTAACCATAAACTCCGTCGAATGAAGCCCAGGCCTGCTCGCTGCCTAGCTGGCTGTTGTCCAACCATAAGAACTCGGCACTCAGACCCTCGTTGGAAAATTGAATTGGCCATGCTGTGTCACCACCGAACCGACCGAGGCTGAGCGTGACTCCGCCTTGATTATAAAAGACGACAGGATACAGATTTTTAACCAGATCGATGCCACGTCGGCGTCCGCGTCGCATACGTGACCATTCCGGCGTAAATACCGGACCGGCGACCACAAAGAGGCCACCTGCTTCTTCAGATACCCAGCGCTCTATCAGTTCGATTTGGCTATCATCCAAGGCTTCCCAGTCGGGATCGAAGGCTACAATTGCATCGTAATCGTAGAGTTCTTCATCCAATTGAGGGAAATCATAAATAACTTCGTCTGCTTCCTGACTAATCGTATCTTCTGCTGTTTGTAGGTGGACATGTACTTCGACTTCTTCATCTCGAAATAGCATATTTCTAAGGAAGCGGTATTCACGAGTTGGNCCNCCCGCAACAAGCAGGATTNTGGTGCGTCGATCCACGATTTCAACGGTCGCACTTCGCTGGTTGTCACGTGCATTCTGGTCATCGGCGGGCGCTTGGATACGAATCACGTAATCACGTTTTCCCTGAATGCTTTCCTCCGGCTCTAATTCAAATTCGACAGGACGGGTTTCTCCATCCTTAGCCAGATCAAGTTGTAGTTGATCCTCGATCTTGTCCTGTGACATATCGTCTCTCGCCAGATTAACCGGTCGACTGACGAGATCAACGGTCACACTGCGGTTCTCAGTTCCGTAGGCCTGTACGTATCCAGTAATCTTAAAGTTGTCCCCGGGATAGACTCTTTCCGGCGCTTCGATATCGACCACTCGTACGTTTTTGGCCTGNTGATTACTTCCAATGCCAACAGGATAGAGTGGGATATTGTATGTGCGAGCAGTCCTGANCGCAATTTCTATATCTTCGCCGGAATTACTGCGGCCATCGGTGTAAATGACAATGCCGGCGATAGAGCCTCCCCGCTCTTTGTTAACCACGAACTGAATGGCATCCCCCATTCTTGTTTTACTNCCGCGNGGTANTAGCGTTGTACTCCAGTCAATTTGAGGTACTTCAACGGTGTTNTCNGAAGCGTCCACTTCACTGGANAAAGTTGGAGTCGTAATCCCTAAGGTGTCAGTGAAAGAAAGCTGAGGATGACGGAGGTTGCCGACAGCGATCACAATGATACCCGAGATCACGCAGACCATACTGGCTAGTAATGACCANGAGGATGTTTCNGACTGGTCTTTTTTTCTACCTTTAGNAAGGTAGAAAAATATTGCTAGNATCGCAACGACAACCAAACCAATNCCGACCTTCACGAGATTACGAACGGACTGGATTGCCTGCTCGGATAACTGGGAGGCGTTACTCGAATTAAGTCTTGCAATACGGGGGAAGGTTGCGATTTCNACAGGTCTGCTTTCTTCACTGAAACGGTGNACAATCACATCGTGNTTTTGGCGGAATGTTTCCAGAGTTGGCCCACTGGTAAANTCATTGATGACGTGATTGATTCGGGCGATTCGTTGTTCGTCCGAATCGTCAGTGAGNCCCATGCTCTGACTCGTGTCNACCAAAACATGAACACGTGAGTTNTTAATGATCGATTCTTCTGTCACNCGCTCTAAATTGAAGAAGTAAAACAGAATACCTAACAGAGCAAAACAACGTAAGACAATCAGCGTAATCGCTGTTGACTTACGTAATTCCTGAGTGTCACGTTTGTAGATCCACACGACATAAGCCGCAAAAGCCAGACAAATCAAAACTAATACCAGCCAATGCCAAGCTTCGGTCAGCGTATTGATCCGAGTGAATTGAAAGTGTGTTTGTTTGGCTTGAGCCCAAAGTTGCATCATGGTGCGGTTCCTCCTTTAGGCGTGTGATAGCTGAGGAAATAAGCAAGGAATTGCTCGCCAATCAGGCCCAGAAGTAAAATGAGCATTAACCANAANCTGGCTGTCCCACCNANATTTGNAGNGGCACTTCCTTGAAATGCATCCAAATCAGATAATTGGATTGCGATGGGCTCCAGTGATGAGACGAGTTGTTCTCGGTCAATTCGCGCGGTATCGCCTTCATTGGCGTTCACGTTGAGCGCGTATCGTGAGTCTTCGAAGGAACCGTCGTTCCGCTGTGTAATGATATCGTAAACTCCACTCGTGGAAGTCCCCGTTGTCGTTGCCGAGGGTTTGGTACCACCAAAGACGGCATTCATTACAGGGGATTGCGGGTCCGTCGCAACCGCCTGAATGATCTCAATTGGTCGAGTGGTGGCTTCGGCCCCGGGGGTGATGATCGTGACATCTTGAGTGTATTGCTGCAGGTCCAATGCGATCTTAAGTTCAGCACCAACGGGCCAGCGATCAAGGATTCGTTGACTGGAGGTTAAATGAGCATGCANTTTAAGGATCACAACGACGAAGCTGGGATCCTGGCCCCAGTTGTTCCATTCCGGATTTAACGTGGTGGTAAAGCAAGCAACCCGACCGTTTCCGAATTGCTGTTCCACAGCAAAAGGTTGTTGGTTATGTAATTTGCAAATGACTCGTGCTGTCGAATCTTCTGCCGGTTTCCACCGAGGTGAAACCTGTAAATACTGNTCGATCTGGACTCGACGAATCAAGGGATTGCGTTCGTTCAGAAAGAAATCGAAAACAGGATGGTCGATGATTTCAAGATGGGGAGTTGCTTCGTCCAGGGGAGGCACAAGAATGGCCGGACCTGCAAATTCCACGGGCATCAGTCCTTCACCATTGCGATAAAGATTTTCATTGAAAAAATTGATGTCGATCTGATCTCCTGCAAACCAGGCGAGTCCACCGCCTCGACTCACGTATTGCTCAAGATTGGAAATCGCATCTCCATCAAGGCGGCTCACGTCCATCAGGTAAATGGCGCTGTATTTTGAAAGTGCTTCGGTCGGTGTGTCACGCAGGAATTCAACGGGTTGGACGTTAGGAATAATGCCGGTGTTTGTTAGCTGGCTTGGGCGGAAGACACTGGTAATGAAATACTGGTTTCGCAGGTCGGAAGTCCCGTCGATAAGCAGAACATTATCGCCTTCCGGAAAGTCCAGAACGGTGTAACGAGAGTTGTCTGCCAGAATCGAATCTTCGGGCAGTTGAGCGTCAACCACGTGCTGTCCGGCTTCAGGGAAGAAGACTTGTACTCGTTTNGTGGCCGTCGTTCCAGCTTCGATATTCTCAAAAACAACGACNGGNAACTCTTCAATTTGCCCCGTGACTTCTCCTGATTCAGCNGCCTGTACGGTNCCTTTTGCATGGAAGATTGATCGCATTTTGACCTGNACATTGGTNACCGGTTCCGAACCGTAGTTTTTGACNCGNAGATGCATGAACAAAGGAACACCTGCTGCTCGCGTATCGTCTGCCGGAACGAGTTCCANAATAGCCAGATTTGCGTTGCCNGGCTCNACACAGTCAACNAGATGTATTTCTTCACTTTCCGCNNTNANGCCGGCNAGCGTTTCTTTGATCTCCGCCGGGTTNTCCCAGTCCTGAACACGGAAGTCAGAAACGAGATAGATGTTGCGATGCTGGTTGGAGCTTTTAGCCGCCAATGTTTGCAGCAATTGCAAAGCTTTGAGTGGCCCTGCGTCCGTTTGCGTCATGACCAGGTCTTTTTGACGTTCAGAGAGTCGGCCAGGGAAGTCGCTGTCGACAAACGCGCCGGAAAAGTCGGCAATTGCAGACAGGTCGGCGTCGGAATTTTCCGCTGTTTGAGAGATGGTTAATTCCCCCGCTTTGGAAAACCGTAATAAAGTAAAGCGTTGATTACCGCGTTCACTGGCCTGAGTACCAATGCGACCGACAATCGACAGTGCNCGATCAAATGCAGTGTTTCCATTGGCGAGTTCACCCATTGAAAAACTGTCGTCAAGCAAGATAAAGTGATGGGTTTCTTTTCCACCGAANCGCGTTAGCCAGCTTTTNCCGGGATCCCATTGCGCTAACATGGCNACGATNAGACCAATGATAAACACTCGNAATAACAACAANAGGAGTTGTTTNAGCCAGACCCAACGCCGATGTTTTTTNTAGCTGGCAAGCAAAAACTCCATGGCTGCCCATTCGACACGCTTGTGGCGCATCATATTGATCAGATGGATCAACAATGGCAACAGGGCCAGTAGGAAGCCCCACGTTAATGCTTGGTAAGTGAAATTCATCAGTTAATTCGATAGGTCCTTAATGGCGAAGNCTCATCCTGTTTGANAGGTACTTGGCGAGGGCNGCATCCAGTGGGTCACTAGTGCGAATTAATGCATAATCAACGACGTTTTGAGCACATTGGCGTCTGACCGAGTCTAGGAATTCGTTCAGAGCCTCCATGTATCCTTCCCGCAGTGAACGTGGATTGCAGTTNAGGNAGTCACTGGACTCCAGTCCNTCAAATCNCATGGGGCCGTTAAATTCAAATTCCAGTTCGTCATCGTCCATGACATGGAACACTAAGACATCATGACCACGCTGCCGAAGTAGCTTGAGACCCTTCATGATTCCATCGACATCTCCGAGTAAATCAGAAATAAGAATAATCATGCCCCGACGAGGAACCGTTTCGGTAATNGTTCTTAGGACNTCATAAACATCTGTTTTGTCGCGCGGCGTTTCGACNTTGAGACTTTCGATGATGGAATGAATATGATTTCGTTTACTACGAATCGGTATCCTCATACGAACCTTCTCATCGAAGGTAATNCAGCCGACCGCATCCTGCTGCTGCAGTACTAAGTAGGAGAGGCTCGATGCAACGGTGGCCGCATACTCATATTTATTGAGTGCTCCGTTGCCATATTGCATGCTGTTAGAAATATCGACCACCATAGTGCAACGCANGTTCGTGTCTTCCTCGAACTGCTTCACATAGAGCCTGTCCTGACGCGCCCANACTTTCCAGTCGACATGGCGCAGATCATCCCCGGCCACATATTCGCGGTGCTGTAAAAATTCAACTGATTGGCCGAAATAAGGACTNCGATGCATTCCGGAGAGAAAGCCCTCGACAATGTGTCGTGCCCGAAGATCCAGCCTGGCAATCCGTTTGATTGCCTCAGGATGCAAAAATCTTTTGGAATCGGGCATCGTTGGTCAGTTCATCTTCCTTGGTGGGAGTAGCTTCGATTAATTGCTGGATNACATCATCGGATGTGATGCCATCACTCTCTGCGGCAAAATTNACAACAATCCGATGCCTTAAGACAGGTTGAGCTAAGGCTTGGATGTCTTCGGTTGAGACGTGGGTTCGCCCATGCAAGAGAGCTCTGGCTTTTCCGCCAAGAATCAGGAACTGGACGGCGCGAGGGCCAGCTCCCCAAGCAATATTCTCGGTTACAAAGTCCGGAATTCCGGGAGCTCCTATTCGTGTCTGCCGAACAAGTGATAACGCAAAACGAATGACGTGGTCACTGACAGGAACTTCACGNACGACTTGTTGAAGCGCAACGATTTCTTCAGCGCTCAAAACCGTTTCCACTTCATTGGTAGTNGCTGTGGTTGTTTGACGAGCCACTTCGAATTCTTCGTCGAAACTTGGGTAGTCGACAAAGATTTTGAACATGAATCGGTCTTGCTGGGCCTCTGGTAGAGGGTAAGTACCTTCCTGTTCAATCGGGTTCTGCGTGGCAAGCACAAAAAANGGATCGGAAAGNGGATGNCGNACNCGTCCAACCGTAACTTGCTTTTCCTGCATNGCTTCNAGTAANGCAGCCTGCGTTTTCGGNGGAGTACGGTTGATTTCGTCAGCCAGAATCATATTGCTGAAGATCGGGCCTTCCATAAAACGGCGTTCACGAGCCCCCGTGGTTTTATTTTCTTCGAGGATCTCAGTTCCGGTAATATCAGCAGGCATCAGGTCCGGCGTGAACTGGATTCGGTTGAAAGACAAATTGAGAGTTTGCGCTAAAGTGCTGACCAGCAAAGTCTTGGCGAGGCCAGGGACACCCTCCAGTAGACAGTGTCCTTTACTGAAGATGGAGATAAGGATTTCTTCAATAACATCCTGCTGCCCTATGATGATACGGGAAAGCTGTTGAGTGATTTTTTCGCGCGCTTCTGCCAGTTGTTTTACAGCNTTTGAGTTCACTTGCGGGGGCGAATCGGTTCCATCGCTGGCCATGGTATCCGGTTTCCTTCCAGTTAATTAGTTGAGGCTCGACCAGGTCTCTGGCGAGCGATGCTTTGTTTCCTAATGACTGCCAACAATGCAGTGTGAAGAGATTATTAAAGATAATCTTTTTTNTTAGAAAATGCGCTCACCCCAGANGCATAATTCATAAATCAAATGCACTAATTTTAAGCCTCAAAAAAAGCGGGCTCGAAAGGATACCNCAAGATAAGTTCTTNTGATGGACTTTAGGTATTTAATCAGCCTTCGTGATCTGTGGTGCCTAAGAATAGACAGCTATTTAGGCGANTTGCTGTCCGGTTCAGTTTTCTTTTCCGGAACCGGCCTGGCNGGAACAGCTTTAGGTGCAATTTTAATTGGCACACGGGGTATCTGTTTTTGCAACTTATCTTGATTACGNTGTTCGACNGCTTTACCAACCTGCCCAAATGCTTCAAAGAACCCTTTGGTAAACGCGTTGGCTGATCCATTTATGCCGCCTGGCCCCTGCACGTGCATACGCAGNGGTGCGGCAGGCCAAGTTGGTTCANCGGTTATTTTGAACTCGAAGATGTGGTTCTTGTCTACGACAACCGTTACTTTTTGTTGCTNAGGCTCCGAAATCACGTTAAAGACACGNATGTATCCGGGGATTTCACGAGGTGGCATCAGCATGCGTCCGTCACGTTTGTCCATGCAGAATACTTCGGAGCGAATACTGCCACTGGTTCTGTTTTGAGTGGAGGTNGGGTTGAGTTGGCGAATAAATGCCAGAATGGGCGAATCGGGTGATTGCGACAAAGGTAAGGCCCAGCCTTCGACCGAGGCTGGGGTTTGCCATAGNAATTCACCNGAATTGGCATCCAACGCATAAATANTTCCGTTNATAAGGCGGGTTTGCATACCGATCGAAGGTATCGTGATTCCTCGCAATGTCGCACTTCGATTAGGAATGACCAAATACTGNTCGTCATATTCAATGACATAGAGATTGGTCATCTGAGGTTCTTCGGGAAGTTTTTTCTCGATGACNGGTTTGCCCGTCAACAGGTCGCGAATTTCAAATTTACCGGTGGGTTGCATCAAGGCTAGGTNGGTTCCTANAATTTGTCCACGCAAACCGGTCACATACGTTTGCTGCCAAACCATCTCACCGTTGGAAACATCCTGTAGGCCTATCATGATATCTGTACCGGTTAACCGATAAATCAGTGACTTGAAGCCTTCAATAGGCCAACGTTCTGAACGGGTAATTCCTTCCATCTGATGAACTTCTGATCCATCCGTCAGGCTGTATTCAGTAGCGATGGTCGAATTAGGTGGGATGACAATGATACGATTGCCTTCGGTGTAGATTTCACTTCCGGCTTGAATNCCATTNCGAATCCAAATAGTCTCTCCNGTGATGGGNTCAACGCAGTAAAGATCGCTTTGTTGCTGATAGACGATACCATTCAGGTTAATCGCTCCGGAAAGGCCCAGTTTGTTACCTGCGGTATCGACAGCGTTGTAACGTCGAGTTCCCCAGGGAGTCGTGGTGACTCGGGAGCGTAGGGGNATGGAGACCGAGCCGCTGGTATTCGTTGGTAGGATTGGTTTGCGCCATAGAATCGCTTCGCTAGGATCATTACTTCCGTTGAGTAGATCGATGGCTAGTACTTCACGCCCAATAAAGGTAAACATGNAATGACCATAGAGCTTCGCATAGGCTACGGTATACTGTGTGCCAAAGACCTGTCGTCCGGTGTTAAGTGAAACTTCCTGAACGATCTGGCCGCTTGCAGCGCGGATAGCAATGGCGTTTTTTTGCTGGTCATAACCAACCGTGTATCCAGTTGGCCAAGGTCCATGAATTTCCTTGATTGGAATNTTGTAGATTCGTTGGTAACTGGGGAATTGACCTTCAGTGTCTGTCGTCTTTTCNACACTGGTAAATCCGAGTGGCCAGCCTGAACTGGTCTTGGTAATTGTTTCAAAGTGTTTCGCGCTCAGGCGTTGAGCGACAAATTGCTCACCGGTTAATTCACCATCGACTATTTTCGCCGGCCAGCGGTTTTTNATCGTGGAATACGTGTTATACGCGTCCTCATGCCGCTCTACCATCTCGTAGAGTTTAGCAAGTTCAACGTGACAACGCCGTTGGATTTGTTCGTCGGTGGAATTGAGTTGTAGGGTGACTAGCAGTAATTCGGCTTCGATCGTTTCCTGTATGTAACTTGACTCCGAATTGACCAAAGCCGAAGCCAGTTCAATTCGTGCCGTGTCCGCCAAAGCGTGGGTGCCAAAAAACCTGGTGAAGTCCCGCAGACGCAGGGTATCTTCTTGTTTCACGGCTTCGTTGAGATATTGCGAAATTCGAGATTCGATCTCACTCCGCTGTTGTTCGTTGCCCGCTTCCAGGAGTGCTCGCATCTGCCCCTGTACCCAACGGTCTGTACGTACGTGAACACCCTGAGGGGTTAGTTTGAGTATTTCATTGACGTTTGCACCGGCATCTTCGGATTTTCGTGTATGGCTGATTAGTTGTAGATAAGTGTCGAAAGCGGCGATGATTTCCCCGGTTACGCGTTGTCCTGCGGCCTTTGTTTGCAACAGATTTTCCACCTGCTGCATTGTTAAAGGGAGTGTTTCGAGTTCAGTAAGTAGNGTTTTGTAGGTTGCATAGTCCTGNCGNAGAAGATGTAACATTGTGCGAACGAGCAGTTGCTCAATCGCCAAATCGTCAGGAGCAATTTGCATGGATTTTCGTAGCGTTGTTAAGGCAGCGTCGTAGTTGCCTTCCTGCAGTTGGAGTTCNGACTGCCGCGATAAAGCCCAGATATCTTCGTCGTTTGCGGCTAGCCGTAGGGAAACTTCTTGACGCAATGGCTCGAGTTGGTAATAAACCGACAATGAATCAGGTGTTTGAGAGATGACCTGATCATTAAAGCAAACCAAATTCCCAAAAGGTTCGTTTAATTCAATTGCCTTTAGNGTCTCACCGGTTTTGACATCGATCTGCAGAAGTTGTTTGTTGGAAACTGGAACGAAGTAGGTTTCTTTAGATCTGAATCCACGTCCATTAACAATACCCTGTTCGAGCAACACTTCTTCTTCCCAGACACCTTCCCCTGTTTCCAGCGAGATCGAGGAGATTNTNTTCTTTCCGATGACCAATGCGAGGTTGTCAATAATACAGCCAATATAGAGATCACCCGAACGTGCGACAGGTTTCCACCGTGGCCTGCCAGTCAAGAGATCAAGGCAAATAAGGTTGTTGCTTTCCGGTGGAGTGGCTACGACGTTCCCATCGGAAATGGTGATCGTTGAATCAATCCATTGTTGTTTCTTGGTATCACCATTGTTGTATGGGACTCCGTTTAATCGCCGAGTCTGGCTTAAATTGCGGTTTACATAAGTGTAGCCCCACAAGAGTGTACGTGAAGAAATGTCGACAGCAACGATGGCNCCNGCCGAAGTTGGNCAAACCAAAACGCCATCGGCAAATGAAGGGGAAGCACTGGCTAATCTTCGATTCGAGTCCAGAGTGATTTTTCGATTGTCAACGTGGGCTAGTTGTTGTTGCCACTTGAGTTTGCCGGTTTTAGCTTCGAGAACAAGTAAGCGGATCTCGCCGTTCTTTTCACCGATGGCGTAAAGGTCATCATAAAGCGGNAGCGGTGGGCCTAAGAAGAAAACCCCAGCTAGGTCCGGATCGTCTTCNCCGCTTTCGCCACCTACGATCCAGTTGAGTGAGCCTTCGGTTTCAAGATCGAGAGCAACGAGTTTGTTTGAAGAACTAGGGCCACCAGCGTTNGACGTTCGGGGGTTNAAAACAAAACTTCGGCTNTTGGTCTGTTTGACGATTTCAAGATCCCATAATGCGAAAACTTGTTTGCCATCGCTGCAAACCTGACCGAATGCGTGGTCTTGCATCAGACGCTGTTGAAGTTCAGTTTTGCGACTAACGTCGGCCGTGCCAACATTTTGAGTAGATGTTTCCAGCAGGCTTTCTTCGTCTTCTGAATCAAACCAAGGAAATTCCCAGAGACGCTTNCCCGATTCAAAGTCGATGGCTAGCACTCGTGACGGGCTACGAGTGATCACCGTGTTNCCTACAATTAAAGGTTGAACGGAGGAAATAGCATGCTGCTGTTGTAATTGTTGAGACTGAATCAATGACTGGAGATGACCTTCATCTANNCTGTCGGCACCTGTTGGTACCCGCCAGCGAATCGAAGGTAGTGGTACACCACCCTGACTGATNGCATTTCGATTGGGAGAACCCCGGAAAAGNACCCACTCGATATTGTCGTTGATCGATATNACCTGCCCCTTCCCNGCCAAAGCATTGAGCCAATCGACCGGATTNTCATCCTTCGTGAAAATCTGGCGTCGTTCACCACCAATTTCAAATGACGCTTCGGGGAGCCCATTCTTTAGTTCGAGCAGGGTTTCGGAAGCTTTATTTGGAAGTTGAGCGTGT
>PAJC01000020.1 GCA_002705165.1 Planctomycetaceae bacterium | reverse complement strand
CCAATTGACCGGCCTGGAATCCAAATACCCTAAACGCTCACGAAGTTTCTTCTTTCGCCGTTTATTGAAATACAGTTTTCTAAAGTTTATTTCCTACAAACTGACGTTTGCAATGTTTGTAGGCATCATGAAACTGATGGGAAAGGACTACAACGAACTTTTAAAGGTGAGTACTCGAGGTTTCTCTGGCCCTGAATTTTTCAAGCTGATTCGCCGGCGTCCAAGTTCGCCATTAGTCGTCTTACTTGCCCGGAAACTCCGGCGGTTTAATGGAAAGTCAATCACCATTCAGCGCGAATTAGGGGAGTACCTGAAAACAATCCTTCACAACCAGTCGGGGCATCAGGTTGCGGGGAGCAATGCCCCTTCTAACCACTACTGGGTCTTCCCCACATTGGTCAGTGATCCAGCCGGGGTGGAATTGCATTTACGAGCAGCCGGCATCGATGCAAACCGACGCGGGAGTATGGTGGTTGTTCAACCACCGGAAGGTCATACCTGCAGTTACCCCGATAATGCCGAATACATTTTGGCGAACTCCGTATTCCTGCCGGTGTACAAACCCATGACTAAACAGACCATGGACACCTTTGCGGCTACGGTGGCCGCTGGAGATGTGGCGGCAGACCTTACGTCGACTCGCGCTGATGCTTGTGTCCATAGCGTCCCTGAAAGTCTTGCACAGGATACTTAAGCCTGTTCTTTTGCATTTTCCTTTCGATCGTATCTGAGACGTCGATTCCGAGTTGGTTTGCCAACGCCAAGGCATAGCACATCACGTCAGCCAATTCTTCACCAACCGCTTCCAGTTTTTCCGAATCCTGCGTAACTTCCCGGGATTCCTCCATCGAAATCCACTGGAAGTGTTCCATTAATTCTGCTGCTTCGATGGCCATCGACATGCTAATGTTTTTCGGTGAGTGGAACTGATTCCAATCTCTTTCATCTACAAAATCAGCGATCAATTGTGCCAACTCACTGACGGTTGTTGTTAGATCATTCATTACTGCTCATCCCGCGACTTCAGATAAGATGCTGTCGCTTCCTGATATACGGTTTGTATGGAAACTTCATTGGCTTCACTAATTCTGCGACATGCTTCATATTCAGGCGAAAAACGTTGAGCTCCATCGGGGAGTGTTGCGAGCTTTCCCTCCAAAGTCCCCCATTGGGTTTCCACATCATGAGCTTCTCGAGGCAAGATATGTCGGCTAGCTAACCACTTACGAATACCAATCGTCGAAGTTTGTTTGAAGAGAATTCTCTCAAGTCGCTGAACATCGGCTGCCCAGCACAACACCGTCAGTTTCACTCCCGGTCGATTCTTCTTCATCTGTATCGAAGACGAATAGACATCCAGAGCTCCGGCTTCGCCAAGCAGTTGGGCACAATGACCAATAATTTCACCGGAAGTGTCATCGAGGTTCGTTTCTAGGACCCAGATTTGGTCGGCCACTGAAGACTCGTCTGCCTCGCCGATCAGCAATCGAAGGATATTACCCTGCGTTTCCAGTTCTTTGTCTCCGGCACCGTACGCAATCGTATCAATTTTCATCGGTGGCAGATGACCAAATTGATCAACAATCGTCGACACGATCGCAGCGCCTGTCGGAGTCGTTAATTCACACTCAACGTCACTCCGAGCAATGGGGATCCCCTTCAACAACTCAGCCGTCGCAGGCGCTGGAATACTAACACGACCATGCGCGATTTTCACAAAGCCATGACCGGTAGGGATGGGTGAACACTCTATTCGCTCCACACCTAATAAATCCCAGCCGATCGCGCTACCTACAATATCAGCAATCGAATCCACCGCACCAACTTCGTGAAAATGAACTTGGCGAAGTGTCGAGCCATGCACGTGGGCTTCTGCCTTACCAAGCCGAGTGAAAATACGTTTTGCTAGTTCCTTTTGAGAACTTGTCAGGACATCACTTCCATCAATCATCTCAGTAATGTGATGCAGATGGCGATGAGCATGTTCCGGTTCGTGTTCAACCGTCACACTCGTTGCTCGAAATCCTTTCTTTTTGACTTCCGTGGCTACTAACCGACAGTCNGGCAAACCGAGAGAGTCTATCCCCGCTTGAATGGCCTTTAAATCAACCCCGGCATCCACTAAGGCGCCTAACGTCATATCTCCGGATATCCCACTCATACAATCCAAATAAGCAATCTTCATCTCTCTTCTTTCATCGTTTGGATGTGACTTGGCGCCGAACTTTCTCACGTACGCTTCGTTTAATATACCGTAGTCGGTACATGGTAGAATATGGCCCATGGCCAAGTACAAAAACAAACCTCCATGGCAATTACCTAAAGGTGTGTCACATGGATTGTGGGATTACACACAGTCAGAATTCATCGCGGAGGACTATGACGAGTATTTTTCGTATACAAGTTTGTTCGAACTTGATCAGGGCATCGTGCTGGATACGCTTGAGCGAGTAGGGCAAAAGGGCGATTTGGTTGCCGATCTAGGTTGCGGGACAGCTCGTGCATTGGAGCCGGTTGTTCAGTCGGGCTATCGCGGGTTGGCTATCGATCTTTCCTGGCCTATGTTACGAATAGTTCAGCAAAAGTCTAACGAACAAAATTTAGACATCCAGTGTCTACGGGCAAATCTTGTGGAATTGGGGATCATGGCTGACAATTCAGTCGATCATTGTATCTGTCTGTTCAGCACACTGGGGATGATCAGTGGAGCAGAGAATCGCCAAACTTGTGTGGAGCATATCTCGAGAATACTCAAGCCCGATGGCCGCTTTATACTTCACATCCATAACTACTGGTACAACCTATATGACCCTGGCGGGCCCAAGTGGTTAATTGGGAATTGGTTTAAAAGCTTGTTTTCTTCCAAGTTGGAACGAGGTGACCGACACTTTAGTTACCGCGCAGTCCCCAACATGTTCTTGCACGTTTTTCGGTATCGTGAAATCAAGAAGGCCCTCGCAAAAGCGGGGTTGCACATCGAAAAGACCGTACCGCTACATGCTAAACGTCAAAAACCACTCGCAAAGCCCTGGCTATGGCGGGACTTGCGGGCCAATGGGTGGATATTCGTTATTCGCCATCGATAACCTAACGTTAGACTGCGTGAATGTGAGTTATTCAATCTTGGCTTTTAGCCCGTTGTGAGGTTGACGATACGAGTTTATAATTTCGTTTCTGCCGCAAAATGAGTCCAAAAACACTTGTTTTAGCGACCGATGAGAATGTGAGTCACATCCGATTCACAAGTACCATATAGAAGCTCTTAATTTGAGTTGAAGGGAGAATAACGTGGCAATTCGTGTTGCTATCAACGGCTTCGGACGTATTGGACGTCTAACATTCCGCAACCTCATGCGTCGTAGTGACGAATTTGAAGTGGTTGCAATCAACGATCTTACCGACAACAAAACACTGCGTACGCTTCTGAAGTACGACAGTATCCACGGTCGTTACGACGGTGATGTCGAATATGATGACGAAAACCTAATTGTAAACGGTAAAGCCATCCGTGCTTTGGCCGAACGAAATCCTGCCGATCTCCCATGGGGTGANCTGGGAATCGATGTCGTGATTGAAAGTACCGGNATCTTCACTTCCCGTGGTGGTGATGGCAAAGCTGGTTACTCTTCTCACATCGACGCTGGTGCTAAGAGAGTTATCCTTAGTGCTCCTGCTAAAGACGGCGCTGACCTGACTGTCGTGATGGGTGTTAATCAGGACCTACTAACCGCTGATATGACGTGCATCTCAAATGCAAGTTGTACAACAAATTGTCTTGCTCCCATAGCTAAAGTCCTNAACGATCACTTCGGTTTTGAATCAGGTCTGATGACCACCGTGCATGCTTATACCAATGATCAACGAATGCAGGATATGCCCCACAGCGACCTGTATCGAGCCCGTGCTGGCGCTCAGAACATTATTCCAACTTCAACTGGTGCTGCTAAAGCGGTTGGCCTGGTAATTCCGGAACTCAACGGTAAGCTCACAGGTATCGCAATGCGAGTCCCTGTNCCAACCGGGTCCGTTGTTGACCTGACCGTCAATCTGGGCAAGGCAACGACAGCGGAAGAAATCAATGCCACCATGCAAGCGGCGGCGGAAGGCCCACTCAAGGGTGTTCTAAAGTACGCTGTCGACCCTCTGGTTTCTACTGATATTATTGGCGATCCTCACAGCTCAATCCTGGCTAAAGACTTTACTCAGGTTTTGGGTGGCGAAGGTACTATGGCTAAAGTTGTTAGCTGGTACGACAACGAATGGGGTTACTCCAACCGAACAGCTGACCTCTGTGCACTTTTCGGTAACATGTAATTTCAAGTTATCGCCTAACGAAGGTATAACTAACCGCAGAGGTTTCCAACCTCTGCGGTTTTTTCATGACATTTCAAAACGATAAATACCATGATCCACTTTGACGAACTCAATGCACCTCGACCGAACATCAATGACATTGATGACGAAAGCTCAGCAATTCTGGATAAAATCCAGGCTTCTAAACAACTAGATGATGTTCTCAACTCGATGAAGCAATGGGACCAACAACGACGTGAAGTTGGTACTTATCTCGCTTTGGTCTATCTCCGATTCACTCAAAACACTACTGATGAACAGGCAAAAGCGGAGAAGGACCAATCTGATAAGATGCGTCCGAAATTGACCGAATTGGACAATCGCATCAAAAAAGCCTTAGTTCAACACGCTTGNAGAAGTGAGCTTGAGNAACAAGTCGGTTCACAAATGTTCAGTCTGTGGGAATCGGAAATCCCAACCTTCGACCCCGCGATTGCCGACGATCTGATCGAAGAATCGGGGCTGGAATCTCAGTACACCACTCTAACCGCCTCCGCTGAGTTTGAATTTGACAATGAAACTCATAACCATTCCACTATTGGAAAGTACCGCGAATATGCGGACCGGGACCTGCGGCACGGAGCGGAACAGGTCAAATGGCAATGGTTCAACGAGAATGGTGAAGAACTGGATGATCTCTATCACACGATGGTAAACCTGCGTCACGGTATGGCTCAAAAACTCGGCTTCAACAACTATGTCGAACTCGGGTATTTGAAGATGTGCCGTGTGGACTACAACCAGGCCGACGTCGCGCGGTATCGCCAGATGGTACAGCAACATGTAACTCCGCTGGGAAATATCATTCGCCAGCAACAGGCGGAACAACTCGGCATCGACAAAACCATGTACTGGGACGAGGCTGTCTATCACAAAGAAGGGAACCCACTGCCACCACAGGAATATGATGCCATGATTAAATTGGCGCAGGATATGTTTGATCAGCAAGGCTATGGTCTTGATGAATTCTTCCAATTAATGACCGACGGTGGTTACATGGACCTGCAAAGTCGCAAAGGAAAAGCTGGTGGTGGTTATTGCATGTCTTTCGACACGATTGGAATGCCGTTCATTTTTGCCAATTTCAAAGGCACGCGGGCGGATGTGGAAGTCTTCACACATGAAATGGGGCACGCGTTTCAAGGATACATGAGTCGGAATCAACCATGGACGGACTACCTCTGGCCAACCTACGAGTCGTGCGAAATACACTCCATGGGCCTCGAGTTTCTCACCTATCCGCAGATGGATCTGTTCTTTGGAGAACGTGCGGAACAATTTCGACGGATTCACTTATCCAGCAGTCTGATGTTTCTACCTTACGGAGTAAGTGTCGATGAATTCCAACATCGCGTCTACGAAAAGCCAGAGGCTACCCGGCATGAACGGCATGCCATGTGGAAAGAAATCGAACAGGCTTATATGCCGTTCGTGGATTACGGTGACCTGCCACATGCTCCTAAAGGTGGGCGTTGGCATGACAAGCAACATATTTTCCGCTCCCCGTTCTATTACATTGATTACACACTTGCCCAAACGTGTGCGTTACAGTTCTGGATTCGTGCAGAACAAAATCGTAGTGCAGCGATGGAAGACTACGTTGCATTATGCAAGCGTGGAGGCGAAGCACCTTTCCAACAACTAGTGAAAGATGCCCATCTGATTAGCCCATTCGAAGAAGGATGCCTGGAAAGTGTGGTGAAACAAAGTCGGGCAACCCTGGGATTTGAATAATCAGGTACATTCCCATGAAACCTCTGTTCCACTCACTTACGTTCCTACTCATTATCTTTGTTTCCACAGTCACTGCCTGCCTGTGGGACACCGATACACTGAACGAGGAAATGAGTGCGTCACCAACGGCTATTGAGTTGGTAACCGGAGCGTTTCCCAGACACAGCGAAACATTCTATCGCTGGCGTATCAAAGATCGAACCGCCAAACTCGAACAAGGTAATGATGATCCTTTGCATTACGACGACATCGCCGTTGCTCATGACAAACTCCATGAACAAGACAAGGCTATTGAATGGATGAAACGTAAAGAAGAGAAATATCCGGGCAACTATGAAACCTATGCAAATTTGGGGACATTCCATATTCATAGCGGTAATTTTTTGGAAGGCATTCGATATATTGAAAAGGCCCTCAACCTTAACTCGGCCGCGCACTTCAACCGTGAGCAATACCAGCTTTATGTTGTGCGTTATCTGCAATACCGTACTCAGCATGGACAGTTTAAGGACGGTAAACTTTTATTNCCACTCAGCCGCGACCCGTATCTAGAAAAACGTAATCCCAGACCTCGTAATCATGGCGGGGAGGTGGGAGAAGTCGAAGAGGTTCCCGAAAAAGGAATCAATAGCTTCTATTCCTTCATTGCAATCGATCTGGCCGATAAGACGGCAGAACAATACAACCCTGAGCATGTTCAAATGTCTGAAGAAGAAACGGCCAAAGCCGTCCAGGGGATTCTGGGGATGATGAGATTTGGTCACCATGACTCCCCCATCCTTCTGGAATGTCTAGCCGATCTTCTTGTCCCCGACCCGTCCCATGGTGTTGGTAATCGCATTGCTGCGCGAGCATTGCTTAAAGCCTCCTATGAAGTGGAGGACGAAACGGCTAGGGAAATGTATTATGAAAAGGCATGTCATGCGATCTTCCATCAAAAAGAGGTCGAAATTACTCCGCTTAAAGAAGCTTTCGCGCGTGAATTATCCCAAGCTGGAGAGTATTACACTGATCTAGAGAATCTAGAAAAGTCCTGGATCGAATCGGGGGAAGATGTCGAGGCAAAATTCCGCGCTAAATTTTATCCGCGAAGCAAAGAGGATGGAAATCTGGCTTATTTCCCGGTTGAATTTGAACAAATCTCAAGGACCTCCTCACTAACCGAAGTATCTCCCGCCTACCACATCTTCATTCTACTCGCTTCGCTGCTACTGAGTATCTCCATTGCAGGACACCTATTGCCAAAAATATTAAGGTTCCGCCAAGGCAATTCATAGGGTACTAACAAAATCCATATTTACCCATAGCAACTCAAACTTCTATACTTCTCAGTTAATAGTCACTGCCTACTTTGATAGTGACCAATAACCAATCATTCACTTTTGCGTAGAGTTCCAGGAAATGAAGTTCCAACCTACACAACTGATTTCTGTGCATTTCCTGATGCCTTTGTATGCTTTTTCTTTTCTGGCTTTACCGGTCAGCGGACAAAACGCAGCGGAAGAACCTGCACAGTCCGTTCTCAAGGCAGAAACTGCCGCGGATAATCCAGCGGAAGAACCACAGGAGTTCATTCCGCCGACTATAACTTTAGGCTCTGCGGACAGTGAAAAACCTGGGGAATTTGCTTTCAAGCCTTCAACATTTGAAGGGATCGTGCCTGGCGTTTCCAAGAGTGCAGAAGTTACCGAGAAGCTAGGAGCACCCCGAGCCAAAATTGAAACTACCGATAGTCAGGTTTTTGTCTATGCCATGGAGCCTTATGACCGGGTTGGGATTGTCATTAAAGAAGATCTGACAGACTCGATTCATCTTCACTTCAAACAACCAACGGAATTGAAGCAACTAATCACCGAAATGGGTTTAGTGGAAAACACCGCTGTCACTCAGGCGACCACCTCCGAAAAAGCATTTCTACTTGTCTGGCCGGAACAGGGGGTTACATTCCACTTCAAACGCAACAATGATGTCGATCAGGTATCGCGTGTCTCGTTTACTACAATTGAGTCGGAAGCCTATTTGGAACGAGGAACTCATCGACAGTGGTTCGATTATGCGGGCGCACTGGCAGATGCCAAAGCGGTACAAACGCTGATACCCGAAGATGAACGAGCATTTATTCTAGAAGCTCAAATCCAGCAACGAATAGGGAACACCAAAGCAACGAATGCGGCTTTAGAAAAAGCTGTTGAGCTATCACCCAGTGATACCGATTTACTGTTAATGCAGGCCGGGCTTAAAAGCATGATCAAGGACTCAGGCATCATGCTGCAACGTGTTCGTGCTATTCGCAATAACACTCGTCTTTCACCACTGGTTCGCTCACGTGCTGCGTATATGATGGGCGAGTTGCTGGTGAATTCAAATTCACCTGACTACAAACAAGCCATGATTCATCATACCGAGTCGATCCAACGGGCGCGGGAACTGATGGAGGATGAAAATCTCGAAATTCAATACCATGCCATGCAATTGGTAATCGAAGGCCATTTAGCTGTCGCTCAGGATATTGCTCGCGGAACATTTGCCAAAGAAGAGAAAGAGTCTGTGGTTCCTAAATGGGTCAATATTTCCTGGGAGCTAACTGACCACTTACTACGCCATGACTATCACGACAGTACCATTGGTATCGTGGTTTGTCGCAGAGCTCTCGAATCTCTGGCATTACTGGACAATGGGGCAGATATTACTAACTGGATTGAGCGAGTGGATCAGATATCGGCTGAATTACAACAAACCGAAGGAGCTTCTCCCGAATATCTGGAACATGTCAAATGGAACTGGGCATTAGCTCTGTCACATGCCACTGAGGCAGCCCGCAAAGGCAAAGATATTAATCGGGTCCAACAGCTAGGCATGGAATCCTACCAACTCTTCAATCAATTCCTGCAAGCCGAAACCATCACGCCTCAATGGGACAATGCACAAACCGATGCCGCTATGGGAGCACTTTGTTATACCCTTGGCAGTGTCGAGGCGATTGACAACCAAAATCACGAAGAAGCGTGCAAATGGTATGACAAGGCTTCCGAATATCTAAAAACAGACAACGTCGAAAAGTTTACCCGCGGGATGGGGTGGCATGGAGAACGCCTAGTCAGCATGGGACTTTCGTACTGGAAAGAAGGGAATCGTCCTAAAGGACTGAATCTCACGAAACGCGGTATCCAGTGGATCGAGCGTGCTGTGCAAACACAGGGCTTCTCCAATCAAAACCTGAAGATCCCTTACGGAAACCTATCTATTATGTATCGTGCTCTGGGACAACCACAGGAAGCGGAGAAGGTTTCTAACGCCGCAGAGGCTCTATCCAAGCAACGATAGGCACTCTTTAAGCTAATATGAAGTCATGGCATTTCTATTCTTTCTTTTCGTTACCGTTTCCTTAACCGAACTCTACCTAATCATTGAGGTCAGTGGAGCAATCGGATGGGAATTTACAGTCGGCTGGTCCATCCTAACCGGACTGGCTGGTAGTTGGCTGGCTAAACAAGAAGGCCGACGCACGATGGCAAGCATCCAGCAACGAATGGCGCAAATGCAAATGCCCGGTCAGAAACTCGCCGATGCTTTGCTCATCGTTATCTCAGGTGCATTGTTAATCACGCCTGGATTCCTAACCGACGTCATTGGATTTACTATTCTATTTCCCGTGACGAGAAGTCTGTACCGAGCAGGAATTGGCAAATGGTTTAAGACACGTGTTGGCTTTAATCAATTTTATCAACAGAATTCGAATGCATTTGAACACACCGAAATCTTTGGCCAGGCAGATCCCTGGGATTCAATCGTCGAGGGAGAAATCCTTGACGACGATGAAGACAAGAACGATTACATCGAAGGCGAAATCGTCTCCGAGTAAACGGTTCAACTAAGGGACATCCCAGCAATGATGTTTTGAATTCGCTTGTCCATCTCTTCGCAAAACAGAACTTTTAGTGGGGCGTGCAAAATTCCAGGTAGCAATGTTTCCAGAACCGCAGATAAAACTTGCTGTACTCCGTCCCCGGTTTCTGCAGAAACTTTTAGATGAGGCCACCTCGACGAAGTAGTCGCTGATTCAGACAGGTCCAACTTATTACCCACTAACAAGATCGGATAATCAACCAAAGCCTGCTGAGTATCACTATCCCAGGGAGTCGTCAGATCATGAACCCACAGCACGAGATCAGCTGTTGCCAACTGATTCTTTGCCAACTCCATACCAGCAATTTCGACTGCATCCTCTCCTTCACGTAATCCAGCGGTATCTACAAATTCAACCGGCCATCCTTCGACCACTGTAGGAGCTCGAAGGAGATCTCGAGTCGTGCCTGCCTGTTGATTCACAATTGCGCGTTTATAGCCCACCAATTGATTAATTAAGCTACTTTTACCCGCATTAGGACGGCCGGCAATGACCACCGACCAGGGTTCGATGAGGTGTCGACCGAACTGACTTGTATTGCAATACGGTTCCAGAATTTTTTTGGCCTGCTCGATCCCTCCCTGCTGCTGCCGTTGAATTGCCTCTTCAATGACTTCTTCCACCTCACCATTGGCATGTTGCATCGCCAGTTTTGTCGCCAGCGTGGTGACTGTTCTGGGAAGTAATTGCTCTACTTTCTTCCAATACGGTAACTCGTTACCAATCTCCAGAGAAGCAAGTTCCTGCCAATCCAATAACTCACCTCCAGATTGAAGCAAGGTAGATGAAACGGCTTCGATCGCTGCAAAGCCGCCATGACAATTTACCTCTATGTGAGATTCCGAAATCCGAGCGACGACGAGTTCCTCNTAAGTTCCATCGGCGTGCATCCATTTACCAAAAACGATTCGACAAATCGGATAGTCNGAAAAAGGCTTGCCACCTAGCGGATGGAAATATTTCTCAATCNCCTCGACNGCAGGGATTCCAATGACCAGNAGNGTNGCAATAGCTGATCGCCCTACTGGAGTAACCTGTGCAAACGAAAANNGTGCTGGTTGCTCCGAAATNAAAGCCTGACTCATNACTGCAACCCTGCCTCCACAGCAGCGGAAATTCCTAATAAGCAAAGATTCGGAACCGACTTACATTCGAATTCGAGATGTTTTGCGATCCAACTGTCCCCACCAGAAATAAAAACAGGTGCCGACTGACCAAGCAGCAAAAACTGTTGCTTCACCAGCTCATTGATTGATCCGACAAGNCCCCAGTAAATCCCGGCAGCGATAGCATCTTGGGTATTTTNCCCAATCGGCTCCGGANCGNTGTCTTTATCGAGCACAATTTGTGGTAACTGTGCTGTACCATCATTCAGTGCTCGGGCAATCAATGCCGAGCCAGGCATAATCACCCCACCAGCAAATGCTCCTTGTCCATTCACCACATCAACCGTCACCGCGGTTCCGGAATCAATCACAATCGCAGGACAGGCTGTTGGCTCAAGTGAGCGAACAGCGAGAGCCGCTAGCAGTCGATCCGTACCCACCGAATCAACTGCCTCNATATCAGCATCCATCGGCAACATACTGTTACACAACACAGTCACTTTCGCGNCAGGNCAGTTCGCGACAACTGCTGCNGTGAGTCGCTGACAAGCTTGCTGATNAACACTGGCAATCACCCAATGCGTCTGGCTATCGATCATCTCACAGAATGCANTCCATCGAGGGAGACTCTAATTCATCCTCAATGAATGTCAAAACTCGGGCTGGTGGNAGTTCCGTTCTAGATTCACCCNCAGGAAACCATCCCAGTTTAATACTGCTGTTTCCAATGTCGACAGCCACCAACGAACTCATGAATGTTTAGCCTTTTCGAGAGCTTGATGGATTGCCTGTGAAAGGTCGTTGAGTCCCTGACCTGTAACAGAAGAGATTAGGAATACATTTTNACCNGTTAACNNAGCGAGTTGCGCATGGACTTCTTCAGCTCCGGGNATTTCCGCTTTCGTAACGGCAACTAATTGCGGACGTTGTCCAAGCTGTTCATTGTATTGAGACAACTCTGCTGAAATNGCTTTGAAGTTATCGAGAGGNTCGGTTCCGTCCATTGGTTGTGGTTCAACNAAATGCACAAGAATTCCAGCTCGCTCTATATGCCTTAGGAACTCATGCCCGAGCCCNACTCCTTCGGACGCACCTTCGATTAATCCAGGAATATCAGCCATGATAAATGACCGTTCCCAGTCGAGTACGACTCGGCCAAGNTTTGGAAACTTCGTCGTAAACGGATAATCAGCAATTTGTGGGGTTGCTTTGGTAACACGACTCAACAGCGTACTTTTACCCGCATTAGGTTTACCAACCAATCCAACATCCGCAATCACTTTCAGCTCAAGGTTTAATTTACGGACTTCACCGTCTCCCCCCGGAGTCCATTCACGTGGAACTTGATTGACCGATGACTTAAATCTCGCATTCCCCTTGCCACCTTTACCTCCCTTAGCGGCGATAAAGGCGTCTCCGTCATTGACCAGATCCTTCATAACAAAATCGTGTTCAGCGTCGACGATGATTGTCCCGGGAGGCACTTTAATAATGACATCTTGGCCATCCTTGCCTCGGCACTTTTTCCCACTTCCATGNTGCCCGCGATCAGCNTTCCAGAATTGGCGATGGCTCAAAGCAGTTAAGCTATCGACTCCTGCTTCTGCCACAATATGAATACTTCCACCATTACCNCCATCGCCCCCATCCGGGCCTCCACGAGGTACNTACTTCTCACGTCGGAAGCTCAGGCATCCGTCTCCGCCTTTNCCGGCGAACAATTCGATAGTGACGCGATCAACAAACATGAGTAACTGCTGCGGGTTAAGTTTTCAGANGATTTTCTGGCCTCTAACAAAAAAAGGGATCTCCCCAATCAATGGAGACATCCCTGTTCTTATATTGGAAAAACCTTAGTTGCTGCCAACAACGACATTGATGCGGCGGCCTTTGCGATCAAACTCAACCACTCCGTCTGTCAGTGCAAACAGGGTGTAATCTTTGCCTTGGCCAACATTCTTACCGGGGTGAAATTTATTTCCCACCTGTCGAATGAGAATGTTGCCAGCGATTACTCGCTCGCCACCAAACTTTTTCACACCACGACGCTGTNCATTCGAATCGCGACCATTGCGGACGGAGCCTTGCCCCTTCTTATGAGCCATTTTATGAGCCTATCAATTACTTGGTTTCAAATTATTTTATCTTGGTATCGTTGTTCCACGACCGTATGCACTATAAATTTGCACAGGCATACTGCTAAGGATAAAAACCACGGTGGAACCGTCTTTTTTAAACTGGTATGCCATTCTCATCAAGAGGCTAAATTGATTGAAATCAGGCGAACACNCTGAGTTTGCGTCACATGTAAGAGGTTTGCAAAAGAATTTNTTTAGATCCGTAGCGACTATTTATTAATTGGCTGGACTTCTGTAGTTTCCGGTTTCTCCGCGGTGCGGAANACAGGTGAATTCATGCCAGTATAAATCCACTGATTCTTAGAGAATTTATTCATNCCGTATAATCGCATAATGGCAACCTGCCTCAGAGTGTAAATCTTATAAATATCCTTCTGGGCATTCTCGGGTCGGTTTAATCGATTCAAATTGACTGGAATCATTACCAATTCACCGACGGTAGGTTCTTNACCATTGGTGAGNTAGTCGGTATTCACNCGTTGGATATCACGAACCTGTATATCATAAGCTTGTGATATCGACGCCAATGTCTCTCCTGCCTTGGCTGTATGCAACCGAACGGGCTCCAGATCGTTATAGCGTTCATGATTATTTCGTGGAAAGCGAATCAATGTTCCCACGGGGAGTTTATTCGGAGTCGACAGGACATCGCGATTAAGTTGATAAATTTCAAGTGCCCGCGATTCGTCACTAAGAAATCGTTTGGCAAGCGACTTCAGGTTATCACCGGGTTCAGTCGTATAAACAATTTCCGGCCGCGGCACAGCATTCGGCAGTCCATAAAAAATATTGTCCTTGGTTAACTCAATGGTATCACCCGGACGATAGAAGTTGAGTTGCAGAGTCTTCAATTCGATGACACGACCCGCAGCAATCTCATCGCCGACCTGTGGGTTCTCAGCTGTGTCTTTGTAACGATAAGCATTGGTCAGCCCCTGTACATATAGTGAGAAGAAGTTAGTACGCGGATCGATATCCTCCCAAGTAACAACCCCCCAAACGCCCTTACCCGACTCGGCGTCTTCCCGAGGAATCTTTGTGCTCGCCATTTCCACCGAATTCAGTAGGCGACCGGGCACCTTCTCAACGCCCGCGATCTCATCTCTGGCTGAGGGGATCAAGCGATCCAAATATTCCTTGTCTTGCAAATGACTTCGCAAAGTAAAGTAAGGAATGAGGTAACGAAACTGAGCATCCTTACGGATATTGTTAAATCGAGTATATCGAGGATCAGCCTGCCCAATGTTATCTTGCTGAGCTTCAAAGTGAACTTCTTGACCTAAATACCGAACGCGATAAACCATGTACCAGATGATTTTGCGTTGCATTTTTCCGGAAGCCTGAGGGATATCAACCTCAATCATGCGAAATGGTTTAAAAGTGAACTCCAAACCCCAAACGTTTCTTCGTAGCGGAACCTGTAAAGACCTCTCGAACAACGTACGCGTTGAGGCGGTAAAGTTGGGTCGCCATTTGAGGTGAGCTCGCGCTTTGGAAATTTCAATCAGATCGGCCGGAGCGGAATACGTTTCACCTTCCTCAATGGCTGGAGCGACTGTCGTCAGGACTCCCGGAGCCAGTACTCTTTCAGTATTCTGAGCTCTGACATTAGTCGACAACAGAGCCAAAATCATGGCAATAGCCACACACGCTCGTTTAGCAAAAACATTGTTTATAGTGTTCATGGTCATCCTGAGACCTCTTCTCCGACGAACTCGTCAACAAACATCCAACACGCAACGGTGAAAGAGTTTTCGACTCGCTCTTAACTCGAGTATAAAAACCGCTTTTCCAAACGGTCAAGTTTTTTTATTAATTCTATGCTGTCTAACGCTTGGTGGTATCGGTAGATGCCGAAGCAGGAATCGGTTGTTTGCCGGATGATTCGGCCCGAAAAACAAACGATTTAACTACCTGTCGATCCTGTAGCCCAAACTGCGAAACCTTGTCATTAGGAATCGTAAAAACAAACAAATATTGGTTACCTGTTATATCTGTTACATGATGGTACACCCACTGGAAAGTCACTTCGCCTACGAGCCCCACTGCGGAGACTCGAAGATGACGATACTTACCCTGGAGAGGCTGTTGCTGAGTTTCGGTAAACTCCGCCAACCGCTCACCTAATGATTTCTGAATCTGCTGTTTAAGTAATTCAATCGTCATTCGTTGCTTGTCACCTAACGGCTTTAAACGGCTTAGGCTGCATTGTGAAACCAGATCACCTCGAATGACTTGCCTCATCACAAGCAACTCCGGCTGATCCATCATCACGTGCCAATCACGACTCAATTCCAATTCTATCGCGTCGGCCACCGGAACCAGAGAAAGCAGTGTGTCCTGGTCTGTCATCGGGCGGTTGCATTTCTGGATAAGCGAGTCGCTTAAGGTTATAAATTCGTTTACGGGAGCAGATTCAACAACAACCCTGGCGGTAACCTCCAGCCCTGGTTTCGCATGCCCAATGCCCCGCCGTTCAGTCATCTCCAATGACACTTTGGGAAAGCTGCGGCTTGAAATGTCATAGAGAGCTCGCAGGGTTAATTGAACCTCCGTAAGAACTCCGTTCACGCCTCCTGCAACCTCGCCCTGGCAAAAAATGATTGCCTGTCCGTTTTCGACAGACTCCAAAGTGGCTTTCACATCGTTTTGAGCAACGGCATCCAACGCCAGAATGGCGGAAAGATGGGAAGAATCAAGTTGCCAACTATCTCCGGTGTTAACCGGGGTCTGTGGAAGTAATTGATAAAAGAGTGTTGGACTAAGTTGAGTATTGACAAGATCAAGCTCGTCCCTGGTCAGTTTTCCTTGGGGCGAGTATAGGTGATGTTGGTCTAGTTGGTACTGATCGACAATCAGTTTTCGATCCATTCTTAATACCGGTTTTACCTGACCTTCTCCGATGGAGACTTTAGATTGTACGTCATGGTAATAACGAACTGCCCGACATAATTGAGTCGCCCGTTGATAGCTCAGCCATTGTTCATAAGATTGGCTACCAGAAACTTTGACCTTCTCTTCCACTACTCCAAATCGAGTTGTCTTCATTTTCACTTTACCTTCCACCGCAATTGCAACGTCTACAGATTGCTGCAATGGTTGATCTGACGGTTGGAAGGTATATGTTTGAGCCCAAACTGCGCACGACGTTTGACTCATTACTGATAGCAAAGTAGCAATAATCAGGAATCGTTTAATCGGTTTGGGTGAATTAAAATCCATTGTCTTTATCTAGGTGCCAAGGTTTTATATCGCGCAGGCTATGATCATCCGCTGACTCGAAAGACCGGTTAATCGGTAAATCGACTTAAAAACCAACTACGGTTAAGACAATTTACGTCTGAAATCGGTTATTTCAGGGATTTCAGTCGCTGAACCAGTTACCAAGATTGCTCAGTTTTTCATAAAAATTCGCTTGCCTCTTCGAAAACTACTTTTTTTATAGTCTTTAAGCGATAAAAAAGATCTGCCACTGGCCGTGCTAAGTGGTGCACCGTTTACCTATTGGGAACGTAGATAGGGGTAAAAGCTTGACATAGCCTTTATAATGATATTAGTCAGCTCGTAGATAGTGTTTTGACAGTCTGGTTTGCCAAATCAGACAACACGGTGCTTTGGGGTTCAGAACCTCTAAAGCCAAACGTTAGACCTCTATTAAGGTGATCAGGGGCTCGCCACTCGAGACGACAACATAAGATTCCTGATTTGCGTGACGACACTTTGTAACTGAATTCGGAAGTCATTTACCCACTGAATCTTGGGAAGGATTTAGCTCGGTGCATGGCAACCTCAGTTCACGGGTGGAAGCACATGGAACAGCATCCAGGATTCTGGCAGAGAAGGGAATAGCCATGAACTCATCTTATCGCAGTAATGCGCTGCGCAATTTACGTGATGCTTTAACTTCCGTCGAGGAACGTGAAGTTGTATTACTCTACGCCTATCGCATCGAAAAGCTAGTCTACGACATCGAACACGACCAATCACTTTCGTTTGGTTACCTGTATCACCGAATCACTGGTAACAGTTCGACGCTTTCAGGGGTCAACTCGGGTCTCAAAATTTCTGGTGAAGAAATTCATCATGACTTACGGTTGTTGGTCGAAGACCTGACAGAACACGTTGGTTTAACTGCTAGTGAAATTGTTGAACCTGTATACACCGTGCACTCCCTCAGTGCACATCTTAAGGTTTCATCCAAAACAATTTCCCGGTGGCGAAACAATGGCTTGGTCAGTCGNAAGATTGTAATCAACGGTCGCAAGCGTGTGGCCTTCGCGAATTCAAGTGTCGAAACTTTCATTGCCAACAATCGTGATAAAGTTTCACGTGGCGAGCGTTTTAGTCAACTGACCGATTCAGAGCGTCAGGAAATACTGCAACATGGACGACAACTGGCAGCAACCGGCGCATGTCCGTCCGAGACAGCACGTCGNTTAGCGGATCATTTCAAACGAAGTATTGAGACAATCCGCTACACTCTAAAACGTTATGACACCGACAATCCTACGGATGCCATCTTTCCCCGGGCTCGGGGTAAGCTGTCACTCGATTCTAAACGCAGCATTTTCAACCGTTTTAATGAAGGAACGAGTGTAGCGATGCTGGCTCGNCAATTCAACCGTACAGCCTCAACCATCCATCGTATTATTAATGANATGAGACGAGTGGCGATAATGGAGTTGCCGCTCGACTATATGCCCTCNGATGAATTTAGTCGCCGTGGTGCGGAAAAGCGAATTATGGCACCGATTCCGGANCCGGAAACACCTCNGAGACGAACTCGAGCTCCNAAAGACCTTCCATCCTATCTNTCNGCNCTNTACGAAGTTNCTATNTTGACCNGGGCNCAGGAGCAACATTTGTTCCGNAAGTANAATTACNCNAAGTACCGAGCTGNAAAGCTGAGGATNCAGTTTGAAAAGACTGGNGACAGTTCGCTGATGGAAGAGATTGAATCCTGGTGGGAAACTGTCGTACAGTTGAAGCAGGTGATCATTCGTTCCAACTTGAGGCTGGTTGTTTCGATTGCTAAACGTCATATGAAGGCAACCGAAGATTTCTTCACGCTTGTCAGTGACGGCAACATGTCACTGATTCGTGCCGCCGAGAAGTTTAACTATGCGTTAGGCAACAAATTCTCTACCTATGCATCCTGGGCTATCATGAAGAATTTCGCTCGCACGATTCCAAACGAATTTCGGCACCGCGACCGGTTCCGNACAAGTCTGGAAGAGGCGTTCGTCATGCAAAACGATTCGCGAACTAGTCGCCAGCAGCTGGAGCTTGAAGATGAACACCGNAAGCTAGCGATTAGCAGTATCTTGACTCAGTTGGATGATCGTGAACAGAAAATCATCATTAGTCGTTTTGGCCTGACACCCGGTCATGAACCNCAAACGCTGCAACAGGTAGGTGAGGAGATTGGTGTCACAAAGGAACGCGTACGTCAGATCGAGGCCAAGGCTTTGAAAAAACTACGCCGGGAAGCGACAACCGAGCATTTAGAATTGATTGAAATTTAAGTCGCATTGACTTTAGATTTTGCCGCGAGCAGATAAATATTCCTATTTATCTGCTCGCCTTTTTATACGACGAGGCCTGCATCCATTGATCGTTACGGATTAGCTCAACCGTATAACTATCTAATTGTCTCATTTTTTCTGCATTCCAGCCTTCACAGGTCCAACGGGCAGGTATATTTTGGTTTTATATCGGATTCAAACTGGTAACTCTCATATTGCAGGCGTGGCCAATTTCGGTATATTTACAGGTTTTAACGGTCGGGGATATTTCCGCGGTTAAAAAGTAAGCCACTGTAGCTCAATTGGCAGAGCAGCTGATTTGTAATCAGCAGGTTAAGGGTTCGATTCCCTTCGGTGGCTCTCGTTCTTTCTCAAGCCACCAGGCTATTAGCAGAAAGACGCGANTAGGTGGGTTTCCCGAGCGGTCAAAGGGGTCAGACTGTAAATCTGATGGCAGCGCCTTCGAAGGTTCGAATCCTTCACCCACCACTTGCGGGGCAAAACCTCACAATCCTACTAAATAAACTGGCTGGCTGGTTAGAGCTTGATTCAAGCTCTGATTGTCAGTCAATTTATTTTTGGAAACTTNGTGAATTGCCTCTTATCAGTATTCCCTTTTTTGCGTAAAAATAGAGGATTGCTGCACATTGTGTATGGGTGTCATTGCGCACTATTAAGTATTGCGGGTGTAGCTCAATGGTAGAGCCACAGCCTTCCAAGCTGAAGACGAGGGTTCGATTCCCTTCACCCGCTCTTACCATANGTCATTGTGTTTTGATTGATTTTGGCTTAANNGTAACAACNCAAGTCAGTCTTGATCGAAGGCGCCGGGGCGGCTCATGCTGCTGTAGCTCAGTGGTAGAGCACTTCCTTGGTAAGGAAGAGGTCACGGGTTCAAGTCCCGTCAGCAGCTCTTTTTAGCTTAGGTCGAACGACCCAGGCTAATAAAAACAGACGTTAATAGGTCTGATCGGAATTCCGATAGCCGGCGATTAGGTTCGCCGGGTAAAGGAATTAAAGTGAGGACTTAAGAGAATATTTAATCCCGTCGGAAACGACACAATATCATTTTCAGAAGATAGGTAAAGGAAATGGCCAAGGAGACTTTCGAACGTACAAAACCCCACGTCAACGTGGGTACGATCGGCCACATTGACCATGGTAAGACAACCACCACTGGTGCGATTCTTGCAGTTCAAGCTGCTAAGGGTCTGGCTGAAGCCAAAGATTACTCGGAGATTGCAAAAGGTGGTACAGTTCGCGACGAAACTAAGACTGTTACCATCGCTGTAGCTCACGTTGAGTATGAAAGTGAAACTCGTCACTATGCACATATTGACTGTCCTGGACACGCTGACTTCATTAAAAATATGATCACCGGTGCTGCTCAGATGGACGGTGCTATTTTGGTGGTTTCGGCTGCAGATGGACCAATGCCTCAAACTAAAGAGCATGTCCTTCTCGCAAAACAGGTTGATGTACCGGCTATCGTTGTATTCCTCAACAAATGTGACCTCGTCGATGACGAAGAACTGTTGGAGTTGGTAGAGCTCGAAGTTCGGGAACTGCTCAGCAAGTATGACTTTGATGGCGACAACGCAATAATCGTTCGCGGTTCTGCTTTGCCTGCTTATCAAAATCCTGCCGATCCTGATGCATCCGCATGTATCTCGGAATTAGTTGCAGCGATTGACGCTAATGTTCCGGAGCCGGATCGTGATGAAGACAAGCCATTCCTAATGGCTATTGAAGACGTCTTTTCCATTGAAGGCCGTGGTACTGTGGCAACTGGTCGTATCGAACGTGGTGTGGTCAATGTTAACGATACCGTGGAGATTGTTGGTCTTAAGGACACGATGACTACAATTTGTACAGGGGTGGAAATGTTCCGCAAGCTGCTCGATAAGGGGATGGCCGGCGATAATGTTGGTTGCCTTCTTCGTGGTCTTAAGCGTGAAGAAATCGAGCGTGGTCAGGTTCTGGCTGCTCCTGGTAGTATTACTCCACACTCAAAATTCGAGGGTGAAGTTTACTGCTTGAGTAAAGAAGAGGGGGGTCGTCACACTCCATTCTTTAGCGGTTACCGTCCTCAGTTCTTCTTCCGTACCACTGACGTAACGGGTACTGCGAACTTGGCTGGCGCTGAAATGTGCATGCCTGGTGACAACGTGAAGATGGAAGTTGAGCTACACAAGCCAATTGCGATGGACGAAGGTGTTCGCTTCGCTATTCGTGAAGGTGGCCGAACTGTCGGTTCTGGCGTAGTAACTAAGATTGTCGAGTAGTATACCCGGCAATCTTNAAACAGGGGTGTAGCTCAATTGGCAGAGCACTGGTTTCCAAAACCAGCGGTTGCGGGTTCAAGTCCCTCCGCCCCTGCCATATAGTCCTTNANNCGAGNNGNAGGGTTTNATNCCNGCTNCTCGGGTTNNGGGANTTAGAAATNANAAATACAANACTGATTTACTCATCGTACGGGATGGATCTGTTACACGTACGAGAGTTTCTACCTCCCTGAGGTAGGCGGCAATTCCTCCACGATGGATGATAACTCGAGGTTTTGCTGAGTGAGAGTTAGGGGACGTCTCGACATGAGGCGACAAGGAAACCTAATTCTGATTTTGGCCTGATGGACTCAGAGCTGGATCGCTACGGCGGGAAACTGTAGTGAAACCAACTGAAACCATTGCTTCTGAGGCTGAGTAGTCGGTTAGTAACTCAGATCTTTCGGGNTCTGNATATTAATTGGATGACAATGACGTAATGTCCAAAAATGCAAACTCGCAGTCTGCTGGTAAAGCAGATCAACCTGCGGTCAACTTAAAGCTTTATAAAACGCTGGTTAGTGGTAAACGACATCGTCCCACGATGGGTTTGGTGACGCGCCGTACAACCATGCTGACGTTGATTATTGTGTTTGCCTTGGGGATATGGTCACTCAANATTTGGGCCAAAGGTAATCTANNTGNNNAGCTGTTTTCGCTCGACGCCACGATTACTTCCNNTATTCTGTTAGTGGCTTCTATCTGGTTTAGCTACCGCATTGTGCACTGGTTTAAATTCGCTGAATTTCTAATCGCNGTGCAGAACGAAATGACGAAGGTTTCCTGGCCGAAACGCCCGGAACTCTTTCGTAGCTCCTTCGTTGTGATCTTAACAATGTTTTTATTTACAGCAGCTTTATTCGGGTATGACCTGGTTTGGCAGTTGTTGTTGAAGGCTATTGGTATCAGCGNTTAACTGTCCCGTCAGTTAAATCGCAATCCGTGTCTTNAGCCCGTACGCTCANTANCCAGCCGGCCATAGTCTCGGTTTGGTGACGAAAGTATCAGGACAACCACCCTTTAAGTTGCAAGCCTGNCATAAATGNCAGGANACTACGTGTTCGGAGTTTTTACCGTGAACGAATTTCAAGACGAATCCAATGAGTCGTTAGAACCACAGGATAACTCAACNCCTGCCTCTAATGACAATATTTCGCAAGATTCAGCTCCTGAAGAAGTTGGTAATGAAGTTCAGCAGGNNNCTCCTGTTGAAACAACTGAATCTATNGAAACGNCTGCTGAGCCTGTCNCAGAAGNGGCCGTTANTGATGCCTCGAGCGAAGAAGTTCCGGCAGAGGATGAATCAGACGTAGAAGAGAGNGAAGAAGNTCCGGCAGAGGATGAATCAGNCGTAGAAGAGAGNGAAGAAGCTCCGGCAGAGGAGCTCGTAGTGGAACCAGCTTCGGAACCAACGCCAGCTGAAGAATCGGCCGAAGACGCTCCCTTTGATCCTCA
>PAJC01000019.1 GCA_002705165.1 Planctomycetaceae bacterium | reverse complement strand
AAGAAGAAGGCGGCTCCTAAGAAGAAGGCGGCTCCTAAGAAGAAGGCGGCTCCTAAGAAGAAGGCTGCTCCTAAGAAGAAGNCGGCTNCTAAGAAGAAGGCTGCNNNNAAGAANNNNGCNNCNAAAAAGAAAAAGGCTGCTGTCAAAGCTGCCGCTGGGAGNAGTGCACCTAAAAAACGTACTCGACGNCGACGTAAGCAAACGATCAAGAAGATATTTTGGGTCGTATTCAGCTCTACCATGAAACCCGTCGCAAAATTCGAGTTCCATGAAAAGAAAGAGGCGNTGGCTAAGGTCGAAACTCTTAGTAAGAANTCCNCTCACTTCCTGCAAAAGCGNAAGGAAGAGATTGAGGTGGAGGACGAGTAACTTTCCATNCACGAAAAAAAGCGTGGCAAATCAAATCTGATCGCCACGCTTTTTATTTGCTNTCTAAGGTTAATCCTATTCAGCAGATGCTTCAGCTTCCCCTTCCGTTGCAATTGCAAAGATATGAGTCTTATTTGCAATGAACAGAGTTCCGTTAGCAACGACAGGTGTTGAATAGACTGAGTTACCCATATTGATCTCTTCAATTGGATCTTTAGCATCTGCACTCAGTTCAAAGATGGCAATATCACCATCTTCATCGCCAATATAAACGTGGCCGTCAACAATCAGCGGAGAACCCCAGGCTGCTGCAAACATATCATAGGTAAAATAGACCTCACCAGTCTTCGCATTGAGGCAATGGAACAAGCCGCTGAAGTCTGAGATATACAGCAAGTCATTCTTGATGCAAACAGTTCCACAACTACGGTGCATCTGTTCTTCAAAATTAATATCNCCATCACCATCCACNTCATTTACGCTGTAGTGCCAAACCACTGCGGAGTTCTCATTATCACGGGCAACCTGACCATCTTCCTCGATAACAGCCTGAAGTCGCTGGTGTTCGATTTCTTCACCGGTTTCAACATNGATTGCCAATTCAGGACTAACGTTGCCACGTTTAGAAGGATCAATACACCACAAGTGGCCTTCACCTTCACCATGTTCCGGGTCCTGACCAACAGCAACATAGACGTGACCGTCATAGATTACGGGGGTAGCAATAATATTATTACGAGTACCACGACCACCNAGAATCCATTTACTTACTTTTGGATTNGCATCAAATTTCCAAAGTAATTCAGGAACACCATCGTTACCTTTATCAGCTTTGAAACTGTACACCCAACCATCACCACCNGCAAAAATCGCCTGTGGTACTCCATCAAAAAGCCCTACGGCCGGCGAAGACCACTGACCGTGCAGGATATTGTCGAATGGTGATTTATCAGTCCAATAAACTTCGCCTGTGTTTTTGTCCATCGCGATGAAGCTAGGGGCATCTGGAGATGGGAGATTGATGTGAGATTCATCAAGGCCGTTGGAGGTGTTAATGAACAGTAAATCCCCCATAGCTGTAATAGAGCAGGAGCACATATTGTGCTGGGATACTTCAAGATTGCCCATCATGTCATATTCCCAAAGCGTATCAGCTTCTTCTGTGTCACTCGGAGTCACCACTTTGAAGACACTAAGTTTTGGGCCCATGATCTGAGCAATTACAGTGCGATCTTCGTCGCCAACCTTCGCCGTCAGAGTCCATTTTTTGCCACCATCGTCAGCGACGACAGAGACTTCTTCAGGAAGAACAACTCCCGCCTTCGCGGTCGCCGCTCGCAAGGTGTCATTGACCGTGCCTTCATTCAAAGCAGTGACAGCAGGAGCCACCTGGTCGGCTGCCGGATCCTCATTGACTCGGATATCAAACAAACGCGCTCGTTCACTGGTAATTTCACCATCGTCTGTTCCATCGTAGTAACCATCTGCATCCACGCAAACAACTCTACCCCGGCTGGAAACGAACCAGATGCGATCACCCTCCATATAAGGTGCACTACAAATTCCCTGCAGTGGCCAGTCATGAACACGACCTGTAGCTAGTTTTTCGCTGGAATGCTGCCAGAGGAAGTCACCGGTTTGTTCATCAAAGCACAGTAAAACCCCGAGATCGGTCGCAGAAGGATAGCGGGCGAGATAGCCACCACTATTGTTTGTACCAACTAACACTTTGCCGCCACCAACAATCGGGTTACCGTAAGTTTGGCTGCCGACTGCTGAAACCCATTTAATGTTCTCCTGACCAGACCATTCACCCGTTTCACGATCCCGGCGACCCACGTTCCAGTTAGTGGGAATGCCTGTCGCTTCAGGAGTGTTATTTCGATAGGAAGTGCCGCCCCATTGACCCCAATCTCCGGGGGCAATCACAGGATCGCCTTTGTCATCCAACTTAAAGTTAAACAGTTCTGCCGGATTAGCGGCTGTTTCTTCAGCTGTTTCTTCGGTGTTGGAATCGCCGCCTGGATCGGCTTCCGATTCCTGCAGATCGTCGGTCGCTTCCTGCTGAATGTCGCCGGTACCGTCCTTCTTCTCCGAACAACCTGAAATCGTCGCCACGGTGAACAATCCCAGCAAAAAGCATAGGGTTAGTAATCCGATAACTCTTACATTCTTCATTATCAATTCTCCGGTCCGAAATTTATATCGAGTTGAACGGGACCTCAATCTAATCAACTCGTGGGCTTCTAAGTTATCTCTTAACTTGTTTTATTGGTTCGCGGTAACGGTGATGTTATCCAGATAGATCTCGGCGTCTTTGGCATTACCGTAAAGTCCGGGACTACCCTGAGTTACTGGAACATCATCCGTAACTTCCAGCATCCATTCCGACGGTTCGTCAGAGCCTTTTTCCCACACCTTCGCTCGTAATACTGCTTTACCATCTTCCACTGCGACCCTAAATTTCAACGTATACCACTGGTCTTCTTTCCAGGCAAAATCTACCGTTTTAGCGATCCGTTCCTGAGGAACCCAAGTGCGAATCTGTAATCGTTGGCTTTCCCCCTGCATGTCCAGACAATATCCCTGACCAGTCAATCCGATATCAGGAAGTTTATCATTGTTACGAGCACCTTTTACATCCGCCTGAATAGTATAGTTAGACAAATCTGAATGGCCCATCCAAGAACGACTCCGGGTACCCTTCGGGATAGTCGTAATTTTGACCATGGCATTACTACCATCCACTTCACGAATTACATGACGATAGCGAGCTCCAACCCATGTAATTGGAGGAGCTGACAGATCATCAAAATCAAAATTCCATGGCAGGTCTGGTACGATCCGAATTCGAGCTCGTCCTGAAAGTTCACCAACGGTTGCCGTAACATAAGCAGCAACATGAGCTGCATCCGCTGATGAATTGAAGGTACTTCCTTCCATCGCACCGTAACCATCTACTGAAAGCTCGGCATTTTCTGCCGCGCCAATTAGCTGACCAACTGCATTGTAAAGTAGAACTTTATATTCCTGAGACCGTCCAGGACGAATCAAAGCATCCGCCGGTACAACCTGAATATGAGTTGCCACTGCGTCGCCGGAAATGGTTTCTTCCGGCTGAACTACAACTTCCGTCGCTGCAGATGTCTTCTCGGTATCCTCGACACAGTACAAACCACCACTGGTTTCAATATACAAACGCCCGTGGGAAACCACCGGTGAGGCATTCATTGTTTCACTATCTGGCAAGCGGCCACTAGCCAGTTTAATCAACCCTTCTTCTGCATCAGGCCGGAAGATTGCCCAGTTACCGGAATTACCTATTGCGTAAATTTTTCCATCGGCATACAGAGGGCTNCCACGCATCACTCGCCCAAGTGCCTGCTTGCGGCCAATCTGTTCCCCTGACTCCATGTCGTAGACATAAACTTTGGCACGGTCATCAAAACAATACAGTCGGTTACCAATCGCAAGTGGTGAAGACTTACCCATCATAACTTCTTCATATTTCCAAAGCTCATGGGACTTCGTCACATCCCCTTTTCCTGTCGCGTCGATCCCAACNACGGCTCCCATCGAAGTGCCAACTACATTTTCTTCACTNTGNCCACTGAAGACTTTATCTCCAACAACAAGCGGCGATACGTTTAAGCCTCGTCGAGAGAATTTATATTGCCAAATATGATTACCNGTTCGCGGTTGAATTGCCCAAACAGCNCCATCNCCAGAACCAAACACCAACGACTTCTGACCAGCCAGTGCTGTTACCGTTGGAGTACTGTACGTCGTGTCATAAGGCAGTGGTCGGGTACCNTTGAACCAGATAACCTCACCACTTGTCTTATCAAAAGCAATAAAACGGTGAGCCGGCTTGGCCATTTCACCCCATCCGATCACAATCGAACTGATGATTACCTGATTGTCAACGACGACCGGAGTATTGGTTCGACCACCGTATGTGCTCAGCAAACCAAAGCGCTCATGCAATGGCACAGACCAGATTGTTTCCCCTGTTTCGCCGTGAATGCATTGAAAGAAGCCGCAGACACCTAAGGTGTAAATATTACCTGTTTCAGGATCCGCAGTAACGTTACTCCAGCCAACTCGCGTGTCGGGCACATCGGAAAGCCAGACGTTAAAAACATTTGTCCAAATTGTTTCACCGGTGGCGGCATTCAGNCAAACAACTTGTTCACGTTCGCGTGAGGACTCACGTTCNGCGCGGCACAGCATATATAGCCGGCCATTCATAATAACGGGAGTACTTCGCCCACCTAAGTCTGTTCTCTTCCAACTAACATTGCTTCCAGGTCCACCGTTCGGATCCCAGTCATCGACCAACCCGGTTTCCGGGGAGGTACCGTTTGACCCGGGACCACGCCAAAACGTCCAGTCGACTCCGTCTCGTTCAACCGGCTCACCCTGTAGTGTCATCGGAGCATTGGTTGCAGCTTCTTCCTCGGATGGCTTCGCTGACGGTTCTGTCGCTTGATCTTGCACGGGTTCCGTCACTGGCTGTTCGGCAGGCTTTTCACCAGATGCTTCTGCGTCAGGATCACTANCATCTGTTTCGGTCGGTGTTTCAGGNTGTCCACNAGGGGTGTTGTTGGTTGATTCGTCCGAACATCCGCCAATTCCGAGAAACAGAATAACAAGCAACGCGGAGGCTAAATGTAACCACTTGCTCTGAAACTGCTGCATACGCATAGTCATTTCCTAAATCAAAGAAGCAATAAATTTCTTTACCGGGAACCCGNCGTTTTCTATCAGAAAANAAANAATTCNGTANCTTTTAACATAAATCTGCGGACACNGATAAGCAAGGCTGCACAGCCGTTGAACGCCGGAATTCCACCTCCTTTCACCTTGGACNCAGCCGGTCGATTGGCATACTCGGTAAACTTCCGCACCGCGATCATGAAAACCATGGGGTAACGACGGAATTCCACTTCAGCTGGACGGTTGAATTGTCCACATACCTAATTGTTTACCCCCTGCTTCCTGCTACCATAGAAGACATACCAATAATCAACTAAATAGACGTGATAGAGGCAGATTTCGCATGTCAGACTCGCTCTTTNAACAACTCGAAACCAGTATGCAAAACGGTGGNGTGGAGGCTGTTTTAGGACAGTTGNTCNCNGGNCTNGTAAAAGAAAAAAAATATCACGAACTGTTTGAAGCATTGAAAATGCAGGTCCGCCACAGTATCGGCCTTCCTTTGCTCTATGGTGAATCCGGCGACGAGTTAGAAGAATCACAGCGAACCGCTCTTGAGGATGGNCTTATCAGTGCATGCCGCCAGGTTGGTATGGGNCTGCTNAAGGAGGGACGTATTTCAGAAGGGTATATGTATATGCGCCCGGTAGGAGATCGTCAGGCGGTCAAAGAGGTTCTAGATCCGGTAGAGGTCGGTGAAAGCAATCTCGACGAGTTAGTTGAGGTCTTACTACAGGAAGGGGTTGATGTTGAACGCGGGTTTCAGATCGTACTCGACAGTTATGGAACTTGTAATTCCATTACCACTTACGAAACAGTCGTGGCTCACAAATCAAAACCTGAACAGCGGAAAGTTGCTAAACTCCTGTTAGATCATGTCCACGCTGAATTGTTTAACAATGTTAANTCGGATATCGCTCATCGTAGCGAAGCGGAACCGGAAGAATCCACGCTGGAAGGTTTGGTTGCAGATCGCGAATGGTTATTTGGAGAACATGCATATCATATNGANACCACTCACCTTGCATCAACAACACGCTTCAGCCGAGTTCTGGAAGATGAGGCGAGTTTAAGAAAAGCATTAGACCTGACTCACTACGGTCGCATGCTAAATTCCCAATTTCAATATGAAGGTGATGAACCGTTCACGGATATCTACCCTGACCATGCTTTNTACTATCAGGCACTGCTGGGCGAAAATGTTGACAACGCTTTGATACACTTCAAGCAGAAGGCAAGCGATGTTCCGCGTAACCAGTGGGGNACCTTGGCGGTGGAAGTTTACATCGATCTACTAAATCGAATTGGCCAAGTCGATGAAGCCATCGCAGCAACTGCGGAGCTTATTCAGCCAGGNGAACGTACCAGTGGTCTCGCTCCTTCATTACTGGAACTTTGCGAATCCAAAGGAGATTACTCTCAATTGGTCGAATCCTGCCGCGGTGCCAACGATTTACTAGGGTTTGCTACAGGGGTAATGAAGGCGACAACTTCGTGAGCCGATAAACTTGCAGGTAATCTCCACTACATCTGAGTGTTGATAAAGTTGATCAANTGACGAAGACGTCCATGGTTCCTGCGATTGAAGTGCGCTACNAGACGAGTTAATCCGTTTGTATTCTCATCATCCTCTTCTTCTTCAAGCTTATCTGTCTGCACAAATTGACCGCTGTTGAGGACATCTGCAAAGTCGCGATTGACAATATCCAGCGATTCCTGTGGCAGCGGTTCTCTGATGCGTAACACTAAGTCACGGCCAACATATCGCATGCTGTGATAGTTTTTATAGAACTGCATGATTTCATCAGCGGCTTCTTCAAAGTCTTCTGTCACCGAATACAAATGCAAATCTTCGGGTGAAATCATACCGCCGGCGAGTAGCTCTTTACGAATGAACTCATCGAGCATCTTCCAGTAAGTACCACCCGGAGCATCTGCCANAATGATNGGCACTACATCTCGTTTCCCGGTCTGAACAAGAGTGAGCACCTCCATCGCTTCGTCCATCGTGCCAAATCCGCCAGGATAGCAAACGACAGCATCACACTCTTTAACAAACATCANCTTGCGAGTGAAAAAGTACTTCATGTTCACAAGCTTGTGGTCACCATCGATAATCGCATTAGCCGATTGTTCAAAGGGTAACATGATATTGAGGCCCATCGACATCTCGCGTCCAGCCCCGACATGTCCGGCCTCCATGATTCCATGTGCCGCCCCCGTGATGACCATCCAATCCCGTTTAGCCATGGCACGGCCAAAGTCAACACAAGCCTGATATGTTGCTTCTCCGGCAGGAGTTCTAGCCGAACCGAAAACCGTGACTTTTCGATGCTTNCGATAGNGAGCAAAAACCTTGAAGGCATAACGTAATTCTCGCAAAGTACGGCTGAGGATCTTCATATCTCCCCGTGCGGGATGGTCATCAGCCAGTCGTTGAGCAGAATTACGGATACGTAAGATCAAATCGTCGATACGTTCCTGACTTTGTTCTTCACTCATCACATGATCTCCTTACAAGCCTTCTTCTCTGTGGAGGATTTACTCGTTACATTGTTTCGATTGAAGCAATCGCAGGCAATAAGAAAAAGCCTTCGGAGTACCGCTCCCCGCAGAGCGACATTCCGAAGGCCCATTCATCTCAACCTGCCGNCCCGAATCTACCAGCCACAGGACGAGGTTGCTACCTGACAATCAGGCCNCATTTCGCATACGCTCGTATGCCTGAATCACTTCAAAAAGATCGGTGCTAACCTCGATTTGATCATCTTCAAAATCCTGAACCCAAGCTCGTTGGGTTAATAGAGCATCTGTTAATGCGGGCAGGATTTCACTAAGTTTCACTATGACATGAGTTTCCTGCTCCAAATGGTCCAGTACTGCAGTTTGTCCGATTGCTTTAGTTTGAGCTGCCTGAAAATCCAAAATACGACGGACCATTTAATTATTNCCTACCTGCCTAGTTTCTAGATGTGGTCTAGACCGTTCCTGCGTTAGTCAGTGGCTTATAACGAACTTCCCTGTTCACTTTTATCATAAGCCGACATCACGGCACCCCTGCCGCGTGATAACTGAATCGTCCGGAGCAGAATGGACCTGAGCTGAAATTCAGCATTTCTCTAAACTTTATCGAATAATTACCCGAACANTGCCCNTCGANCAAATTGCTGAATNTGCAGTTCATCAGACACCCTCTCAATTCGGTATCTCTTAGTTATATTGAAAGAANCATGAGCACGCCCTCCCAAGAGCCAAATTTTGAAGGTCTACACGTAGCAGCGTTTGAAAGTCGCCGCGCGGAGGACATGGCGCGCCTCATCGAACGCAATAACGGGGTTGCTCATGTGAGTCCCTCAATGCGTGANGTCGCTCTGGAAGAAAACAGACCCAGTATTGATCTGGCCAACAGAGTCATCACTGGTGAAGTCGATGTTCTCATCGTGATGACGGGTGTCGGATTTAAGCACCTCATCAGTGCTATTGAACGGCATGTAGATATAGAACGATTCCTCCACTGCCTGCAAGACATGACAACTGTAGCGCGTGGCCCAAAACCTGTCACTGCCATGAAAGCGTATGGCATTACACCTACAATCAAAGTACCATCACCCAATACCTGGCGAGAAGTACTGTCAACGCTGGATCAACAGTTGTCGGTCAATCAAGTAAGTATTGCTCTTCAGGAATATGGGAAGCCTAACCTAAGTCTGGTGGCCGGACTGGAGGCGCGTGGGGCTCACATCCAAACGGTTAAAGTCTATCGTTGGGAATTGCCGGAAGATACGTCTCTTTTAGAACAGAATATTCGGGCCATTATTGCTGGTGAGATAGATGTGCTAATGTTTACATCAGCTCATCAGTCAACCAACCTATTCGCGTTAGCCGGCCAACTTGGTCTCGAAGATGAACTAAAAACACAATTTGATAAATGCGTTATAGTTTCGATTGGTCCGACAACTACCGAATGGATGCGTCATTTATCTTTACCGGTGGATCTGGAGCCTGAAAAACCCAAGATGGGCCCGATGGTCATCACCGCCGCCCGTAAAAGCAAAGAATTAAAAAAGAGAAAGAAGAGGATTCGCCATATGCTATCCGGCCCGAGCTCAGATGTACTCGACCCTCATGCACCCTGGTACGACAGTCCATTTATGAAAGCCTGCCGCGGTGAAGAAACTAAAGTCACTCCCGTTTGGCTAATGCGTCAGGCTGGACGATATATGAAAGAGTATCGGGATATCCGTAGTCAGACGACTTTCCTTGAATTGTGTAAACGNCCCGACCTNTGTGCTGAGATCATGGTAACGGCGGTTACCAAACTTGGCGTCGATGCAGCAATCATTTTTTCTGACCTGCTTCCCATCCTGGAACCGATGGGGCTCGATTTAGAGTTTGNGAAAGGGGAAGGNCCNGTCATTCATAACCCCATTCGTGAAGTTAAAGACATCGAGCGAGTGATGGAATTGGAAAGTGTTGAGTCACTCGACTTCGTAATGGAAACGGTGAAGCAAACTCGACTCGAACTACCTGCAGATATGCCATTAATNGGTTTTTCAGGAGCTCCGTTCACATTGGCTAGTTACGCCATCGAAGGTGGTTCCAGTCGTAATTACCTTAACACTAAAACAATCATGTATCGTGATGAAGGTGCCTGGCGNGAACTAATGCAGCGATTCGTACGAGCGATAACTCGTTACCTCAACGCGCAAATTGCTGCCGGCGCACAATGTGTTCAACTGTTTGATTCCTGGGCGGGTTGTTTAGGCACGGACGATTACCGNCGGTATGTACTACCTTACATTCAGGAGATCATCGCGAAGATTACACCTGGTGTACCGGTCATCAACTTCGCAACCGGTAACCCAGCATTACTCCCTTTATTAGCAGAAGCCGGCACCCGAGTTGTCGGAGTAGACTGGCGAATTCGTCTGGATGATGCCTGGGAGACCATTGGGCATGACCGTTCAGTCCAGGGCAATCTGGATCCGCTCGTTCTTCTAGCTGATCAAAATACGATTCGCCGTCGCACCCAAGAAGTATTGGANCAGGCTGCTGGACGACCGGGCCACATCTTCAATCTAGGTCATGGTGTCTTACAGCAGACTCCTGTTGAAAATGCCATCGCCTTGGTTGACATCGTGCACGAATTAAGTTCCCGGTAACCGTGGAACTAANTACNGGCTTAAATCTCTTTGTCTGATATTCCAAATCGGAACTTAGATGGTTTCACAATTGGTGCGAGAATTTTGCGCTTACCNGNGCTGGGTTTGGTCGCCGGCTTAGGAGTATCATCCTTAGCTGGCCTGGATGTAACGCTAAGATTCTTCAACGGTGGTAGAGGATTTAATTNCAGANCAAGTTTCAGCCCAGGATTGNCTTNTGATAAAGACGTGCCCGAAAGATCTTTCATGATCAATTCCAAAGCTTCCTGCAATGCTCCCTGACGCACGGTTTTGGATACGTCAATTGGCTCATTAGCCTTTAACTGCATGGTGAAAAAACAAANGACTATTATTGCAATGGTGGTTTTCGTAATTCTCATATTTCCAAATCCGCCTAACGTGGATTGACCGTACAACAACCTTATTTCANTTATTATCGGGTGACGTTTATCCTGAATATTACTGTTCTGCGGAATTTATGAGATTTTGATAAACTGTAACGATTAAGTAAAGAAAATCCCCGCAACCGATCAATGTTGACTGATGAATTTGTCGTCTATTGTTCAGCCAGCGCCCTNAGCGGGTAAANACTTATCAACACACATTGCCTTGGAATTCATACGTGACCGANCTCGCGAAACCACCTTACGAAATAGCGGACTTCTCACAAATCGAAGGNGTACCCTGCCCCTGCGGTACAGCNAGACGTGCCTTTACTGAAGTGGATGATTTCCCTGGGACCGTTCATGTCACAGAAATCTCCGCGGATGCGCAAACTCACTATCACAAAACACTCACGGAGACTTACTTCTTTCTTGAATGTGACGACGACGCCAAAATGCAACTTAATGATGAGATCATCTCTGTGAAGCCGGGAATGTCAATTANCATTCGTCCGGGTACGCNCCATCGAGCCCTTGGAANAATGAAAGTNCTCATTATGGTCTTACCGAAATTCGATCCGGAAGACGAGTATCTGGTTTAACCCGCTGGAGTAAGATCCTGATCTTCCCAGGGNTTTTGCCAGTCACCCCAGTTCTCAAGATACTGTCTATAAATCGGAAACTCATCACTTTTGGATTCTAACCACGCCCGGGTTTCACGGACAATTCTCTGTTCGTCCTGAAGAGTTAGATCACCAGTCAAAACACTGGTTCTCAGAAATACAAAATAGGTGTCTAGCACATCACAACGGCAATAATCATTAATACGTTGAAGGTTNCCTTCGTTGTACAGTTGGTGAACCATATCTCCAGCAACATCCATCTTCCCAGGCTTGCCGATCAGGTTAGCCATCAGATTCAAGCCACCATACATTCGTGACGCGCCATGATTGGTTAGAACATCCTGGACGTCAAAATGGCTCTGAAGGTTATAGCGGTTGCGAGGCTGATTAAAACTTTTCGATTGCAGAGAGAACCATCTTTTCAGCGAGATCCCATAGCGGAATGCACCTAATTCCATCACCGGAANGTCAAAGCCGCGGCCATTGAACGTGACAAGCGTCGCTTGATACTTCTCCCAACCTTTCCAGAAATGCTGGGTAATGATATGTGGTCGCCCTTCCTGTTCGTCCAATGCCACCAAATCAACCAGTTCATAAGCCTGATTAACCTTTGCGATAACAACCGAAACCGGTAAATGATAGGTATGAGGTACAAAATCAGAACCGTTTTTATCTAGCAGCTCTTTTTGGTACTTTTCAATTGCCTGTTGAGGCTGCAATTCCTCCTTCGGATAACGAATATGAGAAATCAGTTCCCCATCCGGGACTGTTTCGATGTCAAAAACCAAAAAACGAATGTCGCTCATCAATAAATCTTTCGTCATAATCACTACTAGAAGCTGACTGCCGCGACTTCGCAAAAACTACGCTAAGCAGCTCTAAACTAAGACTGGCTATTGTTTGCCCAAACGACTGCTGTTTGGATAAGTACCTGACCTTGTTGAATCATTTCATCCAGACATGCCCATTCCAGTGGCGAATGCTGAGTGTGTTGACCACTCGATAGATTGGGAGTTGGGAGTCCTTTTTCAGTAAGCATCGAACCATCCGTTCCTCCTCGAATCGAACTAAGCCTGTACTGAAGACCAAGCTCATCATGAGCCTGTTTTGCGAATTCAACTGCTCGAGGTTCCTTTGGAAGCCCATCAGCCATATTGCGATATTGCTTTTGATGATCGACTTCCATAGTGATCCCTGGGTAATCCTTCTCAACCTGTCTCGCAATTTCACATACCAAGTCAGCTTTCTCTTGTAATTGAGCCGTATCAAAATCCCGCAGAAGGATTTTGATAGTCACTTCAGCNACACCCCCATTCAAGACATAAGGGTGAATAAAACCAACTCGGTCTTCCGTAGTTTCNGGTGCCTGGTCCCGCGGTAATCGTTCAAGCAAAGCACCNGCAGCCCGTAGCGCATTTACCATTCGGTCCTTGGCAATCGAAGGATGGATGTTAACCCCTTTGACACTCACCGACAGGCCGTCAGCCGAAAACGTTTCCACATCAATGTCGCCCGCGCCGCCTCCATCAAGCGTGTAGGCAGCTACGGCTCCCATCTTCTCAATATCCACATGATTTACACCACGGCCGATTTCCTCATCGCAAGTNAACAAAATTCGAATCGGACCATGCTTGATCTCAGGATGCTCNGTCAAATAATGAGCGGACTCCATGATAATAGCGATGCCCGCTTTATCGTCACCACCGAGCAGNGTCGTGCCATCTGTAGTAATCAGCGTCTTCCCAATTAAGTCATTTAACTCGGGACTTTCCGCCATTGTAATCACCTTAGAGGAGTCTCCAGGCAGCACGATATCGCCACCCTCATAACTTTCAATCACGTGAGGCTTCACATTTTCCCCTGTTGTCTCAGGTGATGTATCTAGATGTGAATTCCAGCCAATGGTAGGAGCATCGTCAACGTTACCGGGAATCATCGCCCAAACTAATCCATACTCATCTACATGAGCGTCTTGGGCCCCAATTTCTTCTAGTTCAGCGAGTATAATTCTCCCCAATTCCCACTGACCTTCACTGCTGGGATAGATCTCCGTTTCAGCATTCGCCGTCGTGTTTACTTTGACATACCGAAGAAACCTCTCCAGTAAACGCTCTCGATTTAGATTCGCTAATTCTGCCATGATGATATTCCTAGGTATTATTTAGTGGCTTCCCGAANCAAATGTCTCAATTCCGGGAGAATGATTTGTTCCATTGCCAATTGCACAGCGGCAGGAGATCCCGGCATGGTGATCACTAACAATTTATTGATCAATCCCGCAGTAGCACGAGATAGGATACTTGCGGAACCGATTTCCTTAAAGCTGAGATGCCGGAACAGTTCGCCGTAGCCAGGGATTTCACGGGTAAACAATGCGGTGACTGTTTCATAGGTTTGATCACGATTGGAAATGCCGGTTCCACCTGTCATCAGAACCGCTTGGATNCCCTGCTGTTGAGCACACTCGCTTAATAACAATCGCATCGCATCTGGTTCGTCCGGAATAATCTCACGACGCACGACCTCATGTCCGGCTTNATCAATTAACTGGATAATCAGACTCCCTCCCCGATCCGTCTCGAGGGTACGAGTATCACTGATCGTCACGACGCCAANGCGNATCGATTCAACAGGACCTGACTTATGGTCTTGGACAGACTGACTCATTATTTAAACCCCTAATCTCCGTAACTNCTCACGGCATCGCGGCTTAGCATCACCCGATCTTCCAGATTAGGTCGGAACATAACGAGGACAATCAACGGAAGAGACCAGCCGAGGAAAAGACCACCCCCTTCTCCATTCCAAAAACGAGTTGCTAAAAGTAAAGCTGCGGTACAACTAGTAAGACTGCCAAGATTCTTTTGAGCAGGCCACATACTAAAAGTAATACTCATCATGATAAATGCAGTGATTAGCGGAATGCGATAAACCGGTGCCCAACCATAACTCCATAGGCCCTGCAAAAATTTTGGATTCATTTGCGGCATCAAAAAACCATGCATACGTTTCATTTGGGCCACAAAGTCTACAAAGTCACTCTTCGTAAGAAATAGCCCTAGCACTAAGAGTCCCCAACCCAACAATACCCCCAGACCAAACTTGGTCTTTCCACGTTGCCAGTAAAAACTCAACCAGAGAGGGAGTAGGAACAGAGGGTAATAAATACAGAATGAAAGGGATAAAAAGAATCCAGCGATCATTGGCTTGCGATAAAACAACAGGGCCCAAACGAGNAAAGCACCGGGGAGCACGTGATCAACGTGCCCTCCCATCTCGCCGGTATACGGAATTAACAAATAAATGACGGCGGCTCCCAGTCCCATACGCACGTTCTCAAAATGAACNGACCCTACAAGAATCAGCCCGACCACCACGAAAAAATGAGCNGCAATCACTAGGCCCAGTGAAAGCGCCTGACTCATCTCAAATGAATACACCCCGGATTTTCCNCTTTGTTGATTCAACTCGAAAGGNGTCTCCCAAAATGCCACCGGTACNGGNGGAAGATCTTCAAGAATCCGATAACCCGGCATTTGNGGAGAACTTAGATCCCGGAGGATCTCAGCATCACTCTCTATATAACCCAGTGAGACATTGCTGACTAACAATACAAACAATGCGAAAACTAAAAATGACAATCCTCCGGCGGACAAGTTTGGTTCCANTAGTGGGCGACGTACCATCGTACAGTCGTAAAACATGCGGAGCATAAAAATTCCACCCATGACCCAAAGGGTGACATAGCCAAGCCTTACGATTTCCTCGAAACCATTTGTGATCCCAAAGGAGACGAGCATAAAACAGGGTGAAAAAAGCGAAAGCAGGAGGACATCCAGATTTCGCATGCTAAAGAAACGGCCAAATTTGAAGAAGACAGCAATCGAAAGCAACGTCGTCAAATACAACCATGTCGTGGATTCGACATGCTCGTAACTAAAAAATANCTCATTTAGTTGTTCGTACAATTGCTGATTTTCAAACATATTGGGCACTCATGGGGATACCACTATTGTATCCCAGTTGTGGCTCTTATAACCAATTGAATTTATCGCAGACGATCCCGTGCCTGTTGTGCCCAGGGGCTATCCGGAGCTAATACTAAAAATGCGCGCCAATGATCGGTAGCCTTTTCGGTNTGCCCTAATTCATCCAGCGTTCTAGCCAGATGATAATGGGCATCTGGATAATCCGGGTGGTATTTAAGGGCCCCGAGTAATGCAGCAATCGCCAAATCTAACTCGCCTGTATCGATCAAAACACAACCCAGATTTGCACGAGCTTCGACATAGTTCTCGTCCAACTCAATCGCCATGTAATAGCGTTCACGGGCTGCCGTATAGTCGTTAGTTCGATATAACAATTCGGCTAATTGAAAACAGACTTCAGCNCGCAAACCATAACCGGCTAAAAAACTGCGATACAAATCGATCGCTATATCTAATTCTCCAGCTTCTTCATGCCCAGTAGCTCGTGCCAAAATCTCTTCCGGATTCTGTGGCATCTTTGCCCGATCCACCATTTTATCAAATGCCAGAATGTGCGGGTTTTCTTCATCCTCCCGCTCCAGCACTCGCAACACGTCATCGCGAGTGACTTCAATAACATTCTGTTCTTCGGCTACTTCTTCCAGAGGACCAAAATCCATTCGCAACTGTCCACCTGGCTCAACTAACCCTTCACCTTGCCTCAGCAATATATGTCGGCCTTCAACAATCACAGAGAGTTGAGCCAGCGGTCGTTCCACATCAGGAACATATCTTGCCAGTTCTTCTAACTGACGCTCAATCTCTGAAGGTGATGCGCCTGCTTCTAGAAGTTCCGCCAGATGGCGCGCTGTCGCGACTTCCTGGAAGTCGAAGTAAGGTAAACGATGTATTTCACGAACCGGAACAATCAAACCCCGTCGATGCCACCTGCGAATGAAAGCAACGGAAATATCCAGCATTTCAGCCAGCATTGCAGGCGTGTACAAACGCCTAATGGCCTGATCCTCTGTCAATAAACCCAAACGCTCCCAAAACTGTGTTTCGGTAATCACTTCACAGTTTTCTTCCGCCACACTCGAGAGAACCGAGGACGGTAACAATTCCTCCGGGGTCGTGGGAGGCCATTGGTCTGCACCAATAATGACAATATCAATATTGGCCTCTTCCAAATCCTCCTGATTCATGACAAAGCCGCCATTCTCTGTAATCAACGAGCGGGCCTGTCGACGGCTAACGCCGCCGAGTTTACCCACAAACGCTATTCGCTTACCTTGAAATGGAGGAGGGACTACAGTCACAAGAACAACTCGGAGTTACTTTCTATTACGTTTACTCAAAAAGGGATAATCGCCAAACGACTACGAATNCCGTCTCTAATATTCATAACCCAGAGTGAACATTGATTCATCAAAAAAGGATTAGGGCTTTTCAATACTGATCAAAAGCTCCTTAGCCAACACTTTCGCTTTACCACCAAACNCCTCTGATTCAGCGGCTACTTTTATGGCCGAGATCAATTCCAGCAATTCAGATGTCTCGTGANGTTTGCTTAGAGCCGAAACCGCATCAATCGCTGTTGTGGCTACAACACTACGTTTGAAGTCATANCTTGATTTATACGCNTCCCCGGCCACTACACTTTCGCTTTCAGCATCCAACATTTCCAATAGAACATTTTTACCTGACAAGTCGCCATGTCGAGCTAAACCAGCTGCCGCATTAAACCGAGCATTCGGGAACGAATCAGACAACATTCCCTGTAAGCGAGTCATCGCTTCCTNACCACCTAAAACGCCCANGGCAAAACCAATTGTACTTCGCAACTGATCTATTTTGATTTGCAATCCNGGATTCTGTGCTTGAATATTGGATGTTTCAATCAATGCCGCTAACAGNTCCTTATTCTNNCGTTGAGATTCTGGCCCCAAATTCTGAATTAGAATAGAAAGTGACTCAACAGCCGAACGTCCAATTTCGATCTCGCTTTCCGTATCCGTCTTCTTCATGGCGGAGATCAACGCGTTCATACCTTCAGGAATTTCAAACTCGCCCAAACAACGACAGACAAACACTCTTAACTTCACCAGATTTGGGTCCGCCGCCTCGACATCTAATGGCGATTCGAGAATCAAGACTAACTCGGACGCTAACTCCGAATCATTCTTTAACTCTTGTGAATTTGGCGTGCGAAGCAAATTGGACAGCGTATATGCTTTTTGCCAGCTAGAACTGTCCATCTTTCGCAAGCCACGTACCAATTCTGTGGGCGACTCACTCTGAGAGATCACATTAAAAAGCAACCAAACGCAAATAATTGCGGCTACAATCACCATAGGGATCAGGAATAACTGCACCAAAAATCCCGCTTGGGGAGGTTGAACATCCGGTAACGCATGAGTTGCGGCATTAGGTTCCGGCGTAGGTGCAAGTTGTTTATTTTCTGGATGATCTGACAAAGATCTAAACTCCAATGGACAAAGAATACTTCTCCGCAGTGCTAGGGAAGCGCACCGAAGAGTATGATTTTAGTGTAGATTGAGCAGTAATACCGTCAAGATGATTCAGTCGTTTGCGACGGTTTCCCCTAAGCAATTTTCCCCTTAGTTTGACCAAAAAAGCTGATTCATGCAGTTGTTAGACATCACATACGACTCGGTGATCAAAAACATCGCACTCGACGAAGCCCTATTACTTTACAGTGAACAAACCGGTGAACAATTTCTTAGATTCTGGAAGCCGCAACGTAATGCCGTGGTGATGGGACGTAGTGGCAAACTGGAGCAGGAAGCTGCCCAAGAATACTGTCGTAATCACACGATTCCGGTTTACCGTCGGCCAAGTGGTGGAGGCACAATCCTAACCGGCCCCGGTTGCCTCATGTATACCATTGTGCTTAATAGCAATTTAAACGGTCGACTCAAAGAAATTCAGGGGTGCCATGATTTCGTTTTGGGACAAATGGCGACGGCTTTTAATAATATTGGAATCCCCTGCTGTATTCTGGGGATCAGCGATCTCGCAATTGGCAATTTGAAATTCTCGGGAAACAGCTTGCGTCTCAAGCGTGATGCCATTCTGTATCACGGAACACTGCTGTGTGAATTCAACCTAAAGAGAATCTCCGACGCCTTACTTCCGCCACCCAAACAGCCGGACTATCGGCAAAAACGATCCCATGCGGAGTTCGTTACTAATCTAGAACGATCTATGGTCGAGATTCAGTCAGCCATTACTGACCACTGGAAGCCCGTAAATACAGCCGGCGAGATCCCGAAACCCGTGCAGATTTTGCATCAGGATTTACTGGATAACAAATATCAGGATTCGGAGTGGGACGTGCTGTCTTAAAGACATCCTTCTATTAGACCAGGCCCCATTTCTTTCGCAACATCCAGTCACCAGCAAGCAGGAGGCTGATTAGAATTGTCAAAAACCAGGCACTGTCCGATGTGGACCCCCATTGCCAACTCAACTGAACCTCCACTTCTTGTTGACTAGCCCCGTCAATAATTCCCTGAAGCGTGACATTGAGCTCGTCCGGTACAACAACTTTGCCTCCCTGATCGACTGTCATTTCCGCCAACCGATTCAACTGCTGAAAGTCCGCCCGTGGATTATTTCTCTCCGGCTGATTATCAATAATCTGGAAATTTACACGCGCCTGCCCCAGGGACTCATTGCCCTGCTTTACTCCTGCTATTAACTGATACTCACCCGGCCTCTCCAGTTTCTTGNTTCTGCCACCCCACGATCCTCCCTGTCGCGTNACTGGTATTCGCTNCTGATNGTCNCCAGAAACTAACNAGATCGTCCACTCTAGTGAATCGGGAACAGGCTTTTCACTACCTAAGACATCAATACCTGCTTCAAAAGCAATCTCACTTCCGGACGCGAAACGTCGTTGATCGAGCTTCAACCAGACATCCCGTTGTTGCAGGTTCTCTCGCCGCGCCAGCCATAAAACGTTTTGACGCCAAAATCTTCGCAACGCATCACCAAAACCACTGCGAGCCCACTGCCAAGTCGAGTCACCAGCGAATGCCACAACACGCCCNAGCCCATACTGCGTCGTCACCATCAGCGGTTCAGCCTTGTCCGACTCCAGAATTATCTGGGCGGAATCCTTCACTCCCTGAAACAGATTCGCCCCACGTAAGGACGGTAATTGCTGCCAAATNTGATCGGTATTTCCCAGNGTTGTCAGCGGATGCGAGACGGCGGGCTNCATATCCACTTCACGGTTAATATGGAACACTTTCCGGATAGGTAAATCCACTCCGACTTCCTGACGTTCAAAAACCTCCATCTCAATCGGCAAGACAGACGCCAGTGGTGACTCCCGATAGGACCCAGGACCAAAACTGTAATAACCCCCAAGCATCATCAATCCTTTACCATCCTCCACAGCTTTCGCGATTGCCTCTAAATTTTCTTTTCCAATCGCATCTGCATGAACATCTTCAATCAATAAGACATCATACTGCTGATCTCTCAAAACATTCGTGCGAGGGTCAGGCCAATTCTGTGGGGAAAAATGTCGAATGTAGCTCTCTGATAACTCAATATCCGGTGAGGATGCTAAACTCTTTCTCATCTCTAACTGTTCACCTAAACGATTTCCATAGAGATATAAAACTCTTAGACCGCCTTCCAGCACTGTCAAATAAGCCACCTGGCGATTGTTTGATAACAGGACTTCACCTTCCGCGGAAGCAGCCTCTACCTCCAACATGTAAACCCCNGGTTNTGAAGCCGTTAGTATGAATTGAACAGGCTGAATGTCATTGGCTTCGGTGGCAATCACCTCAAGAGTCTGCACCACCTCGGTTGCGCCTCCCTGNGTTGTCAGCTTTAAATGGACCTTTGTTGGTGACCCAAGTACACCTCGCAAGCGGGCAATNGCATTGATTTGCACATCGTTCCCGGAGAAGACACGGAATTGTTGAGGCAACTGTTCAATAGCAATGTCTTTCGATTGCAGGACATCTCCTTCACGTCCAAAAGGCACTCCAATCAAAGGTACACCTCGCCTCCGAAGTTCATTCATCGCCTGACGAATATCCACTTCACCTTGATAGGCTGTTTGACGCCCATCCCCCATTAGGACAACCGCATGTACCTGTTCTCCAGGCTCACTGGTGACCGCTTCAAGGATAGCAACACCTAAATCCGTAAACTGTCCTGTCGGTTCTGCCTGTGTGACAATACCACTCTNAGAATCCCAACGCTGCGTGGAAATGTGGTTTGTATAGCCGAACCATTTGGTTTCAACATCCTGTTTACTGCTGAGCAAGAAGCGGGCCGTATCTTCCCAAACNNGTTTCTGATGCTCCCAGCGACTGACATCATCCAGAGCGGATGGCTGTAGCATACTTTCAGTCTCATCGGTCAACACAATAATATTAGCAGGTCGTGTTTGAGTTTCTGAAACGATTCTTCCGGGACGCAACATGGNAGTTAATAACACGAGGATGACGGCAATACGAAGANCAAGCAAAGTTAAACGACGCTGTTTACTTAAACGACGATAGGGTCGGACCAGCAAAACAACTAACAACAATATCAGAACTGTTAGNAGTACCGTCACCAGGCTGCCAAAGATTGGATTTAGTGACCAACTTTCCATCGCTTAAACTCCTTNCTCTGCTGACGCATTCGCAGATTCTTTCGCNTAAAAACGGCTGGCGATGAGATGTTCCAGGAGGACTAACATCGCGACAAAAAGAATGAGCGGTGAAAAGAACTCCTGCCCGANCCGACGCTGTCTCACACTAAATGAAATATCCTCCTGATTTCTCGCCAACTGGTAATTGTCTGCACCAAGTTTAGAATCTAGCTCTTGCTGTCCGAGCCTCTGTAAGTTGCTGAATATCTCTAGCGTATTCGCAGAGAAGCCTCTGAGTATGGGGCCAGCCATCTGCCCCTTTAGGCGATACACACCTGGCGATTCGATGAATGACACCTGAATTTGATTTTCTACAGACCGGACTTCCTGCAGATCAGCGGTCGGNGTAAATAACTGATATNTTTCCGGGAACATGCCTTCATCATTTCGGAGAGCCACAACTTCACCGACCCGATAATTCAAGCGAGATTCGCGGTTAGCTACCAGCGTATCTGCCATTGCATTGATCAGGATAAAGTAGGGCCAGTTGTCAATGCCGCTTGCCAACTGATTCCAACCGGTGCGATTTTCCAGATTCAACGGCTCAGAAACAGGAGTCAGCATCGTGAGCACCGTTCCCAGCCCGAATATATTTTCGATAATTGCGGGATGCGTCACTTCTCGGCTAAACCTCATAATGGGTNGGGCNGTTTCCTGCAATTCTCCTATTTGCCAATACCGCACCACGGGGAACTGGGCCCAGGGGACCGAGCCCTGAAGGGACGCAAATTCACGCAGTATACGATGCTCCGGCGCTTGTGACTCGAGGAAGTTTCGTTCGTCACTTCGCCAAAGTCGCTGAATCTTNCCACCGAGCAACNCCGTCAGATTTTCTGTCTGAGATAGATTTTCCAATGTTGAGTTCGGCCCGAGAAACACNCCTAAGGATCCGCCTAGTTCTACATAATTTGCTAAATGTTGCCACGCCTCGGCTGAAAGTGGAGGAGGGTCAATCAACACGANGCTGGANAAGGGCTGGAGTGGACGTTCACTGANGTTACCTTCACGCATAATCGAAAACGAATATTTTGCCCGGCCGATTTGCCTGTCTGATTCCGGAGCAATCGCCTGAGTAAAAAATCGTGTCGGTACTCCGTCGGCCGTAATAATCAATATCTCCGCTGCTGCTTCAACCGTCACTGTAAAATGACGAACATCATCGATATTTAATCCATCACCACCAAGTAATCTAATCTGACCATGATGCACTCCNGAAGGTAGTCCGCTCAGTGAAAAAAACAGCTTCTGTCGAGACTTTGCTCCGGAAGCGGCAAACGAGACTTCCTGCTGCGCTAAGACACGGATATTCGGTGTCTCTAATTGTCCATCGGTGATCACCGGTAGTGTCAAGTCAAATGCTTCGATAGCGAGCTGAATCGTACGAGTGGTTTCTAAGCCTATGTGAGAAACATCGATATTTACTTCCGTACCCCCCTGGCCAACCAGCACTTCATCCAGCAGTTCCGGAGTACCCAACGCGACATTAGCTGGCTTCTCAACCCCAACATCAATCAGGAACAATTCAACCTGCTGTTCTTCNAGATCCTCACGCAAACCTTTTCCAATCGACTCCCACGCTGACTCGGCCAAATCGGTAAATAGGTAAAGCTCTTTCCTAGCCAANCTTGAAGTGCTCAGCAGCTCCATGGCCGATTGCAAGCTGTACTGTAGAGACACCGGGGAATGTTCTGTTTGTAATTGTTGAATCGCATTCATCGTGGAATTGAGATCTACATTAAAGGCGACACTTCGAGCATTGCGATCAAGAACAGCAATCTCGCTCGATTCAGGTAATTGACTGACTAACCAATCAGCCATCTCCCCAGCTTCCTCTAGTCTGGTCTTACCCTGCAATTGATAAGACATTCTGGGAGAGTTATCAAAAACCAAGGCGGCGCTGACAGCAGCATCTGCATCACCAATCAATACNGTCTGCTCATCAGTGGTTACTTTAATCAATAGGTATGCATCGACCAGTAAGCCCACACCACATGCGACGAGCAAGGGAATGACAATCATCTTTGTTACTTGGGACATTAACGCAGCAATACTGACTACAGCTATCAGCATCACAGCAATGGAAACAATGCCAATGACAATCCAGTTACCAGCAACTGTCTGTTCCGCGGAGGGTCCAGTAAAGGCGAGTGCCAGGACAGCAAGTAGCAGACAGCGAAGAAACAANAACAGCCATTGCTTCATTCTCAGTGTGCGTTTGTTAGCAACCTGATTTTGTCTAACAAACCGTAAAGCCGGGAACAGCAGCGGTACAGGCTTACGACGCATCGCCATATGAATAATCAGTGGCANTGCTACAAGTAACCCGCCAAACAAAAGCGATGAATTTAAAAATGCCATAGAATCCACACTCCCGCCAANCTTAACAACGGCTACGCCGACTCATTAAGTACTCCATCAAAGCATGATCAAATTGCATGCTTGTATCTAAAGGAACGTAATCAACTCCCAGATTGCGACACTCGGAAGCGTATTCTTCCCGAAAACTTGCGATCTCCTGAGCATAGTCCTGTCGATAGCCCTCTGCCTCTACTACCAAGGTGTCTTCTGATTCCGGATCATGCAATTGCACCATACCATCAAACGGAAACGTGACTTCAGCTTCATCCAGGACATGAAATAAAATGACATCATGTCCTCCATGGCGAAGCCTTCGGAGAGACTGAAAAACGGGGGGGGTGTCGGTGAGAAAATCAGAGAATACCATGACCAAACTACGTTGCTTTAACATGGCCGCTAATTGGCCAAGGCTCATGGCTATATCCGTTTGACCGGCAGGTTTAAGTTGCGATAGATGCGACAGAATGTTGGCGAGTTGTGATCTTCTGGATTTAGGAGGCAAGCAGTTCCTTATTTTTTCATCAAACGTGACTAGACCAACCGGATCCTGTTGATGAATCATCAGGTAACACAATGCAGCCGCCAGGCAGATAGAGTAATCAAATTTAGTGAGTTCCTGACGATAGGTAAAACCCATCGACTTACTTAAATCCATCGCCACGTAACCAGTGATATTAGTTTCGGCTTCAAACTTCTTTACGTAATAGTTGTCGGTTTTTGCATATACCAGCCAATCGATATTGGCAGGATCATCCCCGTACGCATAGCGTCGATGCTCGGAAAACTCCACGGAAAATCCCTGAAAGGGGGAAGCATGCAGACCTTGCAAAAATCCTTTCACGACGAATTGAGCGCGCAAGTCAAGTCGCTTGATCTGAGTAATTACTTCGGGTTTCAGATAAGATTCTACTGCGGTCATTGGTCTTTGCGCTTACTCGTATTTTCCCGCATTTGGAGGCTGTATTTCATCAAGTAACTTCAAAACAATCGCTTCTGTGTCCATTCCTTCAGCCTGAGCCTGGAAGTTTGTACTTACGCGGTGACGTAATACCGGCACGGCAATCCGCTGAATATCTGCAACAGCTACGCTGAACCTACCGGCCATCGCAGCGATGGCCTTACCACCCTGAATTAGAAATTGCCCGGCACGAGGGCCTGCTCCCCAATCTACTAATTCGCGGATAAATTCAGGAGATTCGCTATCATCTGGACGAGTCGCTCGAACGAGTCGCGCTGCGTATTTTATAATCTGTTCACTGACAGCAATACTATTAACCAGCTTTTGCAGATTAACAATTGCTTTCGCCGACAAAATCTTTTTGACTTCCGGAGTTTCGTTGCGTGTTGTCGCAGCCAGAATCTGTTCTTCTTCAGTTGCTGATGGGTAACCAACTTTGATGTTAAACATAAAGCGATCTAACTGCGCTTCCGGCAGTGGATAGGTCCCTTCCTGTTCGATGGGATTTTGAGTGGCGATTGTAAAAAACGGTTGAGGCAGGTCATAAGTTTTACCGGAGATGGTTACTTCACGCTCCTGCATTGCCTGTAGTAAAGCGGCCTGTGTTTTCGGCGGTGTTCGGTTGATTTCATCTGCCAACAGGATATTGGTGAAAATAGGCCCCTTCACAAAACGAAACGCTCGCTTACCTTGGTCATCCTCATCCAGCACATTCGTCCCGGTAATGTCACTCGGCATGAGATCCGGAGTAAACTGGATTCGGTTAAATGACACGTCCAGAATTCTAGCAAGCGTACTAACCATCAATGTCTTGGCAAGACCAGGAACACCTTCCAACAAACAATGACCTCGCGTGAAAATGGCCGCGAACAACTGCTCAATTACGTCGTGTTGGCCAATGATGATTTTCTGCAATTCCTGCTGCATCACTTTGCGATGATGTGCGAACTCCTGCAAAATGTCCCCTAAGCTCTTTTGACTGTTCGACACGGTCTCTTTGTTCCTGTAATGAAAGTATTTTCCAGCAGCGTATCATTGAATAAGTCTCGTTCTATGTCCATAACAATTCGACTTTATAAGACCCGTGACCAGTCATATTTGCAGATTCACGTTGCCTCGTTTATCGTTCATCCCTAAATTAATATTCGAATCGCTGTAAATAGCTGCTAACTACATAAAATAACTTTGGCCATTAAATTCGTTAGCACTGCTGATAACCACTACCTATCGGGACACCAATGTTTCGTCACACCCCTATCCAATCTATTTTTACGATCGCACTGACAGCACTGATTGTCCTAGGCACTTCGCTGAACTCTGCACAGGCCGACATCACAGCACAACAAGTTAATACCGCGATAGAAAAAGGAGTTAAGTTCCTCCGTGGCCAACAAAAAGAGGATGGCTCCTATCCGGACTTTGCTGCTCCCAACGGGACTGTACTGTTCCCCAACGGTGTGACCAGTCTTACCACGTTGGCTCTCCTTAATTGCGGCTACGATGGTCAGGATCAGACCGTTTCCAAAGCACTCAAATACATCCGGTCTGCCCCTGCCTCCGGGACGACTTATGTGGTCTCACTACAACTGATGGTTTTTTGTCAGGCCGAGCCGCAGAAGGATAAGCTACATATAAAGAGGTTGGCTGAGTGGTTGGTAGGTACACAAACGGAGTCCGGTGGCTGGGGGTATCTGGAACAAAGTGTTTCCTCCGATCCGTCTAACAGTCAATTCGCTCTACTCGCACTTTATGAAGCCGAACGCCAAGGCATTCTCATACCTAATTCCACGTGGAACAAAGCTGAACAGTACTGGACTTCCCGACAAACTGCCAATGGAGGCTGGAATTATGATTCCAAATTTGGGGTGAAGCCAACCATCAGCATGACCTGCGCCGGCGTTGCTTCTCTCATGGTGACTCGTGGAAAAGCTGGGAAAGAAAAGAACCGGTTTACTAATGGGCAGGTAAATTGTTGTGGTGATCCTCCCGAACGTGATGCTATCGATCGAGGGATGATCTGGTTGGGACGTAATATTAAAGTCGGAGCCACGGCATCCAGTTCAGCCTACTACTATCAAATGTACTGCATTGAACGAGTGGGAAGGCTGACCGGGACACGGTTTATCGGTAACACTGACTGGTACCGCATGGGATGTGAGCACATCGTCGGATTGCAAGATCAGCTACGCGGTAGTTGGCGTGGAAGCCTTTCGCATGGTGAAAGCAACCCTATGATTGCCTCATCGTTCGCCCTATTATTCCTTGCCAAAGGACGTCGCCCTATCGCCATTTCCAAACTGGCTTATGGTGAAGAACAGCAAGGGAATCAACATCCACAAGACCTGCAAAACCTTGTGATGCAGACCGAGAAGCGCTGGGATATGTATCTCACCTGGCAGACTCTGGAACTGGAAATCTCCAATCTTTCTGACCTGATGGAATCACCTGTCCTGTTTCTCAGTGGCAAGGGGCCCTTGTCTTGGACACCAAAACATCGAGAGTTAATTAAACAATACGTTAATCAAGGCGGGTTCCTATTCGTCGAAAATGCTTGCGGAGATGTGCAATTCGATCAGGAGTTCCGTCGAGCCATGGCTGAACTGTTCCCCGACAGTCAACTAACTCCACTACCACCTGACCACGCTATATGGTTTGCTGATCAAAACATACCTCCTGAGTTTATTGGAAAACTTCACGGGATTCAGTCCTGCTGTCGTACAAGTATTGTCTACGCATCAATTGATCTGGGTTGCTACTGGGAACTGTATAATCCTCGACCGGACTCAGGAATTCCCGACAATATTCAGCAAGACATTCGGGACCGACTGGCCATTGGAACGAATGTCTTGACGTATGCCACCAATCGTCAACTCAAAGAAAAACTGGAACGCCCGCAGGTGACATTTGATACAACCAATACTACATCTGTGTTACGTAAAACACTTCAGATCCCAAAAATCAGTCATCTTGGAGGAAGTAACGACGCCCCTAATGCCCTCAATAACTTGCTGGCGAGTCTGCAAAAAGAAGCCGGCATCCGAGTCTCGGCGGGAACACAGGTTATTTCCCTCACAGATACACTGGAACGCTATCCAGTTTTGTTCTTGCATGGCCGACGGACTTTCCAATGGTCTGTCGCGGAACGTCAAGCACTTAAAACTTTTGTGGGGAACGGTGGATTTATCTTCGGAGACTCGATTTGCGCCAGTCCGCAATTCACTGAATCGTTCCGTCGGGAAATGAGAATCATCTTCCCGGAACAAGTTCTGCGCCGCCTCCCGTCAGATCACGAAATGTTTACCAATGACTTTGGTGGCTTTGACGTCGGTAAAATTACCCTCCGATCTCCGGCAACACAAATGGACGGGCAACGTATTCAAGCCCGCGAGTCTTCGGTGACTCCTCACGTCGACGGAATTATTCTGAACGGCCGCCTGGCCGTGGCGTTTTCTCCCTTTGACCTCAGTTGCGCGTTGGAAAATCAAAACTCGCTGGAATGCAAAGGCTATCTTCAAAAAGATGCTGCCAAACTTGGTACTAACATTGTGATCTACGCTTTGCAACAGTGATAAACCTATGAGCACAAAACCGAAAAACAAATTGCTCTGGTTGCTGCTAGCGGTATGTGTTTTCCGCACGACGATTTTGTTGATTTTGGGAGATCAGTTTTCCGAAAGTTTGGAGCGCGATGTAGACCGATACCTGCATCTTGGTCAAACCCTCGCAGATTCTTCCTCCTACCAACTTCATGATGAGCCTACGGCATTTCGGCCAATCCTATACCCATTGCTTATTGCCGCTGGCCTTAAGGCAGGACTGACGGCAAAAGCATGGATTATGATCTTACATGTTGTATTAGCCATGGGGACGGTTTGGCTAACTTTCTGCTTAGGCCGACATATCAAAGATGAGAAGACAGGTTGGTTCGCTGGTATCTTAGTCATGATTGATCCAATTCTGTTGCATCAAGCGACCTGGATCATGACTGAAACACTGGCAACGTTTCTAGCCGTACTAACGATGCTCCGAGTGGCCAAACTACTGGAAAATCCGGGGGCCTTAAACACTCTTCTAACGGCACTAAGCTTTTCACTGGCGGGATACTGTCGACCAACATTCTACGTGTACGCATTGCTGAGCCTGATACTGCTACTGCTAATCTCACCGACAAGTTTGCTAAAAAGATTAATGACTAGTTTTGCGATTGGCAGCTTAATACTACTGACGCTGATCCCTTGGATTTATCGAAACTACCAATTGTTTGATAAGCCGATTCTCGCCACTACTCATGGAGGGTACACGCTTCTACTCGGTAATAACCCTCTGTACTACCAACAGTTAAATCAGGATATATCCATCTATGCTGCGGATGAATTCGATGAAGGCGTGCGGCGTTTTAATATATCTGAAAATCCAGGATATGACTTTTGGTCAGCTGAAGCCTCTCTAAAGCAACCCATTGTCAAACGAAACGAAGCCGAACGTGACAACTTCACCTATTCAGTGGCCTTTTACCATATTAAAGAAAATCCTGTCGATTTCGTTCTTGGCTGCCTCGCTCGCGTGAAAGCATTTTGGACTCCTCTTCCCACAGCCATGCCTGAGAGAAGTGACACTGAGCGATATGCTATTGGTATTTGGTACACGCTGATCTACCTGCTTGTGCTTAATTTCACGCTATTTCACTTTCGGCAATGGTTTCATTCAGGTCTGTTTGCCGGTTTTTGCATAGCTCTTTCTTTTACTTTCTTGCATGCTGTTTTCTGGTCTAACATGCGAATGCGAGCACCTCTTATCCCCCTACTATGTCTGGTTGCTGCCGTTTCGTTTCTAGGCCCCAAATCCAAGTCTGACACCTAACCGATTCGCATTGTTACAGACTGGGTAAATCCCTATAATTTTCGGAATTATAGGCATCTCAGTGTCGTCAATAAGGATTGTTGGCGAGTGCTATCACAATGCCTTGAATATTCCATTGATCCTTGGCAAGGATGCCGATCTAGAATCGTGTTGTATCAGGCTCGTCCCAACCTCAAATCGCCTCTACTAGCTGTGTCAGGTCCCACTGACATAGCAAGAATCGTTGCGCGGCATGTTGTTATCACGCTCTTGCTTTTATTCGGCGGTCTATTTACCAATCAGCTTCATGGGCAACAGATCGAATTTGCAGATCAAGATATTCAAACACCAGTACTGATCACAGGGCAGCGAGGAAACTTTTGGAATCAGGGTCATTATGAAATCTGGGAAGTAGAACAATGCGTCATTCGTCACGGGTTATTCTCTGCTACCAGTAATCGAGCAATCATTTGGATCGACCGAGCAACGGCCTCATCCAGAGCTCCACACAAAGTGATCGCATATCTCGAAGGGTCGGACGTTGAGATTCAACGGCAATCGATTACGGGGTTTGATCAACAAAACCAACCGGTCCGTACCGAGAGTGTAATTCAGGATAAGCAATGGATTGGCCGTCTTTACACATTTACTAATGTTTCAATCAACGTNCAGAACCAACAACAGACAGGCCGCGCACCGTCCAGTCTGTTTCAACGAGCAAGTCAGGCGCGCCGAGAGATTGCGCGACGCTCGATGCAACAACCCGATCCGAATATACGAGCCGCAAGCTTTCAGGCTCCCACCATCAATAGTGANGGTGCGGATAATCGAAGTAACGAAGTATCGCTNGGTGATCACCGTTTAANGATACAGGGACGTAGTAACGTCGACTGGAGCTTACATATTGATAACGCACCCGATGGTACGGGGACGATAGCTGTCGCCAAATCAGGTATCCGAGCGACGATCGAAGGATTTCAGGCTCCGGCTACTGGCGACCCGGGGGCAGTCACAATAGAAACAGACAANATGGTGGTCTGGGGACCCGCNGTAGGGCAATTACAAGGCGGGGAAGTCACTGACANAGATGCTCCACTGGAACTCTACCTAGAAGGAAACATTATCTTCCGACAGGGAGACCGGGTGATCTATGCCGACCGCATGTATTACAACGTGACGGAAGAGTACGGAATGATTCTCAGTGCAGAGGTTTTAACTCCAGTCGCAGAATACGAAGGGTTGCTACGAATCAAAGCGGATGTACTGCAGCAGATCAACAAACAGAAGTTTCTGGCCTACGGAGCAGCCATTACCTCCAGTCGTATGGGTATTCCAACGTATTGGTTCCAATCTGATGAGATTGAAATCAATGATCAGCTGGTAAAACAAATCGACCCNCTTACCGGCCAGCAAAGACGTGACCCAAAAACAAATGAACTAGTTTATAACCATGACATCACGGCTGAAAGTCAAAACAACTTTCTATTTGTAGGCGGTGTACCAATTTTCTACTGGCCCGTGATGGCGACTCGACTTGATTCCCCAGCCTTTTATTTGGATCGTGTTCGTTTTAAAAGTGACCGAGTCTATGGTCAGCAGTTACTNATCGACTGGAATGCATTCCAATTGTTCAATGTGGAAAGCCCACCGAAGAANACCAAGTGGTCACTCTCTGCCGATTTTATGAGCGAGCGAGGNGTTGGTATCGGAACGCTGTACGACTATCAGCGCGATGACATGTTTAATCTTCCCGGTTTAGCCAAGGGACAGTTTGACGCCTGGGGACTACAAGACTCCGGACTCGATAATCTTGGGCGAGACCGCCGAGCTCTGGAGCCTGAAAAAGATTTCCGAGGGCGTATCTTTTGGAATCACCGTCAATTACTTGGTGACGGTTACCAATTAACGGGTGAGGTCGGTGTCATCTCAGATCGCAATTTCCTGGAACAATATTACGAACGTGANTGGGATGAAGATAAAGACCAAATCACCGGAATAGAACTAAAACGNATTACTGAAAACATGTCGTGGGGAATCGACACCAACATTCGCACNAACAATTTTCACACGCAGACNGACTGGCTTCCTCGTTTCACTCATGACTGGCTCGGTAAATCTCTTTTTGCCGATCGTCTGACCTGGTACGAACACACGCATGTTGGATATGCCAAACTCAAAACGGCGGATGCTCCTGACGACCCNGGAGAACTGGCTAAATTCGATTTAATGGCGGGTGAAGAACAGGTCTACAACGGATTACGTGCTGCCTCACGACAGGAAATCGATATGCCAATGCAATGGGGGGCTGTCAAAGTTGTGCCTTACATGCTTGGTGAAGTGGCCTACTGGGGCGAAGACATNAATCATCAGTCAGCCACCAGAACGTACGGCCAGCTTGGNCTNCGTGCAAATCTTCCNATGACTCGGACNGATCCAAATATNAAGAGTAAACTGTTTAACGTCAACGGCGTCTCTCACAAAATCAACTGGACGATGGATGCCTACTGGGCTGACGCCAGTGAAGAAATGACCATGTTCCCACGATATGACGCACTGGATGATGATGCTCAGGAACACTTCCGACGGCGATTCTTTTTCGACACCTTCGGAGGCCTNGCCGGACAAAATATCGGTGCCAAATGGGATGAACGCTTCTTTGCCTATCGGACAAACATGCAGGGATTGGTGACCTCACCGGCCACGGAAATAGCGGATGACACCATGGCCTTTCGTCTGGCCACCGAACAGCGTTGGCAAACTAAACGTGGGCTACCAGGGAAAGAACACGTCGTCGACTGGATGGTCCTCCATGCTCAAATGATTCTCTTTCCGGATAGAGAAGATAACCATGGGCAGCANGCAGGGCTGTTCGATTACGATTATCGTTGGCATGTCGGCGATCGATTCACGGTGCTATCCGATGGCTATTTTGACTTCTTTAATGAAGGCTTGCGAACTGCCAGCATCGGTGGCGTGATTAGTCGACCCGATACAGGACGATTCTATTTGGGATACCGCATGATTGACGGACCGATCTCCAGTCATATTGTGAACGCGGCACTAAGTTATAAAATGAGTCAGAAGTGGATTGGCATTTTAGGCTCCTCTTTTGACCTCGGTGACTCGGGGAATATTGGGCAAAGTTTATCAATGGTTCGTATCGGCGAGTCCTTATTGATACGNGTGGGAGTCAATTATGATGAAAGTCGAGACAATTTCGGCGTTCAACTCTCCGTCGAACCGCGATTCCTTGCCAACAGCCGTATTGCGCGTCGTACCGGAGTAGATATCCGACCATCGGGTGCATACGGTTTTGAATAACGAGTAATANCAATGCGACGATTTCGAAAACAATTTACAGCTATCGTGCTTTTCCTACTGTCTGTTAGCCTGATGGGTTCCATGCTGGCTGCGGCTCCACGGCGACCCAAATACACTCGTCCGACACCAAAACGCAAAGACGCCGTTGTGGTCGAGACTAAGACCACAAAGCCCGTCGGTCCACGTAAAACAGTGGCGGTCTGGCCTAAATACCAACCAGGATTCAAGTTTCCAGGGGTGGATGAATTAGTCGTCGATGAACTCGTAAACTCGAAAGCATTTACTGTGGTTGAACGCCTCAATATTCAGGCATTGGAGGCCGAAGCCAATATGTTCGAAAATGTTAGGCACATCGGAGCGCAACTCATCTTTGAGGTTGTGGTGACCGATGTAGCTCAGCGAACGAGCCAGGGATTACAATTTGGGTTAGGTGAACTGGGTCTCGGGGGAGATGGGTTTGACGTACTCGTTGGCACAAATCGCACAACGGCAAGGGCGACCGTTGTGGTGCGGGTGATCGAAACTAGTTCCGGAAAGATCATTGCTTCGCACAGATCTGANGGAACTTCCGTGGGTTCCGGATTGAATCTGGGGTTNGCCTATCAGGATGCCAAGCCAAACAAATTGAGCGGCTTCGATATCAATTTTGGAAAAATAGANAACACCTCCGTTGGCAAGGCCGTTGCCAAAGCCGTNAAGTTAGCAGTAACTCGNACTACAAATAAAATAAACTCNCATCCCTGGGAAGCTCGGATAGCCGATTTCGATGCCCAGTTTGTTTACTTAAATGCAGGCACCAATGCGGGGCTAACAGTAGGCTCTCGACTTCTCTGTAGCAAGTTGGGGAAGACTATTTCAGATCCGCAAACNGGTGAAGTCTTAGATGTCGTTACGCTCCCAGTCTGTATGNTGGAAGTGGTGAGTATCAANGAAANAATTNCCGTCTGCAANATCANNGACGGCGTTGACGCANCANCTCTCGAAAAAAACATGATCGTCACACTAAAAAANAANGAATCACCAGATAGGAACATTATTCCATGACCATGTTACGAATTACAGGATTGGTTGCCNGCGAATTATCGCTAGCCTTTGACGAATTTAGCCAGGTACCTACAGAACATCAAGTAGATAATATTGCTGCAGTGATGTCGGGGCGCGATGGTCAGGCTATCACCCTTCAGGGTCTGGTGACCTTATGCCAGCCTTCTGAAGAAGCTCGGTATCTGGGACTCCACGGCAGCCTAGATAATTTCCATGCAAGCATTCCTCTAGATGCNGTGNTAGATCGCGGGCTAATTCAGTATGCCAAAGATGGTCAGGCACTNGATGTAAACGCNGGTGGGCCCTATCGATTCCTGATCCCCGATCATGCTGCGTGNAANACCGATGATATTGATGAATGTGCTAATGTTAAGTTTCTCGATCATCTCGAGTTTACAGCAGAACGCGGATTTGATAANCGTCCTGAAGATGAAGATGAACACGCCGCATTGCATGCCAAAGAACACGGGCATTAACGTCTTTTGGTATTTCGTTCCGTTCAACGCTTCATTCTGCTTTTGTTGGAANTTTACCAANCATCATCTTAAAGAAGCCAAGATCGACAAATTGTGTTGTCGCCCAAACTGATACATCCAAGCTTCCGATGTAGNAAGAGCCTCCGAAAAATCGGAGGCTCTTGCAAATTTGTTCGATCTGATAACTGACGTGCTTANCCCGANATCTTTGATACACGGATACGAGTATATCGTTGTCGGTGACCGGTACGACGTTTTGAATTTTTACGTCGACGGAATTTCTGGACGTAGATTTTATTGCCTTTGACTTCCGTAAGAACTTCAGCTGTCACGGAAGCGCCTTCGACTACAGGCTGACCGACCTTCAGTCCATCATCACCTGAGACAGCCAAAACCTGCTCAAAAGTGATCTCGTCACCAGAATCTGCGTCTCGCAGATCAATATCNAGTTCCTGACCTTCTTCTACTTTGTACTGACGTCCACCGTCGGCAATGATTGCGTACATGGTATTTATCTGTGTTTGAATAAACGGTTAACAGTTTTCAATTTTCAAAATGGTTCAGCGACAGCTTTCACGAATTCGAGAAGATTGTCACCCATTCTCTGGTGAACGTAGCCTATCGCNTCGTAAAANCGCACCTAGCGAACTATTAAAAATATCTCAAAACNAAGACTTCGTCGAGGGGCTAACTTGGGAATCCCTACAACTTTCCACGAAGTCTCTCGCAGCCTTATAAACTCAAATACTAGACTTTAACATGTTTTCCATCGGAATCACGGAAGTCCATCTCAAGATGTTCTGGGTACAATCCTTCGTTGCTGAGAACTTGGACGACCATACCCCCTTCTTCTTCGAGTTTCATGATTTCACGCCGCTTCTTATTATTCAAATAAGCTGCGACACTCTCATGAACGCGGACAGTCACTCTAGCTATCTGTTTTCGTCGACAGGCGAGCATCAACTTCCGAACCACTTCGATCGCCATACTTTCGGCAGTCTTTACTAGGCCTCGGCCACCACAACAAGGGCAATCGTCGTAGACACTACGTTTCAAACTAGGACGAATTCGCTGCCGCGTCATCTCGATTAATCCAAAGGGNCTGGTTCGCAGAATCTTGGTACGAGCACGATCGCGCCCCATGGCATCACGCAAAGCCCGTTCCACTCCNCGGCGATGCCTCTCTTTACGCATATCAATAAAGTCATTCACAATCACGCCGCCAAGGTCNCGCANNCGCAACTGTCGAGCAATTTCTTTCGCNGCCTGTAGATTCATCTGGTAGGCCGTTTCNTCAGCATCCGCATCCGTCTTTCGGAAATTGCCGCTGTTCACGTCAATGGCAACCAGGGCTTCCGTTGGATCGATCACAATTGACCCGCCCTCTTTTAGAGGCACTTCACGCTTGTAGATCCGAGCAATCTCATCTTCGAGCTTGTACTTATGAAAAATTGGCCGTGTCTTATCGTAGTACTGTAAACGATCAGCAAATTTAGGCATCACCATTTCGAGGAAGTCTTTGGCGCGTTTATAAGCATCTTCCTCATCAATATAGATGGCATCCATTTCACCACTAACGGTATCACGAATCGTGCGAATGATAATATCACTCTCTTCATAGATATCCGTCGGTGCGTTGGACTTCTTCAGTCGACGGACAATTGCTTTCCAAAGTCGAATTAGGTAAGCCATATCACGGGACAAATCCTTTTTAGTTCGACCCATCCCTGCTGTTCGAACAATAAATCCCAGGCCTTCGGGTGGATCTATATCAACCAGAATATCACGCAGCTTTCGCCGTTGTTTATCATCTTCAATCTTGCGGGAAACTCCGATGCGCCCCAAGGAAGGCATCAGTACCAGATAGCGTCCGGGGATGCTGAGGTAGGTTGACAGCGTTGGCCCTTTCGTCCCAATACCTTCTTTAATTACCTGAACGACGACCTCATCACCCTTTTTAAAGATCTGTTGAATCGGAGGCTTAACACGAGGACGGCCGCCATTCCAATTACGTTTGCGACCTCGGCCACGCTGTGGCCGGCGGTGAACGGCCAAATCTTTATTCTGTTCTTCTACAGGTACATTCGGGTCATAGCCACCCTGACGATAGTACTGAGGTTCGACGTCGCTGATATGAAGAAAGCCATTACGACCTACTCCAAAATCGACAAACGCAGCTTGGATACCGGGTTCTAGGTTCACTACCTTTCCCTTGTAGATATTACCGACGTAATTATCCTGACTGGCACGTTCCACATGTAGTTCTTCAAGCTGACCATCTTCGATGACGGCCACCCGACATTCCTCGGGTTGAGCTACATTGATTATCATTTCTTTTTTCATTAGTCTTCTTTCGTTGTGTTGTAGGTCAAAGCTCTCCGGCTTTCGCGGCGTTAAATCGCCAGTTCCGGAAAGATTTGCCTCAGTTGATCGGTGAGATAGGCATCAACCTCAAGCGCACTTTCTAAATCCATAACACGCTCGGCGATCTCCTCGCATTGTTCAATACTCACGCTCCGACAAACCTGTTTAATTTCAGGTACAGAGCTTGGGGGTACACTCAAAGAGCGTAAGCCTAACCCGAGTAGTAAAGGTACATACTTAGGCGATGTACTCATTTCACCACAAAGGTTGACCGGAACACCAAATTCCGCGGATTGACGAATCGTCGACTGAATCAGCCTTAGCACAGCCGGATCACTGGCACGATATAAGTAGGCCACGTCCTTGTTGCTACGATCCACTGCCAGGCAGTATTGAATAAGGTCATTCGTCCCGATACTGATAAAGTCCACTTCTAAGAGGAACTTATCAAGCATCAGTACGGCCGATGGTACCTCGACCATAATTCCAATTTCGAGCTTTTCTTTCAGCTCATATCCGTCTTCGATCAAGTCTTCCATGGTATCAATCAACAGCATCTTGGCCTGACGTAACTCCTGCAATGTAGCAATCATCGGGAACATGACTCGCACTGGCCCTAGGGCACTAGCACGAATTAATGCTCGCAACTGGACTCTAAACAAATCCAGGTTACGTAAGGACAGGCGAATACTGCGAACGCCCAAAAACGGATTATTCTCTTCTTCATGCCGCGGCAACTGACCAAGTTTGTCAGCTCCCAAGTCAAGTGTTCGAAAAACAACCTGACGATTACCCATGGACTGGATCACATGAGCATACGCTCGGTAGTGATCCTCTTCGGTTGGCTCTTCGTCCGCTCCAAGATAAAGAAACTCGGTGCGATACAACCCAATGCCATCAGCTCCGCGTTCGCGGCAGGCATTTACCTCGTGCGGAAACTCGATGTTAGCACCTAACTGGATACGAACACCATCTTTTGTTTCTGCCGGCAAATCCCGCAACACGGATAATTCCGCAGCCAAACTGCGGTGTTGTTCTAGTTCTTCCTGATAACGACGAAGCGTTTTATCATCAGGATTGAGGATAACCTGACCATGATCGCCGTCAACAATGACAACATCACCGCCCGATACATCCGTCAGAAAGTGGCCGGTCCCTACCACCGCTGGAATTTCAAGCCCCTTCGCAACGATTGCCGTATGAGAACTTGGGCCTCCTACTTCTGTGGCAAATCCCAAGACAAAGCGAGGATCGAGCTTCGCGGTTTCACTCGGCGTCAAATTATGCGCCAGCACAATCGCGGGCGTGGAAATCTTACTCAGAGATTCACGACGACGACCAAGCAATTTGCCAAGCAGATTTTTTTCCAGATCAAAGAAGTCATGAGCTCGTTCTGCCATGTAATGATCATCCATTTCTTGAAAGATCTTGGCGTAACGACGAAGCGTCTTGGACACAGCATATTCAGCGGAATGATGCTTGGCTGTGATCATGGAAGTCACTTCATTGACCAATGTCGGATCCTGAAGCATTTGCAGGTGAGCAGCGAAAATAGCACCATAGTGCTGCCCTAGCTGATTTGAGATTCTTTTCTGATTACGTGAAATATCAGCCGCCACGCTATCAAATGCGTGTTGCATGCGCAGCATTTCATCATCCACGGCATCTCGAGTTACGAAACGCGTTGGAATCCGAAATCCCTCGTTATCAATGACCACAACTTCTCCGATGGCCACGCCTGGAGAAACTGGGATACCCTCAAGTATCTGCATTACATTCCTCATACCTACACCCAAACCCCATCCATCTTCAAACTATGGATAGCTTCTACCAGTTCGAATACGATCGGTGGGTGTCGGTAACCGCCATCGGCATCAATGCGTCCGGCAGCAAAATGTACGTTTAGTCCTATTAAGCAGTGACTATCAATGTCTGCTTAACGGCAGAATTTTCGACGGAGTGGCCATGTGCTGAATCAAGGTTAGTTTATCGAAGCTTTTCATGGCTTCGACTTCCTAATCAAAGTGCTATTCGCCAAAACCTGATTCGACCAACTGACTCAGCTGTTTCACAGCCAGGTCTGCATCCGTACCTTCTGCCCGGATAATTAACCGGACACCTTGGGTCGCTCCTAAAGTAAGAATCGAAAGGATGCTTTTACCATCCACTGATTCCTCTCCGCGAGCAACTGAAATCTGAGAATTAAATTGATTTGCAATCTGCGCAAACAAACTGGCCGGCCGGGCATGCAAGCCCTCCTCATTCAAGATGGTTACCGACTTCGTTCGTATGTCCGATGACATGATCAATTTCTCGAGATCCTCGTGTCCTACCTAAATGTTTGTCTTTCTTAGTTTCCATTACTTTTAGACTGCAAGCAGCACCATTCAAGTTCTTTTCACATCACAAATTCGTCCCGCCGAAGTTGGGCATTTCGTGAAAACAGGCCGACGCATCGGGCAGCCTAAATGAATGCTAAGCAAGCCTAAGCGAACTGATTGTTGTCCGCTTCTTCTAGTAGCTGAGCGATATCAGCAGCCGCCGCACTCTGTTTGAGGAAGCGACAGAAGGTATCATCTCGAAGCTGACGAGAGATATTCTCCAGAGCACGCAGGTGGTCACCAGGGCGGTCNGGATGAGATACCAGCAGGAATAGCAGCTGGACAGGCTCTCCATCTAAACTGTCAAATTCAACACCTTCAGCACTGACGCCGACGGTTCCAATCAAACTTTCAACGCTTGAGTGTTTGGTGTGAGGAACAGCTACACCACGTCCGATGCCGGTACTTCCCAATTCTTCTCGTTTCATGATTGCCTCAACAATCGAGTCACGGTCTTCTTCCTTGACCTGACCTGCTGAAACCAGCGAATTNACAAGTTCCTGAATGACACCGACTTTATCGGTTGCCTTAATATCCACGCAAATAGCGGATTCACACATAAAGTCTGCAAATTTCATTGCAATTGATTCCTTAGATTAATCTAACCTATCCAATCAATCCTGCAGATNTGTCAGACGGAAATAGAACACCGGNTCCGCATGCANNAATANCNCGTCGGGAACTCATNTCTTCCAACGAAGGAANTAAAGATCGTTTGAATACTACGGGCATGAAAACGATTCTTAACTTACCTCACGGNCTGGATGCCTAGCGTGACTATCACACAGAGCATTCAGCTACATGTCGAACTACCTGACCAGTCGCATTCTATCNTTCACTCTGATTCGTATGGAATCAGTAGCAAGTAACGCTGGCCAGCCTTTACTATCTCTGGCACAAACGGTAATTCGTTGCTGGTTTACTATCCTACCTTCTAACTCATCCCGTAACCGGGAAGATCGAATGGGTTAGTTCACCTCAGGTCTAAAATCGTGCACCACCGATCGCTTACCATGAGGCGAACGATGTTTGTGTTTCTTCTTATCCTTGTAACGTCTTATTTGCTGTTCCAATTTCCGTTCGGCGCCCATGACGGCAGCTACTATACTTGGTGCCGTATAAGTCGCTACAAAATCGTCGTGGCGTTCAAGAGTAGCCCGGATTTCAGCAACAGGGCTCTCTCGATGCTCTAAATCGACCGTCACTTCGATAGACGTCAAACGGTTATAAAATCGAAGTAATTTTCCGATTTTTCCCTGAATCCGCTCTTGAGTGCGGTGACCTATATGACCGTGCCTTGCAGAGATACCAATTAGCATGCTCACCCTCCTTTTGAATAGAGTAACCAAAAAGGTAAACTAGTCGGAGAAGAAAAAGCCGTCATGGCTTTTGGCCCGGCCCTTCTGACAGGACCTCAGCCGTTCGGCATTGCTTCTTAGATTGTGCAATTGTGGCCAAATCACCAGAGAACGAACGCGTTGGCTAGGAAACCATCGGCCGCCAAACTCTGACAGTTCGACCAACTTAGTTTACCCCCATCCTAGCAAGGAGGAAAGGGTCACTTTTTCGCCCTTTTCACGATTCCTCAGATTTCTCTGACTGTCACTTATAATCACTGCAATCCCCAACCCAAATTGTCCAATGCAAACTTAGCTGGACTCTTAGTATTTACACCGCGATCTATGAAATTGGTGGTTTCCCTTGGAAGGGGTGAGTTAAATGGTCGCAGGGGTATTTGTCAACCATCAACCTGAACTTGAACGTCCTGCCACCTTTGCACCAACGGTTACTGAGAAAGCAAACCCATCACGAAATTCTGGTTCGCATTGATGAGCTTACCTTCTGACAGCAACTGTTCCCATTCACGTATTGGGAGTGTCTGCCGTTGGGGACTTTCCTGGGGCTTATAAAGCAATGTTTTAGTGGTGATTCGCTTAAGACGTTCAAAGGCAATCACTCGTGAAGCGGTTACCTTGGACTTTAATTGCTGAACCATCTCATCCGCCACCCCCGCAAGTAAATGTTCGTCATCATATTCGGATAAAAAGGATAGAACCTGCTCGGTGTTATCACCTGAATAAGAACTCAAAGCTGTCTCGACTGAACTGCGACTAGCCATATCGCGATGATAGTATTCCTGTAACAATCGAACATCCTGATACCAAAGTGCTCGGTAATCTCCATTATCCAAAAGCCCAACTGCAGCATTGGCAATTCCCAATTCTAATAAGCCGTAGGCAGCCAGGCGGCGAACATTAATCAATCGATGGGCTTCATAAACTTGCTGTAACGATTCAACCAGATCATCAGACGTGGATAACCGATCAACAAACGCAGTACGAGCTTCTTCCATAATCGAGTCCGACTCAAACCCGTTTGCCCAGTCTGGAAAATTCGAAGCCTGAGTCATCGACGTATTTCCTGAAAAGAACGTAGAGACTGTGACGCTTTCAGGATGGGTATCCGGTATCTCCTGCACAGCCTCACCCCCTGTGACCGTCACTGACTTACTGCAAAACAAACGTACTGCTCGATTTATCTCTCCATTGGCCATCTGAAATGGCACAGACTCTAAGGCAGCCACTGCGGAGTCACCGTTGAAGTCGAGATCGAATGCAGTTTCACCAGCCTGCAAACGAATTTTAAGATCACTGTTGTCGCTTCCCCGAATCACAATTTTGCCGTGATGCACCTGTAGTCCCAAACGAACATTCTCCATCCACGAGAACTCCACTTTCGTCGCACCGGCAAGCGTTAACTTCGCCCCATCATTGAACAACAATTCAGGACGGAAGCCTTCCAGCCCCAATACAGTATCGCCAACGTTGATCAAACTGCCCGACACTAATCTTACGAACACCCCATCTGACGGTCGTAACAAGGGCTGACTATCAGACAGTAACTCCGCAAAAGATTCGTGAGGTGCAAAAATCGTCGGATTATCTTTTGCGGCAACAACCTCCGGAGCCACTACAGGCTCAGTGATGTTTAGCCCTTCTGACACTGCTATCGGTTGGACAACATTTTCAGGTAATACATTCAATGTCTGATCATCCTGCGTACTGTCTGATTGCTCTTTTTCACCCGTAGCACTATCGATACTGTTAGGTTCAACCGCAACGCTAAACATTGAACCAATCCATGGATGTGTCGTATCGAATGGCCCGACAGCTCGCAAACCGATGATCGAAATCAAACTAAAAAAGGTTGTGATGACCGTGGCTTGCCAAAGAGGATGAGCTTTTTTCTTTATATATTCCGGAGCACCAGCCGGCTTCGGTTCAATCAAGGTATCGAGGGCAAACTTTGACTGGGGTTCAATTTCTACCAAGTCTTCGGTCTTAGCGAGAGAAGCTTCGACCAAACTCAGTACCCGATCCCGTATCTCATTTTCGACCGTGACGGGTTGATCAATACAAATCGAAAGAATGTTATGGCAGCAAGCCACTTCACTCAGGAACATATCCGATTCCAGACAAACCTTTTCAAATCCAGGAATACGTGTTTCATCCAACGTATTATCAAGGTATTCAGCGACTGAATTTGGATCGCCGCCGATACCTCGACCCTCCAGCGGCGGAGCGTTCAGGTTAGCTTTACGCGTCGAACTGAGAGTGCGATAAACCAACTCACTAGCAAACTCACTGTCGCTAATCTTAGCTCCCAATACCTCGGCATCATTTGGCTCTAGAATATTATCGAGATAAGCTAACATCGTCCGTAATGTTAATCGCATGGCTGAACCTATTTTCTTTCCCTGAATCCATTTAGATTGTTTTCTGCCTATTGCACTTCAGTACACAAAAGGCTCTATAGTATTAGTGGTAAGTTCTTCCTAAATCCGTACAATTTTTGCCAGGATTTCTTTATTTTCAACGTTATTAATAGGCATTAAAACCTCCTGTGAATTCACTGTTTGAAGCGTCCGAACAATCCAATCTGGAGCGAGCAAAGCCTCTGGCGGCTCGAATGCGCCCCACAAATCTCACTGAATTCGTAGGTCAGCAGCACTTTTTGGGAGCAGGCAAGTTACTAAGCCGACTTCTACAGGCTGACCGACTCGGGTCTGTTATCTTTTACGGTCCACCTGGCTGTGGAAAAACGACACTAGCACAGCTTCTTGCCACTGAAACTAAAAGCAGATTTTGTCAGCTCAGTGCAGTTACCAGCGGGGTCAAAGATCTTCGAGCGATTTTAGAGACCGCTCAAAATGAATTAAGAGCGGGTGGCTCTCGAACTTTGTTGTTTATCGATGAAATCCACCGCTTTAATAAAGCTCAGCAGGATGCTCTTCTACCTGATGTAGAAAACGGTATTATCACTCTGGTCGGAGCCACAACCTCGAATCCGTTTTTTGCTGTCAATAACGCTCTCACAAGCCGAAGTACAATCTTTCAGTTCGAACCTTTGGCCGTAGAAGACCTCGAGCCATTACTTGACCGTGCATTAAACGATCAATTTCGGGGCTTGGGACGATATGACGTGACGTTAACAGAAGAGGCTAGAACGTTCATCGCGGAAGTATCAGATGGGGATGCCCGACGAGCTCTATCTATTCTGGAAATCGGAGTGCTATCGAGCGGCACATTTCCGCTTGAATTCAATCTCGCCCTGGCTGAGGAATCGATTCAACGTAAGGCGATGCAATATGATGCAGGCGGCGATGAACATTATGACGTGGCCAGTGCATTGATTAAGAGTATCCGCGGCAGTGATGTGGATGCTGGTATTTACTGGCTCGCACGCATGCTGGAAGGCGGGGAAGACGTACGCTTTGTTTGCCGGCGATTGGTTATCCTCGCCAGCGAAGATATTGGAAATGCGGACCCACATGCTCTCTCTGTAGCTGTCGCGTGTATGCAGGCATGTGAGTTCATTGGTCTACCTGAGTGCCAACTCACGCTCTGCCAAACAGTTGCGTACTTAGCATGTGCGCCCAAATCAAATGCCTCAACACTTGCAATCAACGAAGCTCGGAGCGACATACGTAACGGCCGCACGGTACCGGTACCGCGAGCGCTACGCGATAAGCATTATTCGGGAGCGAAACAGTTTGGTCATGGCGAAGGTTATAAGTACGCCCATAATCATGACGATGGGATTGCGGCGTTTGATTATCTGGGAGTCGATAAGCAATACTACAATCCGGTTAATCGCGGGTTTGAAGCTGAGCTAGGCCGCCGACTGGAAGAAATACGAAAAAAACTGCGGGACAATGCTTAACTCATCTGAGCTTAACTCATCTGGCACGTTTGAGCGTTTATAGTAATTCACCGAGCTTAGCGGATTGTCACCTGACTACCTGCACTCAAAATGTAATAGACATCGCGGGCGTCAACTGGATTGAGCTTGATGCTACCTAGGCCCGCCTTGCGAACAGCTACATCCTGAGTCTGAGTATGAATACTGATACTTCCACCCAGATCCATCCAGTATTTACCGTATGGATTATTCACTGCACCACCTTGAACAATCGATCCGTCGGCAGCATAGTAACTACGATCTTGTTGTTTGTCTAAGACGGAGTACTGACCAGCCTGGCCTTTAAATTCACTACCTATTTCAATCTGAAATCGACCGGCATAAAGTGCGCCGGCAAACAAAGTCAATTTCTGTTCATTCACATTCACTTCACCGCGGAAAGGCCCCTGAACAATTTTCAGTTCCTCCCCCGCGTTTAAGGTAGATGGATCTCGTAAGCCATTGATGTTTGCCAACAACTGAGGGGGAACTCGCAGTTGGAATGCAATCGACTCCAGTGAATCGTTCGGTCCGACCGTGTAAGCTTCGAACAAATAATGTTTGCGAGAGTAGACAACTTCGCCCGCCAGGTAGTCGAGTACCGGTAGCAATTGTTTATGTTGCTCCGGGGTCAATTCAGTACTGCTGTAATAAGTTGAAAGTGCCTGTAAAGCTTCCCGTAAATAGCCCGTTTCGATTTGTTGCTGTGCGGCAGCCCAGGCTGTGGCGAAAGCCGAAGGAGTCGAAATTGGGTTTGGTTCCCCTAAATTATTAGCCGGCGTCACATTATCGTCATTGAAAGCTGGCGTTTCAAGCTGACTTTGGGAGCCGACGTTGTCATCTAAANTAAATNCGTTATCTTCTGTCGAGGGGATGGATGGTGCGGGCGAGGTAATAGTAAAGGCGTCGTTCGTATCTGGNGCTGTCACAACGGGAAAAGCGCCCGCTCCACCGCCTGGCTGAAACTCATCATCATTTGATTCAGGAATAGAAAATACGTCCGCGGTGGTTTCTTGATTGATTACAAATTGAGAATTTTCCGTAGACTCTCCNGCATCAATGCCCGTATCCACTGTATCCATCAATGGGTTTTCAATNTCGCTCTTGTCNGCGNTTNCTTCCAAAACNGCCGTTTCCATCGGAAGTTCAGTGGATCCTGCTACAACTCCCNCACTAAGTTGCCCGGCTGCCGGGGATTCAAATTGACCGTTATCAGCGGCAGTCACTGTGGAATTCTCTTCCGCCAGACTGGAATCGCGATCCAAACCATTGAGAAGATCTTCAGCNGAAATCTCNGTTCCAAGGTCCAGTTCCAAGCTGTCTGGCAAGTCACTTGTGTCCTTCGTCACCTCTGGAGGTGGAGTATCTGGTCTCGTATAAATGACGTGATAAGCGCCGAATAAAATGACAACCATAAAAGTAAAGATGAATAGTGTTTTGACCTTTTGCATTTTCGTCCTCCCTGACGAAAACTTGTGTTCGTTAGAATGTATCTAGCTTGAATGAAACATCAGTATCAATTCGAGTCTGTGTACCCAGAATATAAACGCATTTTTTCAACCCAACTCGATTACCCATGCAATACGAAGACGAGTTTGAAAATGATTACGACGAGTGGTCCGAACCCGATGTTTGGGATGACGAACCCACCGAAGTTTTGGCCTGTCCTGAATGTGGTGAAGAGGTTTACGAATTCGCTGACATGTGCCCTGCCTGCGGGATGTTCATCACCCCTTCAGCGGATGCATACAACCCCTGGCAAGGCCGGCCCTTTTGGTGGGTCACCTTAGCCATTCTCGGAGTTGTGGGATTCCTGTTATCCCTGCAACTGCTGTTTTAGCCAAGTCCTATATTGTTAAGCGATGCGTGACCTCATTCCCGTCCAGCCAATTTANANCTCTCCTCTCNCTACAAAGTTTAAAACTCACGGCAGAGGANAAGTCACTAANAGGCTTAAATATCACGTACATTCACTCCANATAGTACGAGAAAACCACTCGTTGTGAAAATACCGATTCGGATAAAGATACAAATAAAATGGAATTGATATTTGGTCGTTTTTGGAGATGGGCTCCCTGTTTTCATCCTGNTGAGTTGAACACAGGCCTACTCCAGAGAGATGCCGAAATCTTCGATGGTGAGGAGCGTTTGCAACTCATATCCCTTCGCAGCAAAAGCTTCGCGGCCTCCGGAAAGGCGATCAATAATCGCAATNACACGTTCAACTTTCAGGCCAGCCGCTTCGACATGCTCGATGGCTTTCAAGCTACTACCACCGGTTGTAACAACATCTTCCACGATAATAACGCGATCACCGGAGTCTACAGGGCCTTCCACTTGATTTCCTTTACCATGTNCTTTCGCTTCCTTGCGAACAATGAATCCACGAAGCGACTTTCCCTGCATATCAGCTTCGGTCAGAATTGANGCGGTAATCGGATCAGCTCCAATTGCCATCCCGCCGATGGCATCTGGCAGTTCATCACCGATCAATTGCAGAATCCCTTGAGCNACGAGACGAGCACCACGCGAATCAAGAGTAACCTTACGGCAGTCTAGGTAGAAACTTGCCTTCTTACCTGAAGCCAGAACAAAATCTCCAAATTCAAGGGCTTTCTCACGAACAACCTCTTTAAGTGCTTCTTTGGAATACATGAGCTTCCAAACCTCCATGCTTTTGATGAATTCTGTAAAACGNCAGCTTACTCTAAAGTCTAATGCCTCACGTGCAGCGTTAACAGCAGACAAACGCCTCTATGCGACTTCATCAGAAAACGAAATTGAAACTTGCNGAGAACTTAATGATCTGAGTTTGTCATCAGCCTACTCCCCAAAATGCGATCGCCAAACCACATTGGAAATTTCGGGGCGGTGAACTGCCATTAAGCGTTAGCNTTGGCACGAGCTTCACGCAGGCCACGACTCAAGATATCTCGTAGCATGGGTGAATAATCTTCATAACGAGCTTCGTCGGGAGCATCAGAAGCAAACTGATAGATAGCGTCTCTAGGTTTCAAGCCCAGAGCCAAAAGGGTCGAACTGACGGTTCCCCGATCATTACTGCGAAGCACCATACTTGGTCGCATCGGTGAAACCGGACTGCGAGCAAATACCTTACTGGCAACAGCCAGAAACTTTACCGATGAATCCAGTGTCTGAAGTGTCAACAGGCGATTGGCTAACTGGCAACGTTCATCCCGGGGATCATTCAGGTTACGATTACCGATAACATTAAGCCCTTCCTTAAGTGGAACAACTTCAGGTTCATCCGTACCATGTACAGCCCAACCCGTCTCTCCGTCAGCAATAATGTAATTGACACCCTCATATCGCTTGCTCAATAGCTCATCCATCGCTAACCCAACTGCTTCCTGGGCTGAAGCACTGCGAAGTAATTCACGACACAGTACTCCTCGCGAACGTGGTACCACNGGTGGAATCAATTTCCGTCGATTNCAGGCGGCAACAAATAAACCGTGTTGATTAACCCCCAACCATGTTCCTCCGGCCTGTTGGTCAACNCCACTCAAAATGCGGGGCTTTCCAGACTGAATAGAAGGAGTTGTACTCGGGCGGTCGTAAAATTCATCTCGGTTAGCAGCAACCAAAATGGGTGCTTCCGGCACCGATTTATATTGAATGGCAAGAATGCACATAGATATCGTCTTGATTTTTAATAAGCTTTTACAGCGAGCAACCGGTTGTCTTCCTCACAATAGGCCACATTCGCATTCGGCTAAAGAACTCAAGATAATTCCACCCTTCCAAGTCAAACACCCTATTTCAGGGGGGTACCACTAAATTAATTACTCCTCAGCAGGCAAATACTAAGCTCAAGGGTGTGTTGGTGACTCAAACAACGCATTAAACTGCTTTATACGTCTCTGTTTCAGAGCATTAGCCGGACAGCTGACCATCATCATTTATCTTTTAATTTGACCTTATTTACACTCGGAACTCACCGCTATGTCGACATCTTCAAACCGTATTCGTATCGNTATTGTTGGTGCAGGTGCTGTCAGTGATTATCACCACGTCCCTGGTATCAGCATTGATCCGCGAGCCGAATTGGTTGCTGCCTGTGATATGAGTGAGGCTCTTTTAGAGCAGCGTAAAAGCGATTGGGGAATCGAAAAAGTAACGACTGATTTCAACCAAATCTGTGAAGATCCGGATATTGATGCCGTCATCATTGCAACTCCTAACTTTACTCATCACGAACAAGCCATCGCAGCCGCCAAAGGTGGAAAACACATCATGTGTGAGAAGCCACTCGCCCTCAACGCTCAACAGGTTCGCGAAATGCGAGATGCGGCTGTAGAAGCAGGGGTAGTTCATATGACGGCCTTTACTTACCGATTTGCTCCCTCCATGCGTTACATTCGTCATTTGGTGCAATCAGGAGCAATCGGCCAACCTCGACACTTCCGTAGCCAGCGTTTTCTGGACTGGCCAGAAACGAGTTGGGGTTGGCGGCAATACAAAAAAACGGCCGGTGCTGGCGATCTCTTCGACATGACTATTCACCGCATAGACTTTGCCATGGACCTGATGGGAAAAATCGACCGACTCTGTGGTGGTGTTGCCCAATTCTGCCCTCGTGATGTCACTGTCGAGGGCCAGGAATGCCCTCCTTCAGACGTGGATGACTGGTCCGCTTTAATTGGAGTCTTCGCAAACGGGGGCGTTGGAGTATGGGAAGGCACGACTGTCGCCAAAGGTTACGGCTTTAATGGCTTCGGTCATGAACTTGCTGAGATTAACGGTTCAGAAGCAACCGTACGCTATCGCCTGCATGAACCCAACAAGATCTGGCTTGGGCGTACAGGCGAAGATGTCGCACCGGTCGAGGTCCCCGAAGAATTTCTCAAACCTGCGGACAGCCCTCGTGACCCTCGCGAAGGCAAACCTGCGGATGTCTTCCGCTACGACTTAGTTTGGGAATTCTGTTCCGCAATTTCCGAAGGGCGAGATGCGATGCCCAGTTTTGATCATGGCCTTAATGCTCAAATCATTGCTGACGCAGTGCTGGAGTCCAATGAGAACGCAAGCTGGATCGATGTTGCAGACCGACTCGTCTAATCACGTTGCGTTCATCTCGCTATCCGACAATCTCTTCCTAACAAAAAATCTGCATGAGTGATCATCACGTCCAATCCGAAGCTGACACTGGTAACCAGGACAGGATTGTCGTGGCTTCAAAAAGTCGTCAGGTAAATTCGTTAACTGGCGTACAAATTCTGGCCTCTGGTTGTTATACACCCGAAAACGTTATTGCGAATGAGGCCTTAGCCGAACTTGGGTACGACGCAGACTGGATCATTCAGCGCACGGGAATCCAGTCCCGCTGTCGGGCGAGTGATGACCAGGCCTGCAGTGATCTCGCATATGAAGCGGCTCGACGCTGTCTGGAAAACGGTAAGATCGATGCCTCTGAAATCGATCTGATTCTACTGGCAACGATCACTCCTGATCAGCCCACACCGTCAACCGCCTGCCATGTACAACGTATGCTTGGCTCCAATGCACCGGCGATGGATTTGGGAGCCGCATGTTCCGGATTTATGTACGCTCTGGTTACCGGCATGCAGTTCATTAAAACCGGCACATACCAGCGAGTATTAATCATCGGTGCCGACCTGATGAGCCGCACAGTCAATCCGGCTGATACAAAAACCTTTCCCCTGTTTGGTGACGGCGCCGGAGCCGTGGTCATTGGACCAGGCGGGGAAGAACAGGGATTTATCTCATACACCCTGGGAGCCGACGGACACGGGGCGGAACTTCTCGAACAACCTGCTGGTGGAACACGATGCCCCGCCACTGTGGAAACGATTGCTAAGAATTTACAGTATCTACAAATGGATGGCAGAAGCGTTTTTAAATGGGCGATCCGCACACTCTCCGATTCTGTCAATCAGGTCCTCGATGCGGCGAGTTTGCCTGCTGACGAAATCGATCTGACAATTTTCCATCAAGCTAATATCCGAATTATTGACGCCGCAGCCAATGACCTTGGGCTGCCAGCTGATAAAGTCTTCGTCAATCTGGATAAATACGGAAACACGTCGGCGGCCAGTATTCCACTGGCACTCGCCGAAGCGGTCGAACAGCGGTTAGTCAGGCCGGGCCAAAACCTATTAATCAGCGGTTTTGGAGCTGGACTGGCATGGGGAGCCGGTGTTTGGCGTTGGTAATAAACCTCCCTCATAAAAATTAACTATCGTTTTTAGGTGAACATTCTCATGAGTGAAGCAACTGTAAAATCACTACCACCTCGTAGCACTGTCGCTGAATCTGACACCTGGGATCTCTCCAGTCTCTATGCCCATCATGACGGTTGGGAAACAGACTACGCGTTGGCGGAAGAGCAACTGGAAAAGTACAGCGCCTTCCAGGGACGACTGGCTGAAAACGCTGAAACTCTTGCAGAACTGCTCGCGTTCGATAGCGAAATCGAACGATTGTTAGAACAACTTGGCTATTACGCTTTCCTTCGCCTCACTGAGGACCAGACCAATAGCGAAAGCCAGGCGTTGGAAGCACGGATGCAAAATCTAGGTGCCCGAGCAGCGCAGGCGGCGAGTTGGATCCGACCGGAACTTTTGGCGATCGACTCCGATACCATTGATTCTTTTAGGCAAGCAGAATGTCTACAACACTATCAACTTCAACTTGAACGAGTCCTGCGTTACCGCCCTCACACACTTGGGGCAAAAGAAGAAGAACTTCTGGCAATGCAAGCCGAAATGGCTCAGTCAGCTTCTAAAACCTTTCGACAACTTCATGATGCCGATCTCAAATTCGGAGAAGTCAAAAATGAGCATGGTGAATTAGTTGAACTGGGCAATGCCACTTTTAGTCAGTTTCTGATCTCGCCAAACCGGGATGTTCGTAAAACTGCCTTTAACCAGTACTACAGCCAGTTTGAAGCTCATGAAAACACGCTAGCAGCAACACTAAGCGGGTCAATACAAAAGGATGTATATTACGCGCGCGCCCGTGGTTACGATAACGCGCTCACCGGAGCCCTTTTTCCAGATAATGTTCCTCAAAGTGTCTATGACAGCTTGATCGAATCGGTTCGCAACAACTTCGACGCACTTTACAGATATTACGAACTGCGACGCAACCTGATGGGACTTGATGAAATCCATCACTATGATACCTACGTACCAATCATTAGCGATCTTCAAGTCAACCGAAATTGGGATGAAGCCACTGATTTAGTAATTGCCTCCCTACAACCTCTGGGAAGCAATTACTGTGAAGTATTGGAAGCAGGCCTCAGAGGACGCTGGTGCGATCGGTATCCGAATGCCGGAAAACAAAGTGGGGCATTCAGTGCCGGGAGTTATGTCGGCGACCCCTACATCCTAATGAATTACAAACCCGCAGTACTCAACGATGTCTTTACTTTGACGCATGAAGCGGGCCACTCAATGCATTCGTATTACAGTTCGAAACATCAGAGCTTTGAGTACTACAACTACACGATCTTTGTCGCCGAAGTCGCCAGCACTTTTAACGAGCAGTTGCTGAGTGACTACATGATGAAACATGCTCAGAATGATCGGGAGCGCGCTTACCTGATCAACCGTGATATCGATGCTATCCGAGGGACGATCATTCGCCAGACGATGTTTGCCGAATTCGAAAAGATTACTCATGAGATGGCGGAAAGCGGGCAGCCCCTAACCGTTCAATCCTTCCGGGAAGTCTATGGTCAGCTACTCAAAGATTACTTCGGGCCAAATTTTGCTATCGACGACTGTCTCTCACTTGAATGCTTCAGGATTCCACATTTCTATCGAGCGTTCTACGTTTACAAATATGCGACCGGATTATCTGCTGCTATTGCACTTAGCAAACGAGTCCTGCAGGGAGGGCAACAAGAGTTAGATGACTACTTGAACTTCCTTCAAGGTGGTTGCAGTAAGGATCCATTGGATTTATTACGAGAGGCCGGAGTCGACATGGAAGAACCTAAACCGGTGGATACTGCTTTGCAGCAGTTTGCATCACTGGTCGATCAACTGGAATCTCTTTTGAGCTAGTCGTTACATCTTTACTACAGATGATGTCGGGACTTGTAACTCATCGCTGGCAGCATCAAAATAAAAGACATGACCATTACGTTATATACAATTCAAATCATCGAACTATTCATATATACCTAAGGAGTACACCATGGCACGTCCGGTAACACTATTCACCGGCCAATGGGCGGACCTCCCAGCAGAGACAATCTGTCAGAAGACCAAAGAATTTGGTTACGACGGAATTGAACTCGCCTGCTGGGGTGACCACTTTAATGTTGTCGAAGCATTGGAAAATGAGAACTACTGTGCTGAGAAGCATGAGCAACTGGAACGCAATGGCCTGATTTGTAAAGCAATCAGTGCTCATCTAGCTGGCCAGGCAGTTCTCGATAACATCGACGAGCGTCATCAGGCGATTCTTCCTGAACATGTTTGGGGTGATGGCAATCCAGCCGGCGTCAATGAGCGTGCGATCGAAGAAATGAAAAATACAGCTCGCGCGGCACAGAAATTTGGTGTCGACATTGTGAATGGTTTCACTGGTTCAAGTATTTGGCATCTACTGTATTCGTTTCCACCTGTTCCGGAATCCATGATCCAGGACGGCTTCGATCTATTTGCAGAGCGATGGAACCCAATCTTCGATGTCTTCGGTGAATGCGGCGTAAAATTCGCGTTGGAAGTACATCCCACTGAAATCGCGTTCGATATCTACACCGCCGAACGTGCTTTAGAAGCTGTTGATCACCGTGAAGAATTCGGCTTCAACTTCGATCCAAGCCACTTAATCTGGCAGGGCGTTGATCCCGTGGAATTTATCCGTTACTTCCCTGACCGCATTTACCACGTACACATCAAAGACGCCATTCGCACGCTCAATGGTCGCACAGGTATTAACTGTAGCCATCTGAACTTTGGTGATCCACGTCGTGGTTGGGATTTCCGCAGCCCAGGCCGTGGTGAAGTGAACTTCGAAGAAATCGTTCGAGCGCTCAATGACATCAACTATACTGGCCCACTTTCTATCGAATGGGAAGACTGTGGCATGCAGCGTGACCAGGGTGCAACCGAGGCCTGTGCCTTCACGAAAGCTGTCGATATCTCTCCTTCTGATGTCCAGTTTGACGATGCTTTTGACAACTAAATATCGTCTTAAGCGAA
>PAJC01000018.1 GCA_002705165.1 Planctomycetaceae bacterium | reverse complement strand
TCACTCCTCTCCTCTCCTCTCCTCTCCAAGACCATGGCTAAAAAACATTACTTCCCTCTACTTCTGAGCATCTCAATATTTATTTTTACCGGTTGCTCGGAACCCAAAACAAGTTCCGTTACCGTCGATCCTCAAAACGATGCAAAACCGGCTAAAGAAATAACGTTGGCTGACGATGCAAATATTGTGACCGCGCTGACCAAGCTAGGGGCTGAGCTCAAAAAGAACCGTGATGGTCTGATCACTGAAGTTAACCTGATTGGGACCAATGCTTCCGATGCTGACCTCGAACAATTAGGGTTACTAAGCCAGCTCACCTCACTGCGTCTAAACGAAACAAATATTTCAGAGACTGGAATGAAAGACGTTGGAAAGTTGACCAATCTGGTAAATCTCGACTTGCGTGGCTGCTCAATCAATAACGAAAGTATGAAAGCCCTTGAAGGACTGAGTCAACTTCGGGCATTGAGACTTTCAGGCGAAAGCGGATCCACCACAGTCGATGATGATGGAATGGCAAGTATCAACAAATTAACATCACTTAAAGCACTCCTGCTAGACCATCTCTGGATCAGCGAAGTTGGCCTGACAGATCTGGCCGATCTTAAGAATCTGGAAGAGCTTTATCTCGCCAAGACGCTCATCGATGACGCCTCACTGGCGGTTTTGACTCAGCACCCAAAACTTAAGAAGCTTCGGATTTCCCAAACTCAGATTTCAGATGCTGGCCTTGAGTCCTTGGTCGCTCTCGAGAATCTGACCGATCTGGATCTCAGCGAAAATAGTATTATTTCTGATCTTGGTATGGAACACGTTGGAAAGATCACCACGCTCAAACGACTCAATCTATGGCGAGTGGCACTCAGTGATTTTGGTGTCGGAAAACTGGCCGGGCTCAAAGAAATAGATTGGCTCAACCTCGACAATACTTCGCTTTCAGACACGGGCCTCATACACCTGCAAGGCATGGCCAAAATCACATTTCTACACCTGGGTTCGACAACCATCACTGACGCCGGGCTCGTACATCTCGAAGGCCTGACAACGTTAAAGGATCTCAAGGTCACTCGCACCGCTGTGACTGAAGAAGGGGTGGCATCCCTCAACAAAAAACTACCCACGACCGAGATTCAGTTGAAGTATCTCGGCAATGGGCAGTAGTGGTTTGATAGCAAGTTTGAATCGTCTTAGACGATTTCAAACCCCTTGCGATATTCCTTGGTAATATACTTATCCGCTTCAGGAGCGTTGGTAGCTTTCAACGATTTAGCGTTCCAATCCAAAGCTTTCCCTGTGCGATAGCTAACGTTACCAAGAAGAACGGTCTCTGTCAGAGCACCCGAGTAATCGAAGTTACACAATGTTGGTGTCCCTTCTTTACAGGCCTTAATCCATTCAGCGTGATGACCAATCGATGGTGGAATAGTCTGCTTAGGAGGAGCCCAGCTTTCAAATTTGTCGGTTGGAAACAGTCGGTAACTTGAGTAGTTAGCGAACATCATTCCTTCTTCTCCGATGAACATGACGCCAGCACCAGGAACACGCTGTCCGTCTATCTCCTTCGGAATCATGTTTCCGTCGTACCAGGTCAGGTTGATCGTGTCACTACCGTCAGCCGCTGGGAAGACATATTCGACTTTTAGCCCCAATGGGCAGGTTTCTGCATGGACTTCAGGACCAGTTGCTTTACAGGAAAGTGGATGCCGAAGACCTAACGCCCAGAATGGAAGATCCATATAATGGCAAGCCATATCACCCAACGTGCCCTGACCAAATTCCCACCAGCGTCGCCAGTTGGCTGGATGGTAACGTCCGGGAGCATAAGGTCGTTCTTCCGCAGGCCCTAACCAAAGATCCCAATCCAGATTCTTTGGGGGTTCTGTGATCTGCTCAGCCGTCGGTAGTTCTCCACCACCCCAGCCTTTACCGACCCATACGTGAGCATCGGTGATTTTACCGAGGACACCTGACTGAATCGCTTCCACAACTCTTCGGTAATTTGGCTCCGCATGAATCTGGGTTCCCAGCTGAGTAGCAACACCATGTTTTTTAGCTTCTTCTGCAATCAAACGCGCTTCGAAGACAGTGTGTGCCAACGGCTTTTCGGTATAAGTGTGTTTACCGGCCCGAATCGCCAACAAGGATGCCGGAGCATGAGAGTGGTCAGCGGTTGCCACGACAACCGCATCGATCTTATCACCTTCCTGATCAATCAACTCACGGTAATCTGCATATTTGCGAGCACTGGANAATTCAGCNGCTGCCCGNTTTAGGTAGTTCGAATCGACATCGCAAAGCGCAACNATGTTTTCACCCTTTACACCTGAGATATCAGCCGCGGCTCGATTGGCTGTGCCAACACAGGCAATATTCAGTTTTTCGTTAGCCGANGTCGACGCTGCCAACTCTGCTCCACTGAAAACTCCGGATGACAATACNGTCGCACCGGCNCCAGTCGTCTTGAGGAAGTTACGGCGATTGTGCCTTTGATTAGTCATATGTTCTTTTCCCGTTCTTATACACAGAGGGGGTTATAGTCTTCATATCGTTTGTCTCCGTTAATCTTAGCACAAAAATACGGCACATTCCCCTTCCATTTAATAATCCGGTTCCATCCTCCTCCTGAGGTGATAAAATGAAGATCATGCAAGCTCAGAACAAGGGCTCAAACAAGACAAAAACAATGAAACACGGGGGTGGNACACACCATGAGTGCTCAACAAAAAGCAGAAGCACTGGGCATTGAATTCCAGGCTATCGAACCAGGTTACCTAAATCTTTGCATTCGCAGCGGTAATCAACTTATTACCTCGGGTCACACGAGCACAGCCAAAGGTATTCTCGGCAAGGATCTGAGTGTTGAAGATGGATACGCTGCCGCNCGTGACTGCGGTATCAAGATCCTACAATCTGTACACGACGAATACGGTACGCTGGATAACCTGCGTGTTATCAAAGTACTCGGTTGTGTTTATTCAGCATCTGAATTCACCGATCAGCANCTGGTTATTAATGGCTGCTCCGATCTCTTCCATGAAATCTTTGGGAAAGAAGGGGACGGCTACCATGCACGAAGTGCGCTTGGCTTTGCTGCCCTGCCGACTGGGGCTGCTGTTGAGGTGGAAGCGATTTTTGAAATTGTAGAATAACATCGATGTCAGACCAATCGTTCACTATCACGGCCTTCTATAAATTTCTAGAAATCGAAGANGCTGAACTTGGCGCTGTGCGTAGCGAACTGCAACGTATGGGATACAAGTTTAGGCTGCAAGGACTCGCGCTCATTGCGACCGAAGGGGTNAATGGCACCGTTTCAAGTACCGCTGAAGGTATCGCTCAATTCAAAGACTATCTTCAGGAGCGATTTGGGGAGATCACTTTTAAGGATAGCTATAGTGAGTTCCGTCCATTCAAACGATGGCTCGTAAAGATTCGGGACGAAATCGTTGCAATCAAAGATAAGTCCATTCTTCCCGACGGTGATCACAACCATCTATCTCCGCAAGAGTGGCATCGGGTTTTATCAGAAGAAGATGTTGTACTCATCGATACTCGAAATATCTGTGAAACCGATATCGGTATGTTCAAGGGAGCCGTTGACCCTCGGCTTAATAGCTTTGGCGAATTCCCTGAGTGGGTACGTGAGTGCGATATTCCTAAAGACAAAAAAGTTTTAATGTATTGCACCGGCGGTATCCGCTGCGAAAAAGCTTTGATTTCAATGGAACGTGAAGGATACGAGAATGTTTACCAATTACAGGGAGGTATCCTCGATTACCTGGCACAGTATCCGGAAGGATATTGGCAGGGAGAGTGCTTTGTCTTTGACGGTCGTGTCGCTGTCGATAATCAACTGGCACCTTCGCAACGCTACAAGTTCTGCCCCCATTGCGGCGATCCCGGTGACCTGAAATCTATCTGCCAAATATGTAATATCGAGATGGTCATCTGCAAAGAGTGTGCTGGACAACCTGAGCACAATACCTGTTCCAAGAACTGCGCTGAAAAGTTTCGGCGGCAGGCTGCTGCGACAGGAGACTAGAATCATGCTTAACGAGCCCCAACTCACTGAGTATCAGGACAAGGGNCATCTNACCATCAATGACTTCTATGGACCCGCAACGGTTGCTCAGGTAATCGACGAGATCAATATCTGGGCCGATGAGACTCGAGCTGTTTTAAGCGCGGAAGACCAACGTTGGTATTTCGAAAANAATGTTCCCCNGGGAATCTCTGTTTTTCGGAAACTCGACAATCCTATCTACAATCGTAAGGTGCTACGGCAGTTGCTGGTCACACCNGAACTTCTTAGTATTGCCAAACAGTTGNTCGGTAAACCTCTGACAGTTTTTTTCAGCCAGGTATTCATGAAGCCAGCGAAGTATGGTGGACCAAAACCTGTTCATCAAGACAACTATTATTTTGGCCCGGAAGACGAAGAGAGAGTCCTTACTGTCTGGCTAGCGATCGACANTGCCACCGTCGAAAACGGCTGTCTTTATTTCGGTGACGGTAGCCATCACACCGGTGTTCATCAGCACGTCGCTCCATCCGACGAACCTTTCAATTTGATGGTACCAAAAGAANTCGCAGCTGAATTCCCTATGACACCAGCTCCGGTAGATGCCGGNGGAATTTCGCTTCACCACGGAAGTACCTTTCATCAGTCCTCTGAAAACAAAAGCGAANTTCCACGCCGCGCATTAGCAATGCACTTTATTCCGCAGGACATGCCTTTGATTAATCCTGCTCTGAAGTACGATCAAAATGCCATCGTNCGATTTTGATTGANNCTTGTTCAACACTGGATTCCATAACCACCATGCAAAAACTAACGGTCTTATTGATTGCACTCTTATTTACTGATTTTACTCGGGCTGAACAACCAAACATTGTTGTCATCCTCACTGACGACCAGGGCTGGGGCGNNNTTAGCCTGCACGGCAATAAGAATCTAAGTACACCAAATCTTGATGCTTTGGCAAAATCCGGAGTCCAGTTCGACCGGTTCTATGTTTGTCCTGTCTGCTCACCAACGCGGGCCGAGTTTTTAACCGGACGGTATCACGCACGCGGCGGTGTATTTAGCACTACCGCCGGCGGAGAACGACTGAACCTTGACGAAGTCACCATTGCCGACACTTTCAAGGCAGCAGGCTATAACACCGGTGCCTTTGGCAAATGGCACAATGGAATGCAGTATCCATACCACCCCAATGGACGTGGCTTTGACGAATACTATGGTTTCACTTCAGGACACTGGGGGCACTATTTCTCACCGGTGCTTGAACACAACGGTGCCTTGACACGGGGGAAAGGTTTCTGTGTCGATGATTTCACCAACAAAGCAATGGACTTCATCGAAGAAAGTGTCAAACAAGACCAACCTTTCTTTACCTATCTGCCATACAATACTCCCCACTCTCCAATGCAGGTCCCCGATCGATTCTGGAAGAAATTTGACGGCATGGAACTCCCGCTGAGAAACCGCGACCCGAAAAAAGAGAATGTACAGCATACTCGGGCAGCACTCGCGATGTGTGAAAACGTGGATTGGAATGTCGGAAGGTTGATGAAAAAACTCAAAAGCCTAAACGTGGCTGACAATACCATCGTCGTCTTTTTCCACGACAACGGCCCTAATGGAAGCCGTTGGAACGGCGAAATGCGGGGACGAAAAGGTTCCACCGATGAAGGAGGGTGCCGTTCTCCTCTATTTATCAGTTGGCCTGACAAGATCAAACCAGACACGTATGTCACTCAAATCGCATCCGTAACAGACTTGCTGCCAACACTGTCTAATATGGCANGCGTCAATTTAATTGGCACCAAGCCACTCGATGGGATCGACCTCACCTCCTGGATTGCCGATTCACAAAAGGAACCTAACGATCGAATCATTATAAATGCCTGGAAAGGCAAGGTCAGTGCNCGCAACCAGCAATACCGTTTGGACAANACGGGTCGTCTTTATGACATCACCAACGATCCGCAGCAGGACAAAAATATCACCGACGAGCAACCTGAAGTCGCCAGACAACTAAGCCTGGCAGTGAAAGATTTCACCGCAGATGCGTTAAAGGGCTACANCACAACCAACGACGGTCGTCCGTTTGTCATCTGCCACAAAGACTACAAATGGACGCAGGTTCCGGCTCGTGATGGTACAGCCCATGGAAGTATTACTCGCTCTAACAAGTTCCCGAATTGCTCGTACTTCCTGAACTGGACAAGTACTGAGGACAAAATTACATGGCCTGCGGAGGTTCAGCATTCAGGAAAATACCGAGTCTACCTACATTACACGTGCCGGAAAGAAGATATTGGTTGCCGTGTAAAGTTACAATTCAATCAAACCACTCTTTCCCAGCAAATTACCGAAGCGCATCACCCACCTGAAATCGGTGCGAAAGAAGATCGATTCGTACGCGTTGAATCTTATATCAAATTCTTCAAGGAGATTGAGCTGGGTATCATGGAATTGGAAGCCGGAGCAGGGGAATTAACGCTGACGGTTCCAGAAATGGTGGGCGATCGGGGAATTGAATTNCGTCTGTTGATGTTTGAACGTATCGAGGATTAGGGAACTATTTAATGCGAAGTTGGCTTATCTTTTTGCTCTGTCTGATCAACGCCGAAGTCTCCGCCCGACAGCCTAATGTGATCTTCATTCTGGCGGACGATCTTGGTTATAGCGAATTGGGTTGCTACGGCAACGACTTCAATGAAACCCCGTCGCTCGACAANTTNAGTAAGCAAGNAATGCGATTTACCGATGCCTANGCAGCCGCACCTGTTTGTTCGCCCTATCGNGCGTCACTCATGACCGGCCTGCATCCTGCNCGTGTTGGTATCATTGACTACTTACGTCCAAACTCCGCTTTCGCTATCTCACCAGCACAATATACGCTGCCTCGCGCCTTCCAATCCAATGGATACACCACTGGTTTCATTGGAAAGTGGCATCTAACCGGCTACAAATATCACGACTCTGAATTTGAAGTTCGACCTACGGATGTNGGGTTTGACACAGAAATCGGAGGCGAAATCAAAGGCGTTGGTAACGGAGCCAACTTCTGGCCCTATGTATTCCGNGACCAACCTATTCGTTGGCTGGATTTCAAAGAAAACAAACTTGGCGATGAAGAATATCTCGTTGATCGGATGAACCAGGAAGCGGTTGAATTCATTGAACATAACAAAGAGAAACCATTCTTTCTGTATCTAAGCCACTATTCAACGCATTCGATTCTCAATGGTCGGGCGGACAAAGTAAANAAGTACATTGCTAAGCATCCTCCGGGTCCTAGCTCACGGGATAGGTGCTATTTATGTCAGGACAGCGGTCACGATGGAGATTCTCTGCACCATTGGGCGCAACACCATAATCCGCATCTGGCTGCCATGCTCGAATCCATTGATGATGGTGTTGGCCTGATCATGAATAAACTCGAAGAACTGGAACTGGCAGACGATACGATTCTTATCTTTTCAAGTGACAACGGAGGGGAGACTCANGTAACAACCAATGCTCCTTTACGCGGCGGAAAAAGTCAGTTGTATGAAGGTGGTATTCGTGTGCCATTAATTATTCGCTGGCCCGGAAAAGTTCCAACCGGGGCTACCACCAATTCCTACACAACCAGTACCGACTTTTTCCCCACACTTGCGGAAGCCTGTCAATTGAAGACCCGGGACAACTACAAATTTGATGGNACTAGCGTTTGGGGGGATTGGCAGGGAGCAAAGCAGANNCGAGCGGTTCGTGACTTACATTGGCACTACCCCTTGGAGAAACCTCACTTTCTCGGAGGGGTCTCTGCAGGAGCCATTCGTTCCGGAGATTGGAAGCTTGTGGAATTCTTCGACACCGGTGAACTCGAGCTCTACCATCTGGAAACCGATCTAGGCGAGACGAACAATGTCGCCAAACAAAACCCGCAACTGGTCGAAAGTCTTTATACACGTCTCATTCAATGGCGAGATCGAGTCGATGCTCGCACCAGTTCGTCACTGAAGATGACNCGAAGCGGAAATGCTGTTTTTCAAGACGCATTTTCACCGGGNCTGGTAAGCGACCGCTGGTCACGAACNGANAATTACACCGTCAAAGATGGAACACTTGNTCGCACGGACCATTCCCAAGAAGAAGCACGTATCTTTCTACAAAAGCCGGAATATAAAAATGTAGTTATTAAATTCGATTTTCAATTCCAGGGCACNAAAGATATCCGATTCCTGACCGGCACACCCGGCAAGTACAATGTGGTCGTTCATATTCATCGTGACCGATTCTTCCTCCAGACAGCNGTCGACCAAACTGTACCATTCTTCCCTGCAATACACGGGATATGCGGTTTTGATTTCGAGGAAGATAAGTGGTACACAATGACGGTTGAGATTGCTGACGATGAAGTCTTAGCTCATATCGATCAGCAACATTTTGTCCACGCTCAGCATCCCATCATCAACAGAACCCGTACCTACTTTGCATTTCAAACGGCAACTCCTGGAGCTGTCCTCGACAATGTTCAGCTTTTACAAGGGTTTAAGCTCAAAGACTGGGATCAGCTTCGTGCCGAGTACATCAAACGNCAACAACAACGCCCACTACCTGACATGTCAATTCGAGATCAATGGCAAAGGCTAAAAACAAATACTCATGACCTGCTTTACCGAACAGATCCAGAGTACCAATCTATTGTCGATCAATTAGCCGTTGCCAAGTTACAACAGCATGAACAATTTCCTGAAGTATTCAGCTCTATCAAAGAGGTGCGAAAACCCATCACCGAACTGAGAAAGAAACTGGCAGCGGAAAACATACAATATCAGGCGGTTAACAAGCAAATAAATCAAACCAGGCAAGCGGAAAAACAGTTTGTGCTGAAACGATTCCCTGAACTGGAAAAATTGCCCGCCAGCGAGTTTGAAGCGGCCTATGCTCAACGTCGTCAACAAGTCATCAAAGATGCTGTCCTCGTCGAACTTCAAAAGCAACAAACGGCGGCCGAAGCAAAATTGACTAAAGCGTTCCCCGAACTGTTCATAACCAATGAAGAAATTCAGGCAAAACAACGGGAACAACGAGCGAAGCTGAAAGACTCACCCGAATTCCAAAAAACGCTTCGTGATGTATCAGATTTGGTTAAAGCAGAGATGGAATATCGTCATCAAAAAAATGCGGAATTGAAAGCCCTTTGGCTGCAGATCTTCATGAAAAAATAGTGATAATGAAATTGGCTATCCATCCAAAACAATATTTCACCCTAGCAAAAAGGCGAATCATGCTCCGCGTATTAATACTTCCGTGCATCTTAGTAGTCGCACTCTCCAGCTATGCACTGGCCGTCAAACCTGCTCTTCCGATAGTCGCTAACGAAGATTTCAGCCAGAGTGCCGCCAACTGGGAGCCAAAAGACCCGTCTGCCTGGAAAGTTGTGAAACAAGGCTCGGAGAGCTTCTATTCCATGTTCAAAGATAGTAGCTACAAGCCAGAGGTGCGATCTCCTGTTAACTTCGCGTTACTAAAAAATATCTCCGTATCAGACTTCGTACTCGACGTGGATATGCGTTCCACTCAGGAAACCTACGGACACCAGGATCTTTGTTTATTCTTCGGCTACCAGGATGCCTCACACTTCTATTACGTCCATCTAGGTCGCGAAGCGGATGCGCATGCAAACTCTATCTTCCTGGTGAACGGTGAACCACGTGTCAGTATTGCTCAAAAACGAACCGACGGTACCAATTGGTCGAAGGATTGGCACCACGTTCGTATCAAACGGGATGTCGGAAAAGGAACCATCGAAGTATTCTTTGACGACATGAAGCAGCCTGTTATGACCACAACAGATAAGCACTTTCTTCATGGTCGGGTCGGCATCGGAAGCTTTGACGATACCGGCGACTTTGATAACTTCCGATTACTCGGGCAACTTAAGAAAACAAAATAGCGGTCCATGAAACATCTACTTCTTGCCTTTGCTCTGTGCTTAGTAACTTACCCGCTACAAGCGAGTCAGCCCAACGTGTTGTTCATCGCCATTGATGACTTGAGAGCAGATTTAAATTGCTACGGTAATTCGCAAATTCACTCACCAAACATTGATGAGTTAGCACAAGTAGGTACGCTGTTTAACCACGCCTACTGCCAGCAAGCGGTCTGTAACCCTTCCCGAAGTTCAATGCTAACCGGACTTCGCCTGGACACCTTACACCTGTGGGATCTACCAACTCACTTCCGCCAAAGGATTGCTGAAGTCGTTACATTACCGCAGCTTTTTAAGCAAAACGGTTATCACACTCAGTGTGTTGGAAAAATTTTCCATAACTGGAGACAGGACGATTACAAAGGAGATGCTGTTTCCTGGAGTGCTCCAGAAGAATTACACTACAACTCACACGGGAATGACAAAGCAGTCGTTAAAGGAAAACTGCCTCCCAACATTTCAGATGTACCCAAGTGTGTCATCCGCGATGTCCCTGATGAAGCCTACTTCGACGGTCGCGTCGCGCGACGAGCTATCGAAGTCCTCAATGACCTCAAAAACAAACCCTTCTTTCTCGCTGTTGGTTTTTGGAAACCTCACGCACACTTCAACGCTCCTAAGAAGTATTGGGATTTGTACGATCCAACTGATATCAAGCTACCTATCAATCGCAAACACCCTGTAAACGTACCGGAAATTGCCCTACATAATGGTCAGGAAATACTCAGATCCTATAAAGAAGCGCCTAACGGGTATCCTACCCACCATCAAGCTCGGGAAATGCGACGCGGTTACTATGCAAACATTTCCTACATGGATGCTCAGGTTGGCAAAGTGCTTGACGAACTGGATCGTCTCAAATTACGCGATAACACGATCATTGTGCTTTGGTCTGATCATGGATTCCATCTGGGTGAGAATGGTTTATGGGCGAAAACATCCAACTTTGAATTGGATGCCAGGGTTCCGGTCATTATTTCGACACCAGAATTCAATGCACCACAAAGAACAGACTCCCTCGTCGAACTATTGGATATTTACCCAACTCTAACAGATCTTTGTCAGCTTCAGGGGCCTGAGAACCTGGAGGGGAAAAGCCTTGTCCCTATCCTTGGGAATCCTAAAGTCTCGGTAAAACATCAGGCGTTGACTCAGCACTGCCGTCCGGCTTATCCACCACGAGGGGAAGACCCGGAGGCCATGGGGTACTCCATACGCACAGACCGTTACCGGTATACTGAGTGGCGAGACTTCTCTTCACATACTGTGATCGCCACAGAGATTTACGACCATAAAACTGATCCTCTGGAAACCAGGAATGTTTTCGAGGAGATGCCGATTCGTCTAAAACAACGCCTAGCCAAACAATTGGAATCTGTTATTTCCAGGCAGGTTCCCCGGGAGCAAAATTAGGCGTCCAGGGAATATTACGGTCAAAGATCTTTCTGTAAGGCGCGTAATCATTGTAGTTGACTGCCTGCGCCCCCCATTTCTTCACTCGGGAATCGTAAACCTTCTGTAAACGTCTAAGATCTTTTGGAGCTTCTTTGGTAAGTACAAGATTCTTCAGTTCGAGTGGATCAGCACTGAGTCTGAAGAGCTCTTCGGTCGCTTCAAAGTCACCTGACTCATACGGCCAATAAATGTATTTGTAATCCTGACCGACGACGCCGTAACTTTGACATGAACGAGGCCCCCAGACGTTTATCAGTTCCAGATACTCGTGAATCGAAGATTCCGTATCATCGTACAGAGGCATCANGTCGCGGCCATCGATACCACGGGGAGCATTCAATCCGGCAAATCGAAGAATGGTNGGCACAAAATCAATCGACCCGGTAATCGCATCCACCCGCAGCTGTTTGCCGCTATTCTCATGACGTGGATCAAAAATAATCAGAGGCACACGGGAGCCTTCCTCGTAGGGAAGAACCTTGGAGCCATATCCATGAGCACCACAAAAAAATCCGTTGTCTGAGGTAAAGATGAAGACAGTATTATCGGCAATCCCGGCATCTTTCACTGCCTGCCGAAGCATACCAACAGCAGAATCCACAGCATACACTAGCTGGTTATAGAGACGCATTTGATTGTCATAATCATCTTGGTATCCCCAGCTTTGAAACCGCTCATACTGACGGCCAGTCTTACTCTGTCGGGAAAACTGGTCGCTAAACTCGCGACCGTAATTCGCGGGTTTCTTAAATGCCTTCCCTTCGTATANGTNATTAAACATTGGGTCGACCTGGTCNGGTTTGTGTGGAGCTTTAAAACTAATGGAAAGACAAAATGGTTTATCTTCTTTGGTAGCATGGTGAATAAAGTCCCGCCCAAACGCTCCATAGGAACGGGANGAATGAGGAAATTCTTCCGCATACTNGGTCATACTAACATTTTGTTTAGTGCGATAAGAAGTCTGTCCCGGACCGGCTCCCCACCAGTCAAAATCATCNTTGGGGAGAATCGCATTCTGTTCACCCTCAGGTAGCACTTCGAATCCGATCTTGCCGGCAATGGCTGTCAGATAACCATGTTCCCGAAGTATCATCGGATAACTCTGTTTCCACAGATCCTCGTGAAGTGGACCATGACCAAAATTGCATCCGTGACGATATTCATAAAGTCCGGTCATCACCGTAGCTCGTGATGCCATGCAGATAGCTGTCACCGTGTAGTGACGATCGAAGGTCACTCCATCACGAGCCAGACTGTCAATGTTGGGAGTGACTACATCGTCATTACCATAGCAACCTAAAGAATAGGTATTTTGATCATCTGTGAACAAAAAGATGATATTAGGTTGCTTGGTTTCTTTAGCCTGAGCTAAGCAAACAAAGAAAAACCAAATCAAAGTAAAAACAACTCGTTTTAGATTCATAAAATGTCCTATCGCCATNGTAAGTTTTTATCTTGAAGAACCGGCTTCGCCCGCTGCCTCACGAGCCANCTCTAACAGATGGTCTAAAATTGGTTTCACTTTTGGGTTTCCGAGTAGATTCTTCATCTCTTGGGGATCCTTCGAAAGATCATAAAGTGCTGTTGGGTGTAATTGNCNTTTAAATGCATAACGATGATCGAGGAATAACTTCCACTGACCCTCTACNGGAGCAGCATTGGTCCGAACTGCAACGACAGCTCGTTCGTCCGCCAGTTTCTTACTAGCCTCCTGATGATCATTCGGAAAGATTGCTCCGAAACGAACAAACTCTACATCACCTTGCAAGGCTGCTAACTGACTAACACTATCTTCTGCACCACGGCCCTCACCAGATACCGGCGGAAGCTCTTTACCAACCACCTCAGCCAACGTGGCATATAAGTCATTCAAGGCTAGCAGCGATGTTTGTGTTTCACCNGGAGTCTTGTCGTTCCCGTCACCGACATTNCCCAATGGCCAACTGGCAATAAACGGAATACGATGNCCTCCCTCATAGGTGGACCCTTTGTTACTGCGGACTGGCCCTGTAAATCGTTTATCGTTCTTTTCTGCTCCATTGTCACTGGTGAAAATCACCATGGTATTTTCGATTAAGGGGTGACCGGTACGACGCGGGTCTTCTGTTGTTTTGAGGTAATCAAGCAACCGAAGCAGGTGAACATCATTTTGATAGACGAAATCCTGCCGTAGACTATTCGTTGGCGTACCATCTTTATAGNGNCTTGCACCTTCCACCTTGTGGCCGGCTATTTCCTTCGACGGTGTATAGGGACCATGATTCGCCGGCGAGGCAAAGTATAGAAAGAATGGTTCAGTCATGGTTTTCATGGAATCCAGAAACTCGAAAGCCTCGCGGTCCATTACATTACCAACCTGCCAATAGTCATATGCACCTTCTTTTAGCCGTCTTCCCTCATCCGTAGCACCAACGACTGTGCGACCATGGATCCACCCCGGACCAGTTTTTTGATCTGAGGTGTTAATGCGTTTGAGGCCTCCCGGCCCCGAGGTAGGATGGCTTCGGGAGATACCATAAAAGAAATCAAAGCCATGATCTATCGGTGTATCTGCCATCGGCTGACGAAGATCTGCATCCTCAAAACCTTCAGCGATCGAACCGTCAGATTTGCGATACGTTAACCCCAAATGCCATTTACCAACCATCCCCGTCTTATATCCCGCCTGCTGTAGCATTTCAGGCATCGTTAGACGATCTTGTGCGATTAACGGATCACCATGGTTACCAAACAACACCCAATGTTTCACTGAGGTCCTCCAGCAATAGCGACCTGTCATAAGTGCATAACGAGTGGTTGTACAACGACTATGCGGTGAATGTGCATCCGTGAACCGGACTCCACGCCGGGCNAGCTCTGCCATAGCCGGGGTGTGAAGCTGATCTGCATCACTGTTTTGAGCCCAATCCTGATAAGCACTTGTATCCCCAGCCCCCATATCATCTGCTAGAAACACAATAATGTTCGGCTTAACGGAGGGCTGAACTACACCCTGCTGTGCAAGCACAAATCCCGGGTNCNACAACACGCTACATACNAAGGTAAAGAGAATNCGCATTAACTAATCATTTCCTGAATCACTTGNCCACCAAACTGGGACAACTGTTTATAACGACCACCATGGAAGTAGGTNAGCTTATTATCGTCGAGACCAAGAAGNTGAAGCAGNGTTACATGGACATCTCGAATGGGATGNACATTTTCTACCGCTTCCGCACCAATCTCGTCTGTAGCACCAATGACTGNCCCCTTCTTTACGCCACCGCCCGCAAATAACATTGTCATCGCATCGACGTTATGGCCGCGGCCAAAAGAATAGACTCCGCCGCGTCGATTGTTGTCAGGCGTACGACCAAATTCTCCCGTCCAGACAACTAAAGTGTCGTCCAGCATACCTCGGGCCTTGAGGTCTTTGATTAATGCAGCCATGGGCTGATCGACCGACTTAATTCGTGAAGAATGACCTTTCTCAAGATAGTCGTGGCTATCCCAACCGCCAGTAAAAATCTGTACAAATCGCACTCCACTCTCCACCATNCGTCGGGCCATCAAACACTGCTTTGCGAAGCCAGCTGTCTCCGGATTATTCATCCCATACATTTCCTGAGTCTTTAATGTCTCGGAAGACAAATCCATTACTTCAGGCACCGACATCTGCATNCGAAAAGCCAGTTCATAACTCTCAATTCTGGACTCAAGCGCCTTATGTTCCGGATGCTGCTGAGCATGTCGTCGATTCATTTCTGCAAGTTCATCTAATGCGCGACGTTGATGCCTGCGATCCTTAAATGACGGCGGCCGCAAATCCAAAATCGGAGAGCCCTGAGGACGNAATTTTGTTCCCTGATAATGAGCNGGCAGGAATCCATTGCTCCAATTTCTCGCCCCTCCCTGNGGTGCAGCCAACTCGGTCATGACGACGTACCCGGGTAAGTTTTGATTCACTGAACCTAAGCCATACGTAGCCCAGGAACCGATGGCTGGATCAGCACCTAGTCGACTTCCGGTATTCATATGAAAGAGAGCTTCCGGATGATTGAGTGACTCAGCCTGACANCCCCGATAATTACANAGTTGATCAGCCACTTCCGGATCTGCCATATACTTCCACTGATCACTCATCTCCATTCCAGACTGGCCAACTTTTCGGAACTTGAAAGGACTACCCACATAAAACCGGAAGCCACCCGCTAACCCCGCCGTTCGCNTGGATTCCGTCTTATGAAGCTCATTGAGTTTTGGCTTAGGATCAAATGTATCTACCTGACTGGGTCCACCTTCCATAAACAACATGATACAAGCTTTGGCTTTTGGTTTATGCATCGGCTGCTTGGGAGATAAAGGGCCGTCGTTCGGTACCGTGGAAGGGTTATCAGCCTGAAGCATCTCCGTTAGTGCGACAGAACCTAGCGAAGCACTCAAACCATATAAAAAGTCACGGCGACTGGGATTTAGCTTTGTATTATTCAACGTAATCATCTTCGATCAGGTCCTAGTACACATATAAGAATTCACTACTATTGAACAGCAGCAAACACAAATCAGCCAACGCTCTCGTCTCGACAGCTACATCACTGGCCTTCGTATCGGCCGAGTAATTCTCAAAGACAATNAGTTTTTCAAGATAATCGAATGGTTTACCGGAGAACTCCTCAATTAAGGACCGTGTAATCTCCGTTGGATACTCCACCCGAGCAGGACTTACCTTACGATGATACCCCTGCATCTCAGTAATATATTTCTTCAACCGACTGATTTCAGCCTTCACCGGNTCGCGACCAAAGGCGAGCCAATATGCTCTTTTTATCCGCAGTTCCTGAGTCTCGCGTTCCTCGAGAAGTCGCTGAGCAAAGGCAATCGACCGATCTGTAACTACATCACTGTTTAACAGAGTTAACGCTTGGGGTGTGACGGTTAATGAATCACGNAGTTCACACGAATCGTTCGGGGTAGGCTGATTAAATAGCTCCAGAAACGGATCTGCCTGCCCACGTACTCGGTAGGCATAAATCGTTCTCCGATTACGCATCTCAGGCTCCGGCGATGGCTGATAAGCCGGAGCCAAAGAAAACTGAATCATCCGTGGTTGCAATGCCACTTCCATATTGATCTCAGGCCGAATCGGCAATCCACCGATTTCCGGATTCAGTTCACCGGTAATAGCAAGAAAGCTGTCGCGTATTTCTTCCGCCGTTAAACGTCGTGGCTGAAAGACTCCGAGAAGTTCATTACTCGGATCTATTTGTTGAAGCTTCTCCAAATCAGATCGCTGCGTCGACTGCATATAGGTAGCCGACGTCATGATGAGCTTATGCATCCGCTTGATTTTCCAGCCATTTTCAACAAAGTCCGCNGTCAAGTAATCTAACAACTGAGGNTGAGTTGGCTTCGCCCCCTTACCTCCAAAGTTATTTGGATTTCGTGCAATGGCCTGCCCAAAGTGATACTGCCAAATTCGATTAACAATCGAACGCGTAGTCAACGCGTTCTGGTCATCAGCGACCCACTTTGCCAGCGCCATTCGGCGACCATCGACAGAATCCGGAAGCAAGTACGAATCTGAACCCTCTNNNGCGACGGGGAGCCCTAGCCCACTTAGAATACCGGGCTGAACTGAATCTCCCTGAGCCTCCAAAGCTCCGCCGGTAAGAATAAAGCTTGCGGGTTGCCATTCAGGATCCTGCTTTTCGATAATTCTCAGTTTACGGGAACCCGGAAAACGGAATGGATCATCCATCCCGTTATAGACTCCCTGAATCATCGGTTGGAACCGTTCCTGGCGGCGTGTCCAAATCCAAACATCTTGCTTATAAACCTTGTATCGCCCTTTATCCGTAGCATCGAGCCCTACATGTCGCGGCGGCTTTTCTTCATCGGGCAGCTTTTGTCGAGCGCCTTCATCCTTATATTCAAGTCCTCGTTCAGCAAACCATTGCCTTGCTGCCGTTTCCTGTTTGTGATAAACGAGATTTCGCTGATCTTCAGCGTTCTTGAGCATGGTCGCGACATGGGCCTGCTCCGACNCAAAGTTAATTTGNTTTTCCTCNGGAAGAAAAGCGACGGGNCGTTCNGCCATTTGAGTTGNNGNAAAGGCCGCATANAAGCGATAGTAATCNCGCGTCGGAATCGGATCNAANTTATGNTCATGGCATTTNACACAACGCATNGTTGTTGAAAGNAAGGTTTGACCNACCGAGTTAACAACNTCNTCNAGATAGATTTGGCGGGCTTGCGGAGCCTGTACCATCGCNTTATCAAAGGGGCCCATTCGCAAGAAACCCGTCGCTACCAACCATTCAGATTCCTGCTCNTTATAAGAGCCAGACTTGCGTGCAGCCACTACTCCATTCGTTTGCTTCCCACGCTGGGTGACAGATTGATCTGCCAATTCGTCACCTGCTAACTGCTCCACCACAAATTGGTTATAAGGCTTATCTTTATTAAACGACCGAATGACATAATCACGATATCGCCAGGCATTACTGCGTTCGTAGTCATTCGAGTAACCACCGGAGTCGGCATAGCGGGCCACNTCTANCCAATGCTGNCCCCAACGTTCNCCGTAATGTGGCGAAGCAAGTAATCTATCAATCAGTGCCGTCCATGCCTGCTGCTGATTGATACGCCAGGCTTTCATGAACTCATTCGTTTCGAAGGGCGTTGGGGGTAAACCAATAAGATCATAGTAGGCACGACGCAGGAGTAATTTGGGATCTGCTATCGGTGCCAAAACAAAATCACTTGCAGACAGCTTGGCTTTCACAAAATAATCTACCGGATGTTGTCCTGTCGGAACCGCCGTTTTCACCACTNGCTGAAATGCCCAAATNTCTTNCGCNCGATATCTGCGGTAAGTCCACTCGTCATTCAAACCGCCACTGGTATCAACCAAAATCCCTTCATNCGTGACACGTTCACCCCAAGCTTTCTTACGATACAAAGCAATTGTCTCTTCAGTAGGCCAGGGAGCTCCGGCCTGAATCCACTGTTCCAACCAATTAATTTGCTCTCCAGAAAGTTTGTCGTTTTCTTTCGGAGGCATTTCATACGCCTCCCATTTCACCGCACTTATCAGGANGCTTTCAGCAGGGTTGCCGGGAATAATTGAGGTTTCACCTGATTCACCGCCCTTTAGAAGCCCCTCNCGCGTTGTCAGGTTGTAGTCACCTTTAAGCTCTGTACCAGCTCCATGACACTGAAAGCATTTTTGCTTGAGAAGAGGTAATACTTTAGTCGCGAAGAGCTCATCGCCTGCATCCTGCTCGGCAAACCCCGTCTGACCACCCCACAGGCTTGCCGTCATAACCATGCAAACGATTGAACTTCTGAGACGCATTATTGTGTCAAACCGGAAAGAGAAGGAAAAACGATAGGGTGGGTGCTATTNCTTTCATCATACACCGAAATGATTCAACGACTAAGTCTGGAATATGACAACCAATCTCGAGAAATTTCGAGGCTGTTAGTTAAAAAAAGAATAAAACATTGTTTCCGCTAAATTGCTTTCATTCACCATAGAGTCTAATAGAGCATTACAACCTTCTGACACCATTTCCAAAAACACCGTTTATCTCCTGAGCGGACGCCGACCAATGAAAAACCTATCGTTCTTAGCTGGCCTTATTCTTTTCTTCGGCAATTTACAAACTGTCATCGCCGAAGAGCCAACCAACATAATGACCATGTCTTTCCGTCAGGCCCAACCACTCCCTATCGGAACGGATCTACTCGAAGTCGGCAGTCATGTCACGACTCGACTATTGGATTTCAATGAAGATGGAACGATCGATCTACTCACTGGGAATGGTCAAGGCGAATTGAGAGCCTATCTGGGGAAACAGTCCGAAGACGGAATAAATTTCCAGCGCTCGATCTCTATTTATGCCGGCTCGAAATTGAAGTGGGGCAATACTTATACCGGTGTCGTACTAGCTCCTATTGCGGGCAACGAGAACGCNGATCTGATCGTTGCACATACCTCCAACAAAATCTCTATTCACCCCTGCAAATTCATCAACCGGCATCCGGTTTTCAGCGAAGAGTCGATTGAATTCACCGTGCAGGATAATTGTCAGGGACGTTTCGATGTAGCTGACTGGAATGGAGACGGACTGTACGACCTGATTACAGGGTCATTTGACGGCGCAGTCGTTTGGTACCCTAATACCGGTACCCAGCAACAACCTAACTTTGGGGAAGGCCAATCATTTCATGACATTCGCCGAGCTTACAACGCACAGCCTCGAATCATTGACTTCAATCAAGATGGCAAGTTGGATTTAGTACTGGGAGTAAACTGGGGAACCATTGAAGTCTACCTAAATACGGGGGCCACTCACGAACCAAAACTCACTGCCCCAACAACACTGCGTTGGGCTGATCAGGGCGGAGCATTAAACCTGCGTTCTTTAAATGGAGACGACACCACCCCTGACTTTGCTGATCTCAACGGTGATGGCATTGTCGATCTGGTAAGTGGTGGCAAGAACGGCAAAGTGTTTCTCATGCAAGGGGTGGGAATTACCGACCATCTGACTGAACTAAAAGATCTTTTGAAGGCAAATCCGAAACAGCTGGGAATAAAGCTGAACGTAAATGAAGAGCTTCGCGGTAAAGCCTTTGGGCTACTCGGCAGTATGCAGGCAGCTCTCAATAGCGGGTTAGTCCCGGAAGACTACCGAGCTCTGGTGGTCAAGGATCTGCAATCGCTGGTAGCTGATTTTCCTCATTACTTCCGGCGGCAGAAATGGGATCTGGAGAAGACTCCTCATATGCCCGCATTTGCAGCACAAATGTGGATTGTGCTGTTTGAAGCCTATCCGGACTCTCTGAAAAACCGACAGCAACTTGCTCGTCTCGCGGGTTTCGAAGGTGGCTATAAAGCGATGCTAGAAAATCTGGGCGTTATCTTCATTGACAACAATACGGCAACGGCAGAACAGACTACGAAAATGACAAAACTGTTGGCTGAAATGCCACGAGCTGTATGGGATGTCGAGACGATCACGGTAAAAGGATGGCTTGGAGAAGGTTTTAAGAAACAGGGAATTAGTTCGAATACGGGTGTCAATATTTTCTCACTACCATTAGGCCGTCCTGAAAACAGCTTTCCAGCCGATGCTCCCCGAAAAGGCATTACGGATGTCTATATGATCTGTCTGGCTCATGAAATCGCCCACAACATGCTCGACACTGTTGGTAGAACACTACGCCCGGAGTTGTTCGAGCTTAAATACGAGCAACTAGATTACGCGGCCGGGGAGCATGTTCAATTTCACGTACAAAAGTCTCGTGGTGTAAATTGGGAAGTAACCAAAGCTAATTTTCGTCGAGAGGGAATTTGGGATGGGCGGGATTCCTCGTGGCAGCAAACCTGGAAACAGCATCTCGAGAGTGAACCTTTTAAGCGAGCACACGTGCGCGGCAGCATTCATTTTTTCATCCAGTCACCTCAGGAAGCATTTGCAACACTCGCAAATCAGTATTTCACCGATAGCCAACTCATGCTGGAACTCGGCGTCAAACGCTGGCAGGAAGGGCACAAATCCAGCATCAATCAGTTTCTGCTGATTGCGGACTACCTCAGCCAAAAGGCAAACTCGGTAAAATTCTATCAAATGGGGGTCGGAGGTGAGCTTAAAGTGAAACCAATAAGACTCGAACGTAATCAACTAGGGAAAATTACCCTCATTGAATCGAGCGAAACGATCCTCAGGTTAGAGTATCAAGGTAATGTTGTGAGCAAGCTTCAAGTGGCAGATCATTAAACATTATTCGGGTGTTATATAAACCACCGACTAGGGCCCAAAGCAGGACTCCGCCGGCGTTTGGTTTTAACTGTCGCTTCTCAAAACACTCAGAACTCACGTCCTCCTATTAAGCCAGCTCAGGCTTTTCTGGCATGAATGAACCCCACCGATTAACCTCGGGGAAAACAACTACTTCTTCATCCATTAACCGCTCCTGAGAGCCGAGTGTTATAATCTGAGTGTTCGATATCGTCCTAAGTTTTGATTTCCTATCTGTCAGAAACTCATGTCCAATACCACTCGTTTATTCATGCGAATCCTGTTGATAGGAATTGCGTTGGAATCCGTCCTTGTTAAAGCTAAAGCCGAACCACCGATCGAAGTATTCCAGGAACAGGTTCAACCGCTGATCAATAAATACTGCACACGCTGTCATAATGTCGACAAAATGACGTCCGGCGTTCGCGTAGACAACTTCACCGGCGAATTCCCTGATAACTCACTGTTTCATTGGCGAGATATCGGAAAGCAGCTTTCACTGGAAGCGATGCCTCCGGAAAGCGAAGCACAACCAACCCCTGAGGAACGAGAGTTCTTGGTGAAGTGGATTAAAAATGAAATCGCAGCGGCGCGGGCTCGCAACTCGGAGAAAAATGGATCCATCCGCCGCCTGACAGTCGCCCAGTATCGGAATACGCTTCAAGACCTTCTTGGAATTCATGATGAATTGACAGACATCCTTCCAGCCGATGGCGTCTCGGAAGATGGATTTCTGAACAACGAGGAAACTCTTCTGCTATCCCCACTACTACTGGAATCCTATTTCGAAATCGCTGCCAAAGGTCTCGATCGAGCAATCGTCGATCCTACGCAGGAACCGGTTATCCAAACATTCCGTATGGATTTGGGNGAGTCGATCAATCCAGCACCTGAGAATGAAGGTCTGATCCTTGGAGCCAATAGTCTACTACTACGTAATCAAGATTTTGAGGTCGTCGAATTGGCACCTGAGAAGCCATTTGAATACGAACAATTTCTAATGCAACGCAAGTTTCGTTTTGTCGAAGGCTATCAGGGGAATGCAACGGTCCGGGGTTGGCGCGAATACGACAGTATCTACCATGCTGTGTTTGCCTGTATGCGAGGAACGCCCGGTTACCCCAAAGGTATGGCATATCAGGCCCTGCCAGAAGGCTTAGCGTTGCGCCCCGCCATTCCTAGTCGTGAGATTTTTGGACAATCCAGCACTTACGGACCGCAGTCCAACTTCAAAATCTCACTACGCGAACTCCCCGACACAGGTAGCTTTCGAGTCACAGTCAACGCGGCCAAATATGATGATGCCCTGTTGCTAGAAAACACACACCCCACAGTCAACAGTACAATCCTTAAATCGATTGCTGTTTCGGAGCCCACCAAAACTCAAACGATCAGTATCTCTGAAAGTGGAATCTATCAGCTCGATGCTTATCAAACCTTACCATCATTGGACGGCATACCAGCTGATGGCTCAAAACTGAAGGAAGGTCTAATTGGTCACTGGACATTTAATGACTCTCTGACCACAACACCGGCTCTCGAGAAGTTAACCGGGGAATTCCAGGACAATGCCACGTTTATCGAATCACCTTTCCAAAAAGCGTTGGCGGTGGACGGGCAAAACGATGCTTTTGTCGTAGCTCGCTCGGACAACATGAATGTTGGGGATAATCCTTTCACCGTATCCGCCTGGATCCGGCCGACCGAATTACGGCAAGGGGGGATCGTCTGCTTAGGTCGATATAACTGGACTCACGGATGGTATCTGGATATGCCAAACAATCAGGGCATCATCCGGATTGAAACCGTGCATAATCAAAATCAGTCTAACGGTACCGTCCAATCTGCTCCCGGTATCATCCGAGTCAACCAGTGGCAACACATTACAGCTGTTGTGCGGCCCGGAACTAACGATACACGAATTTACGTTAATGGTTTTCAGGTAGCCCAGGGCACAATCAACAAAAACAATCTCGATAATCTCAANGTCAATCTGAATATTGGGCGGATTGAAGGAGCTCAACAATTCAAAGGGGAGATCGATGAAGTTCGGATTTATCGCCGTGCCTTACATGAGTCTGAAATCAAAGCCTTAATGCAAGAGGGAGAACAGTTTCTCTCTGCACCTCCGGTCCCGGTTAAACCGGCGGACTTAACCGTCCATGTTGACCATCGACAATTCACTGCGTCGCTGCGAAAACCAGCTTTCGCAGTATTCCATCTGGGACAGGGGGAGCATCAAATTCGCGCAGACTTTAAGGGNCCAACCCCTATTCAACTCTATCTAACCCGTCTTGATAATGATCATGACACGGCCAGAGAATTCGCAGCGTTTTCAAAACGTGCACCTCGAATCGGTGTCCATGTAGGCCTGCGTCGTGACTGCGGATCAACACTGGACCGCGTAGGTAAGCCTGTTGCCGTGGCCGGGATAGATTTGCAGGACTTCATCTTTGAGGGTGCCATGGCGAACTATCCGAACCCAAATCGAGATCCTCTTAACCCAAACTATTTAGCCGGCATGCGGGAAATCGGAGTCATTAGCGAATACACCGATGGCCGTGATATGCCTCGCCTGCTCATTCGCTCGATTGAATTCGAAGGACCTTTTTATGAAACGTGGCCACCTAAGACTCATCAGGCGATTTTCATCCACTCAAACCATCAGAACGAACCTTCTACTTATGCCCGAGAGATCCTCGATAACTTTGGGGCAAGAGCATTCCGTCGCCCACTGTCTAAAACCGAGTCTGACTCTTTACACAAAGTCTGGTCAGAGTCTTTCGAAGACAGTGAAGACTTTGTCAGCAGTATCAAAGATGCTTTAATAGTAACTCTCACATCACCGCAATTCCTGTTCCTGATTGAATCCAGTGAATCACCTGAAGGTGAACCCCTAAATCCCTATGAATTGGCTTCGAAGCTTTCCTACTTCCTTTGGAATTCTGGACCCGACGAGGAATTGCTCGCTCTGGCTGAGAAAGATGAACTCGAGAAACAACTCCCTGTGCAGGTAGATCGTNTGATTNCCGACACCAGATTTCGCCAAGCAATGCAGGAGTTCACAAGTCAGTGGCTCCAACTCGACAAATTCGATGTCGTTGAAATCGACGCCGAAATGTACCCCAATCTCACACGTGACTTCCGCCTGGAATTACGGAAAGAGCCTATTCGATATCTGGAATACCTGATCACCAACAACCTGCCACTGCAAAACCTGATCCAATCGGAATTTATTCTGGCCAATGAACAGACCGCAAATTATTACGGAATTCCTGAACAGGTTGAGACCGGTTTTGAGTTTCAAGCAGTGAANGTNAACCAACCGCAGTTAGGCGGTTTGCTTTCCACTGCAGGTGTTCTCTCAGGACTTTCTAATGGCCGGGAATCNAATCCAGTGAAACGAGGCGCCTGGTTAGCTCGGAAAATCATTGCCGAACCGCCTGCAGATCCACCACCAAATGTCCCGGCACTCAACGAAGCTCAGGAAGGACTCACATTGGCTGAAAAACTTCTGTTGCACCGAGATCAACAAGGTTGTCGCAAATGCCATGAAGGTATTGATCCGTGGGGACTGCCTTTCGAGCANTTTGATGCGGGAGGTATTTGGAAGAAAAATGCTTCCGAAATAGGTTCTCAATCAACCCTTCCTGACTCCACCGAANTCGATGGATTCCTTGCATTACGTGAATATTTGGCCAATGAACGCATTGATCAGGTTGCNTTTAGCTTCCTAAAACACATGACAACTTATGCGGTTGGCCGAAGCCTTAGCTACAATGAGATTGAAACTCTTAAAGAAAAGCAATTACAATTAAAAGCAGATGGTTACCGTATGCGGAATATGGTTCGATTTATCGTTACCAGTCAGNCGTTTCTTGAAAAGTAATCCCGATCCGGGCGACGATAACGATACAAAGGGCGTCATTCGAAAATCCTCCTACCTAAGTGAAGAAGAATATGGCTAGTCCAACCAAAATCAAACGACGTACAGTCCTTCAGGGTATTGCGGGAGCAGCACTACCCTTACCGTTGCTCGAAGCGATGGGCAAGGACGTTGTCGAAGATACTCCTCGCCGTTTTTGCGCGATGTACACAGCCAATGGTATGTCGCTACCTAAGGATCAGCACGGTATTACTAACTGGAATTGGTTCCCAACCGTCGATGGTAAGGACTTTGAATTCGGGGAATCCACAAAACCACTCGCAGCTTTTCGTAAGCAGCTTAGCTTCATGGGTGGGATGTATCACTCTGCCGGCCCCAAAGCCGATCCACATACCTGTTCTGACATGTGGCTAACTGGAGCCAAACTCCACGATCCGGAACCCGGAACCTATAACAGCGTGGCACTCGATCAGGTTGTGGCTCAGCACACGAAACGATACTGCCGTCAGCCATCACTCGTTCTATCTGTCGATGCNGGTGTCGGCTTCCTGTCTCGTACTGGTACGATCTCCTACAATGCTCAGGGAAAGCCAATACCTGCAGAGAATAATCCTCGCCGAATCTTTGACCGTCTGTTCCGTGGTGACCAAAAGTCAATCGAAACAGAACGTGAACAGTTGAAAAAGCGAATCAAGCTTGTGGATGCTGTGCTGGAAAACGCTCGTGCACTAAACAAAAGACTCGGCAAATCTGATCGTCAGAAAATGGAGCAGTACCTGACGTCACTCGATGAAGTTGAATCACGTCTGATTGCTTCTGAACGTTGGATTGATATTCCACTGAAAGAGCAGGATCGCACGCACCTCAATCTGTCAGCATCCAATGAAGGTGAGCCCGCCGAATATTATCGAAACATGTTTGATCTGATTGCCTTAGCATTTGATGCGGACATCACGCGCAGTGTTGCCTTCATGCTCAATCGTGAAGATGGCATGGGTATCAGTGATACCTTNCCGTTAAAGCTAGGTCTCACACGTACCCACCACAGCCTGTCACATGCTGGCGACAAAAATGGNCAGTTGGAGTTTGCAAAATACGACAAATTCCTCAGCGAACAGCTTGCCTATTTCTTCAATCGTTTGAATGAATTCCAGGACCATAACGGTTCTGTACTGGATAACAGCATCGTCCTTTACGGATCCGGCTGTAGTACGACTCACTATCCAAAGAACCTGCCGACCATGGTTGTTGGTGGCAGCAACATGGGGCTAAAACACGGCGTTCACTGGCGCGATGGAGATACGCTGATGTGTAACATGTACCTTAGCATCCTTCACAGCTTAGGCATCCAAACGGATCGATTCGGTGATAGCACTGGTACGCTCGACAACTCTATTTTCTCTGCCTAAGAAAAAATCAGTNCGAACACTTTTTAACGAGAACGACCTGAGTCGATAATCTCAGCCAGTTGCTCTTTCATGCGNCCTGCAATTTCAGGGTGATCCGCAATNACGTTCTTGGATTCAGTGGGATCATCGGCCAAATTGAAAAGCATGTAGGGTGGAACTTTCACGTTGGCCAACTGCTTCTCCACCACGACGTTACGAGCCGTCTTTCTGTCGTAGCGATGCAGTTTCCAGTCACCATCACGTAGTGCATACGAGCCGTTGTTGCCATTATTTTGCTGTACCAGATGATCTCTACCTTTTGCTCCCTTTTGCCCCATGAATGCCTTGAGAACATTAAAACTGTCGACGCATGCGTCTTCAGGCAATGTCTGACCTGTTAAGGCGGCAAGACTACCTGCCAGGTCAATTGTACAAACCATCTCATCACTAACAGAAGACTTAATCTGCCCCTTCCAATACGTGATAAATGGAGTCCGGGTACCACCTTCATAGACGCTGTACTTGCCACCTGTGTAAGGGCCTGCTGCGCGGTGATCTCCCAGTTTTTCCAAAGCAAAATCTTTGTAGCCATCATCCATGACCGGGCCATTATCCGAGCAAACAATGATCAATGTATTATCGAGCTTGTGATTCTTTCTCAGAGCATCGACGAGTGCCCCCACACACCAGTCAAACTGAATAATCGAATCTGCTCGAAAGCCTAAATCAGTCGCTCCCTGAAATCGTTCATGAGGAATTCTTGGTACATGAATATCGTGTGAGGAGAAAAACAGAAAGAACGGATCCTCGGATTCCTCTGCAATGATCTCAACCGATTTTTCGACCCATTTGTCCGCCAGATCCTCGTCACGGAAGCGAGCAGCATGCCCGCCGGTGTAAAAGCCAATTCGACTAATGCCGTTGTGGATAGTTGCATTGTGGCCATGGGACCAGTCCATCTTCAACGTGTGACGATGGGTGATACCTGTCGGATGATCTTCACTTGGTTTCATACGTCCAACCCACAGTGGATCCTTGGGATCAAGGTTGAGCACATGATGGTTTTGGACATAAACCTGAGGCACACGGTCATTGGTAGTTGGTAACAAGAAACAGCTATCGAATCCAAGTTCCAGCGGCCCCGGCTTCAACTCTCCATTCCAGTCCGGCCCCTCTTCTCCACCAAGTCCGAGATGCCACTTTCCAACGATAGCCGTTCGATAGCCCGCGCGTTTCATAACATCCGGAAGAGTAAATATATCTGGCGCGATCACAGCCGGTGAATTGGGAGGAGCAATTCCTGTACCCGGCTTACGAAATGCATAGGTTCCTGTGAGCAGTGAATAACGAGTGGGGGTACAAGTCGAAGCGGAGCAATATCCGTTCGTAAACCGCACACCTCCCGCGGCAAGCTTATCGATATTCGGCGTCCTAAACGAATCCGCCCCGTAACACGAGAGGTCACCATAACCGAGGTCATCGGCCATGATCACAATGACGTTGGGACGGGGATCTTCTTTCTGTCGCTCAGGGGCTGCGAACAAAGTGACATTCAAGAACAGGAACAAGACGGTAGCAAAAGGCTTCAACATTCGATTGGGTTTACAAATAGAGGAGGAAACGGAACTGTCAACAACATACCACAAGTGTAGAGAATGGTAATGACTTAATAAAAACACTACGGCTGCAGTGCAGGGTCGGTTTCCGGCGAATACTTTGAATTGACTTCCGGCAACTGAGCATCAATCTCACTGAGATACTGCATCAGCTTACGGTGTAACTGCTGAGTGATCTCCGGATACTCCGCAGAGACATCTGTTTTTTCAGCCAGATCTCGACTGAGATCAAAGAGCTGAACCTCCTTGGATTCCCAAAAGTAATGCAATTTAAAATTACCTGCAATCACCGTGGAATCCGGCTTACTCTTTTTCTCATGTTGATAATGAGGCCAGTGAAAATAAAGCTCTTCGCGGGAACGTTGGACCTGTGCATTCTGTTTACGCATTAACACCGGCAATAAGCTCCCTCCTTCGACCCGTTCGTCTAGTTTCTCAATACCTACGATTTCACAAATGGTGGGGAGGATATCCCATCCAATGGCAGGGGCCCTGGAGATTGAACCTGATTTAATACCGGGTCCCACCAGCATCATTGGTACTCGCACACCAGCTTCCCAAAGCGTCGCTTTACTACCCCGAAGTGGACCGTTGATATTACCTGGATCTTCGGTCGGATAGGTACCGTTATCTGCTGTATAGATAATATAGGTATTGTCAGAGATCCCTAAACGTTCAACGGCATCCAACAGATCTCCCAGGGAACGGTCGAGGTCTTCGATCATCGAGCCATAAGCAACACTGGTATGCCGACGACCCGGCTTGCGATCTTTCAATTCTGCGATCGTCTCAGACGTTGCCTGATAGCCTAGATGAGTGGCATAGTGTGAAACCTGTAAGTAAAACGGATGGCCTTCCCGCACCTGCCGTTCCATAAAACGAACGGAGGAACGAGTCATACTGAATGCTCGCTTCGGATCATCTGGAAGATTAGAGGGTACAGTGCCCTCACGATTCCCCGTGGGGCCATCACTTTCATCGAATCCATGATCTTCGGGCCCATTACCATTCAAGTGCCATTTTCCAAAATGAGCTGATCGGTAGGCTCGGTTGTGCAGCTTCAAAAGTTCCGGAATCGTATCGAGATTAGAATCAAGATCATCGACATGTCGCGGTGGTTTCAGTTTATTACCTTGATACAACCGGCCTCCGTGTCGATCCACGATATCGCTCATATGCATTGCGGCCGGACTGATACCTGTCAGTAAAGCAGCCCGAGAAGGAGAACAGTTGGGATGCGCTGAGTAGGCTTGCGTAAAACGCATTCCAGCATTTGCAATCCGCTCTATATTGGGAGTCTGAAAAAAATCACTGGCGGACTGTCTGATCTCAGGATCATAAGGAATGGACGTTGTCCCCCATCCCTGATCATCCGTCAGGATTACAATGAAGTTCGGAGCAGGCTCTTGTTTAGAAACCTTCCTTCCCTCTGGCTTCGCAGATCTAATATTTAACCCGCGTACTTTCACGTCAGTCACTTTACCACCGTACTTAAAGTTGTCTCCATAAGCTCCAACATTGCTTTGCGAATCTTCCTTAATACTCAGGCCATCCTGAGGCTGAACAGGAATCAGACTTCCACAATTACCCGTCGCCAGTACTTTGTCATTAACGGATAAATGAAGTTTCCCGCCCTCAGCAAGCATCGCTTCAACCTCAAACGGTCCATCGCCTTCGAGTGCCGGCGTCGTAATCTCCGTCAGTTTTGAATTAATTCGGACGTTGAATGTTAATTTCTTGTCCCGAAGATGCAGACTAACTCCCTGTTGGCTACCACCTTGAGCAACCAGCACTCCATTGTGTGCGAGCGATGAAAATGCACAGGTCATTTTCACAGGTTGATTCGCAATTGGTTCAGCTTGTTTGTCACTTGGCACCGACTTTAAAAGACCGGCCTGAGGCATTTGCGCGAGCCAATCTTCCCAGCGATACTTCAATTCTTCATAACGCTGAGGCTGATCTTCCATCATATTCGTTGTTTCAGCCGGGTCCTTATCCAGATTGTAAAGCTCCCAGGGCTGACCTGCCAATGCAGAGATCTTCCACTGGCGATGACGGGCAGCCCGACCACCATTGTGCTCAAAAAACAACATGCGATCATTATTTAACGTTTCGCCAGTCAGGGCGTTAACCATGCTAACTCCGTCCATAGAAAAATCATCTGCGGGCTTTTCCCCTGCCAACTCCAGACAGGTCGGAGCGATATCCATAACGTGTCCTAAATCCCTGGTAATACTACCGGCTGAACCCTTTAATCCCGCGGGCCAATGGACAATGAACGGAGTGCGGCAACCACCCTCGTAACTCTCTTTTTTCCAATACTTCAGCGGACTGTTTGCGGCATTGGCCCAGGCAGGCCCCAGACCGGTATAACTCTCATCGGAGCCAAGCTTGTCTCGATTCTCCGGCAACTTTAGTTCTTTCTCTCGCTGAGCGGTGCGTCCGTCTCGCGTCTCACCGTTACGGTCATAGCCAGCATACCCCGGGATCTCTGGCGACGCACCATTATCAGAAAGGAAGAAAATCACCGTATTCTCAAATTCGCCAGTCTCTTTTAATGCCTCGACAATACGACCAATGCCCTGATCGACACTATCGACCATCGCGGCGTGGACTTCAAACTTGTTGGCCTGGTACTCTTTCTCTGGAGTTGAAAGCGAATCCCATGAAACGCCTCGGTCCTGGACAGGCTCTACCGGGATAGAGCCTGGAAACAGCTTCAGCTTGCGTTGCCTTTCGAAGCGGTCTTTCTTGAGTTGATCCCAGCCAGCATCATACTGACCATCATACTTTTGTATGACTTCGGGTTTGGCGTGCAGTGGCCAGTGAGGCGCTGTATAAGCCACATATAAAAAGAACGGATCTTTATCTGACTTATCAAAGTCCTCGATGTACTTTACAGAATAATTTGTGATCGCATCCGTCAGGTAGTAATCATCAGCCACATCAGTTACAGGTTCATCATTATGTACCAGTGAGAACGGATCAAAAAAGTCAACGACTCCCCAGATGACACCATAGTACTGATCAAATCCTCGTTGACGCGGGTAAGATTGAGGGTCGGCAAATGGGATTCCTAAATCCACTTGATGATTCATCCATCCAATACGATCCTGCCCGGCGGAAGTCGCAGCCAGTTCGGAAAGATGCCACTTTCCAGTCATGGCGGTTTGGTAACCGGACTCTTTGAGCAGCCCTGCAATCGTCGGAGCGTTCAGATCCATCGTCCGACCGTTACGACCGAGACCAACCCGGTGTGGATAGCTACCTGTAAGGAGACTTGCACGGGTTGGACAACAACGAGCACAATTATAAAACTGACTGAAGCGTACACCGTTGTCTGCCAGTTGATTCAGATTCGGAGTATGAATTTCACCGCCAAAGCACTGAGGGTCAGAATATCCCATGTCATCGACCAGAATCACCAGAAAATTTGGACGTTCGGCTGCCATCGCAAACGAAGTAAGCGATAGTGAAATATAGATAGCTAGAATACGCATTGAATTATTGTCGCTGAGATTTATTTTAAATAACAATCGTCTATGTAGTTCACTGTTGAGAGCATCGGATCCTGTCAGTCTACTTAATTCGCAACGCAAAGTATCCAATAGAACCTTCAGATTTTTTCTGTCTTCACGATTGAGTGCTGGTCTACCTTCTTAGAACTGCCGACGAATCAAGAGATTTCCGTCAGGATCAAACGCTTCAATACGCTTTAACTCGGTGACTCCTTGGGGCAGAACAATGCGAATATGGATGACCTGAGCCGAAGTTCCAACCTGCATTTTTACCTCCTGAAATCTCATGGTCGTGCTGACATCCGTAGCCACAATACTGGCATCATTAAAATCACTTTCTCCCTCGCGGCGCCAGGCAATTTTTACCTGACCGCCATTTTTGTTTCTCAATTGAACTCGCAGTTCAAACACTTTCGGTAATTTAAGATCGTTGAGAACAACAAATGGTACCCTGTTCTTATTTTCAGGGAAGACTGTTAAAAGTGGACTATCGTGCTTCAAGGTAGCATTTCTCGCCAACAGTCCCGCGACCTGTACTTCAGGCTTTGGAGGAGTTTCCGGACGTTTAGGAGCAGGTTTACCATCTAAGTAGAAGTCAAAAAATTGTTCCGCAGCCATTCCCGCGTTTCCGACCGGTAATCCGGGAGGAGAAAGTTCGGTGGTCCATTCCACTAATTCATTTTTGAGCTGCGCCGCTACATCGGCATGTTTCGTCATCAGGTTTTGCTTTTCCTGAGGGTCCTGGTCCAAATTAAATAGATACTCTCGATCTCCTCCACGTAAATACTTCCAGCCATGCTGTTGAATCGCCGCCTGAGTCATCCAACGCCAGTAAAGCGTTTCGTGAGGAACACCCGCCCGTTGTCCGGAGAGGTAAGGTATTAGATTGACGCCATCAAACGAGTCGTCCAATTCAATACCGGCCAACCTGGCAATCGTGGCAGCTACATCGAGTGAACTTACCATGGGACGATATTCAGACTGTTCCACGGACTTGGTATCGCCAAGCATACCTTTCCAATAAACGACGAATGGTACCCGAATCCCCCCTTCCGTAAGCATCCCCTTTTCGCCATTGAAAGGGTCATTGCGAGAGCCGTCCCAACCAGGCCCTCCTCCGGGAGCATCATACTTATGGATCTTCAAAGGAGCTCCATTGTCGCCGATGAAAAAAATCAACGTCTTCTTTTCGATGCCATAGTCGGCAAGCGACTTACGAATAGCTCCAACCCCATCATCAATACAGGATAGCATCGCTAATGCGAGTCGACGACGACGCGGCATTTCGCCCGAAAACCGATCAAGATATTTCTTCGGTGCTGAGAGAGGAACATGCGGGGCTCTGTGTGCTAGATATAAAAAGAATGGCTCATCGTGATGGCGTTTTAGAAATGCCAATGCCGCTTGATTATTCTGTTCGAGATGATACTCACCAGGAAACACTGAACCTGGCTTTACGCTCTCTCCCTGAACATTAAAGTTAGCCCACCGGCCGTCGGAATAAAATACGTCCTCGAACCCATGCTCTGGGATCTGCCCCGGTGAACCAAGATGCCACTTACCTACCATTCCCGTGGCATAGCCTTGTTTCTTCAGACGCTCAGCGATGGTCATTTGTTGGCCGAATCCGTCAAGGTCCCCCCCATTACTTTCGACGCCAAATCGATTTTGAGATCGCCCGGTGAGTAATCCTGCTCTCGATGGCACACACTGAGGTGCCGTCACATAACCAGCCGTGCAGCGACGACCATGGTTGGCTAGAAAATCAATATTCGGAGTCTTAACATCATCAAGGATTCCTTGTGCTGACAAATCGGCATAGCCATGATCGTCTGTAAAAATGACGATCATGTTTGGCTTTTCTGCCGCCGACAATGAACTGCTAGAGAGTAAAAATACAAGACTACAGACAAGACAAGTGATAAAGATCTTCATTCTTTCTTTCAATCTAAAAAAACATATAAACCCCGATTGCAGGGGAAGAAAACTTAAAATAGACTACAGACTTCGGGGAGGACGATTGGTCCCTGTAAGAATTATATTCCCCTGTAGCTCAGTTGGTAGAGCAGGCGGCTGTTAACCGCCTTGTCATAGGTTCGAGTCCTATCGGGGGAGCTGGTTTCTTTTCTACGGAAAGAAACCCCACACTAGTTAACGCCCGGCGTCGAGAGATCGGCTGCCGGGCGTTTTTCATTTTGGTCTGGTTCCTCCAAGGTTATAATAAAACCCTGATCAGATTATTTGCTTCATTTGGACAGACTAAACATCAATCATCTCTTCGGGCTTGTCTTACTATGCGAATTGCAATCTACCTGCTGACATCAATGATTCCGTTAGTGACATATCCAACAACTGCCTCGGCAGGGGACAAGGTGCTGCCGGTCAAGCANGCAATCGAAGAGACGATCGCTGCTGCGGGGGGAGAAGAAAATCTGCTGAAGATTTTCCGTTTTCATGAACGCGTTNTAATCACAGCAACCCCGANTCCCTTTATCGCCGGGGAAACGCAGGGTAACCGTACTTCCGTCGTCGAGGTTGGTGGCAGATGGTGGGTAGGCGTTAACAAGCGAAACAAAGACAAAGTCCGTATTCTCTGTTGGGCGTGGAGTCTGAGAATCCTACTTCATGAAAAGTCAAAAGTCGAAGTCATCCCGAATATCGTTGTTATGGACAGACCTGCTTTTGGTCTGCGTGTAACGGGTTCCGTACAAACACCAATAGACCTGTTCTTCGACAACGAATCAAAACGACTCGCGGCGATTGATTACACNGATACACGGCACGTCNTGAGTAATTGGAAAAAGACGCCGCAAGGCCATGAGTATCCTGCACACGTTACAGGATTTCGCTTTGCCGATCGNGAAGCAAAAACAANCACAAACTGNNCAATGGTATCAAACGGACATTCTGGAGTTGACTCCCCTNGAAACAATTCCTGACAAACTTCAATAAGACCACTAAGGAACGACTGAGAAGTTAGTNCTACTCCCATAAAACATGTGACCGGCAANTGTTTTCGCGGAATAAACAATAGNGNAATAACTGAGGATGTCCTCCAAAATAATACTTTGCCGACCACCGTCGTATTTCTGNCCAATTTTCAAAACTTTATTCATTATCCGGCCATAGCTGACTGCCGATTTGGATACTCTTAGAATAAAATATCTCTCCTACCTTACGATCCATCCTAACAACATGAGAATTATGAAACTACTTACATCGCTACTCCTGCTTCCACTGCTTNCAATCACTGCCAACGCGCAACAATTCCAGTCCCTTTTTAATGGGAAGGATCTTTCCGGCTGGGCCGGGAAATCGGAATTCTGGACTGTAAAAGACGGAGCTATCTATGGGCAGACAACCAAAGAGAAGCCAACCAAAGGGAATACTTTNCTCGTCTGGCAGGGTGGTGAAGTGGCTGACTTCGTTTTCAAAGCTAAAGTCCGCTTCTCCGGAAATAACTCNGGTGTCCAGTATCGCAGTGAACTTGTCGGCAACCCCGACGACTTCGTCGTGAAAGGCTATCAGGCGGACTTACACCCCAAACCAGANTTCTTCGGCATGCTGTATGCGGAAAAATGGCGTGGTATCGTGGCTCAACGATTTCAACGAGTCATTGTTGCTAAAGACGGAAAGCCTCAGGTCNTCGGAGAAGTAGGCGATAAAGACCAAGTACTAGTCGACACCGAATGGAACGAACTGACCATCCTTGCCGTCGGCAACAGACAAATTCACCAGGTCAATGGTGTCACCACCATGGATCTCACTGATAATCACACGGAAGCAAAACGTAAAGGCATTCTGGCACTGCAGTTACATGCCGGCGCTCCGATGAAAGTCGAGTTTAAAGATATTCAACTCAAACATTTGGATGCCAAAAACGGCAAGGCCGCTATCGATGCTGTCAGTGTTAAAACCGGNAACACAGCCACGCCTATCGGCCGAATTAAAGCAGCAAAAGGCTTTCAGGTAGAGCTACTTTATTCAGTTCCAAGTGAAGTGCATGGATCCTGGGTAAACCTTTGCACGGACAACAAAGGTCGTCTGATTGTCAGTGATCAATTTGGTAAGCTCTACAAAATTACGCCACCTGAGAATGGTGAGACATTGGGACAAGCCGACGTCAAACCACTGAATGTTGATATTCGGGCGGTGAACGGAATGGTTTGGGCGTTCGATGCACTCTATGTAGGCGTCAATGACTATGAACGTAAAATCCCTTCCGGTTTGTATCGCATCACCGATAGTGACGGTGATGACGAATTGGATAAGGTGGAAATGCTTCGCTCGATGGATGCTCGCGGGGACCATGGTGTCCATGCGGTCGTGCCNAGTCCGGATGGCAAATCGCTCTTCTTGATTACCGGTAACAGCACAAAACCAACACAGCTTGGTGATCATTCTCAAGTACCTCAGGTGTGGGGCGAAGATCACNTGTTACCAAGCTTTCCTGACGGCCGGGGGCACAATCGTGGCGTCCTAGCCCCAGGAGGAATTATTTACAAAGTAGATCCGGACGGAAAAAACTTTGAGGCTTATGCCAATGGTTTTCGTAACATCTTTGATGCCGCCTTCAACCGTGACGGTGAATTATTTACTTATGATGCCGACATGGAATACGACTTCAATGTGCCTTGGTATCGTCCAACGCGTATCTGCCAGGTCACCAGCGGATCTGAATTTGGCTGGCGAAATGGAGCGGGTAAACGTCCGGTATTCTATCCTGACAACCTGCCCGGTGTTTTAGATATTGGGCCCGGTTCACCAACGGGGGTCACCTTCGGTTACGGTGCTAAATTTCCGGCCAAATACCAAAATGCGCTTTATGCCTTGGACTGGAGTTGGGGTAAACTTTACGCCGTGCATATGAAACAGGACGGCTCCTCTTACACCGCAACAAAAGAAGAATTTATCACCGGGGCTCCGCTCCCAATCACGGATGCCATCATCCACCCCGGGGATGGAGCGATGTACTTCACTATCGGTGGACGTCGGGTTCAATCCGGTCTTTATCGCGTNACCTATACAGGAGACCAGTCAACGGCCCTGGTGAAAGCTGAAGCGACCGTCACCAAAGAAACAGAGTTGCGTCGAGAGCTTGAGAAATTTCATGGTAAGCAGGATGGAAACGCCATCGCTTCTGCCTGGCCACATCTAAAAAACGAAGATCGCTTCATCCGTTGGGCCGCTCGAATCGCGGTCGAACATCAGTCGGTCGACGATTGGGCAGATAAAGCGCTGACCGAATCTGATCCTCAAGTTCAAGTCGAAGCATTACTCGCTTTGGCACGNGTCACAGGCGTTTGCCCTCAACACCGCAACGAGGACACTCCAGCNGTCGATACCGCCATGCGTNCTAAATTATTGGAAGCCGTGCTGGCGATCGACATGCCAGCGCTCGATGCCACGAGCCAACTGACTCTACAACGCACCATCCAAATCGTACTCAATCGCTTTGGACGCCCGGACGACTCAACGGTAGAGAAACTAACAGCCGTAATCGATCCTTTATTCCCATCTAATTCTGCCGACCTCAATTGGTTGCTTTGTGAAACTCTGGCCTACCTGCAATCACCCTCCGTTGCGGCCAAAACCATGGCTTTAATCGCCNCTGCTCCAACCCAGGAAGAACAGGTACAATACGCGCGCTCTATCCGCATGCTAAAAAATGGCTGGACTCCTGAATTACAAAACACATACTTCGAATGGTTCCTTAAAGCAGCAAACTATCGTGGTGGTGCCAGCTTTGACAAATTCATTGAATTCATTCGTAATGACGCGGTTGCCTCTTTAAGTGAATCCCAAAAAGATTCCATGAAGGAACTACTCGCGAAAAAAGCTGAACGCATTTCAGCTTTNGAAAANCTCGGAGTNATTTTTGAAGGGCGNCAGGAAAAGCAATGGAAACTGGACGAACTGGTTCAGGCTGCCAACTCCGGGTTGAAGGGCCGTGACTACGAAAACGGCCGGAAAATGTTTGGGGCTGCTGGATGTTACGCTTGCCATCGATTCCAGAATCAAGGGGGCATGACTGGTCCCGACCTGACGACGGCTGGTCGTCGATACTCGGTACGAGACTTACTCGATCAGGTTATCAACCCAAGTAAAGTCATCAACGACCAGTTTTCTGCAGTGATGGTCATTACGGACGATGGTCTCGTACACAGTGGAGTGGTCGTGAACCTGAACAACGATGGGCTGACACTCAATACCGACCTAACCGACCCTAATAAGCGTGTGAATATCAATCGAAATACGATTGACGAAATGCTTGTCTCCAAGACCTCGCCAATGCCGGCCGGGTTGTTTAATCGCATGACCCAAGAAGAAATTCTTGATCTGGTTGCCTACCTCATCAGCGGTGCCGATCCGAATCACGAGTATTTCGAAAAATAGCGTGTAAACGCCACCTACACTTTCTTCTCCATTCAATAGGAATCCGGATTCATGAAGAGATTCATGTTCGCCCTCTGCGCGCTACTTGCATCAGTCTCGCTGGCTTACGCCGATAACAAGACTGCCCCTAACATCGTATTAATCATTTCTGATGATCAAAGTTATTCTGACTATGGGTTCATGGGGCATCCGGAAATTGAAACTCCCAATCTGGATAAGCTTGCTCGGGAAAGTGCCGTTTTCAAACGTGGGTATGTTCCCACAGCGTTATGTCGTCCGGCGTTAATGACACTGGTAACGGGTCTCTACTCCCATCAGAACAAAACAACCGGAAACGATCCTGCGCCTACACGACAGAACACCGGACACAGCGAAAAAGCNGGAAAGGATGCTCGGGAATTACTCATTTCACACATCGACAAAACAGGTTCTTTACCTCAGTGGTTGGGNAAAAAAGGTTACGTCAGTCATCAAAGCGGTAAATGGTGGGAAGGTTCTTACCAACGCGGTGGGTTTACCGAAGGGATGACCAGAGGCTTCCCCGAACAAGGGGGGCGTCANGGNGATGACGGTTTGAAGATNGGCCGNGGTGGCTTGACNTCGGTGACTGACTTCATTGACCGTAGTGTTGAAGCAAAAAAACCATTCTTTGTTTGGTACGCCCCATTCATGCCCCACACACCTCACACGCCCCCGGAACGCCTGTACAAAAAGTATTTAGCCAAGGGCGTCCAGCAGCGAATCGCAAAGTACTACGCCATGTGCGAATGGTTTGACGAAACTTGTGGGGCTTTAGTGAACCATATCGATGATGCCGGAATCGCTAAAAATACACTCGTCATCTATGTCACCGATAATGGCTGGGTTCAGACCGAAACTGGTGGTTATGCAGCTCGTTCAAAACGCAGTCCTAACGAAATGGGCACGCGAACCCCGATCATGTTCCGCTGGCCCGGCACGATTCCAGCTGCAGATCGCCAGGAATTAGTCTCCTCTATCGACCTCGTTCCTACGATGCTGACCGCGGCTGAAGCAAAAGGCCCGCACTTATTCCCGGGATTGAATCTCCTGGAAGAACTGAAGTCAGGAGAGAAAATTGANCGCGATACCATCTTTGGAGAATCATTCGCACATGATGTCGCCGATATCGAAAATCCTCAGGCATCACTTCTCTATCGATGGGTCATCAAAGAAAATCACAAACTATTACTAACTTACGATGGACGTCCGGGGAAAATGAAATATCCCCCTCAGGATGCTGCTCCTCAACTTTACAATCTAGAAACCGACCCGCTGGAAAAACGAAACCTGGCATCCAAGCTTCCAAAGCGAGTTGCGGAACTAAGCAAACTACTCGACGGATGGTACATCCCAACGCAACGGCAGGCAGGCAAGCTTGCGGCCAGCCCGCCCACGCCACCAATCAAGAAGTCNGTCGACAAACCAAAATCTGATAACCGCCCCAATATCTTATTACTTTATGCCGATGATCAACGGAATCATACGCTGGGTTGTGCGGGCCATCCGATTGTTAAAACGCCAAATATCGATCAACTGGCAGGAAAGGGGATCCGGTTTGAGAATGCTTTCGTGACTACATCCACTTGTTGGGTTGGTCGTTCTTGCCTGTTCACTGGCTGCTACGAACGCAAACATCTTTATCGGGTAACAGCAGGTCCCTTGAATCCTGCACTCTGTCAGTCATCTTTCTTTGCTGTCCTCAAACAATCGGGGTATCGCACAGGACACCTCGGTAAAGAACATGTAGCCATCTCGGAAGACTCAGCCACAAAGATGTGGGACGTTCGCCGTAAACTCGGTCGAAACCCGTACTTCAAGAAACAAGACGACGGCAGCGAACGTCACGAAACACAAATCCTGGGTGACTGGGGGATAGATTTTCTGAAAGAGCAACCTGCGAACAAACCGTTTTGCCTGCAAGTTAGCTTTAATGCCACACACGCTGAAGATGGTGACAGACGTCCCGGAATTGGACACTACCCCTGGCCTAAGGTCACCGACGGTATGTATGAAGATCAAACAATGCCGCTGCCTTCCCTCAACGATCCGGCAATCTATGAATCTCAGCCTGACTTTCTCAAAGCATCCATCAACCGACAGCGATATTTCTGGCGATGGGANACTCCGGAAAAATATCAAACCAATATGCGGGCATACTTCCGGATGCTGAGTGGCATTGACCACGTTGTTGGAAGATTAGCCCGGCAACTCCAGAAACAGGGTTTGGACGACAATACCATTATCATTTATACCGCGGACAATGGTTACTATCTGGGAGATCGGGGATTTGCTGGCAAGTGGACACACTACGAACAATCACTTCGCATTCCTCTTATTATTCGTGATCCGCGACTACCGGAAAATCAACAAGGTAAAGTCATTTCGAACATTGCTCTTAACAGTGATCTTGCCTCCACTATTATCAATCTGGCGGGACTACCATCACCCAAGTCGCACACAGGGGTGAGTCTCCTGCCACTCCTTAACGGCAAGAAGATAGAGGGATGGCGTNATGANTTTCTCTGCGAATTTCTCGCNGTACCTCGAACGATTCCTCGCTGGGAAGGCGTCCGTGGAACCGATTGGGTTTATGCCCGATACTTTGTCAACGGCACTGACCAACCACCATTTGAATTCCTTCATCATCTGAAAGAGGATCCTGATCAGCTAAAAAACTTAGCGGCGAGCGAAAAACACCATTCCATGCTTTTAAAAATGCGAGCTCGGTGTGATGCACTGATCTCTCAGTCCGGCCCTACGCTTCAGGAAATTGATGCTTCCTAAAGGCCGGGAAATTGAACTCCGATTACCTGACAGACGAGACTCAAAATGAAAACTAGCAACGTCATTGTTTGCGCCATATTTTTAATAGCCTCTTTCACGAACCCGCTCCACGCCGAAGAGCATCGTCCTGATATTGTCTTCATCATTGTTGACGATCTGAATGACTGGGTAGGCTGTCTTGGCGGGCATCCGGATGCCAAGTCTCCCAACATTGATCAGTTAGCATCCNAGGGGATGCTCTTTACTCAGGCATATTGCAATTCACCACAATGCCGTCCTTCCCGTACCAGCCTCAATCACGGTGTGTATCCATTCCGAACCGGGACCTACTTTAATGCCCGTTATCCCGAAGAGACAAAAATCTCCACCCCATCGATGCAGCAGTTCTTGGCAGACAATGGATTTCGNGTATCCATCGGNGGNAAAGTATTTCACGGNGGNACACCAAAAATCGAAGGNGCAGCGATACAAAANCGNCTNCCCGANCCANGNCCTCCCAAAGGGAAGGACAACTTTGGCGGCTTGAAGCCNCCGAATGACGGATATCCACTNGATGTACCCGATGAACAAATGGGCGATTACAAACTATCGCAGTGGGCCATCCGGCAATGGAATAAAGTCACTGAGCAACCGGTATTTATGTCCGTTGGATTCTACCGACCTCACCGNCCACTACAGGTTCCCAAGGTTTGGTTTGATCATTTCCCACTGGAAACAATTACTCGGCCTACCGAACCAAACGGAATCGATGACTGGGATGACATGCCGGAATTCGCGCGACGTTTGGCACGTACCCATGCACACAAACCTCTACATAGGGGTCTCAGTGATCATGAATTCATTGTGGCTAACAAACAATGGGATGCGACCATTCAGGCTTACCAGGCTTCGATTGCATTTGTGGATCAGCAAATTGGGCACCTACTGAACGCACTCCAGACAAACCCACGCGGACGAGAAACATACATTGTGTTAGTAAGCGANCATGGNTGGCATCTGGGAGAAAAAAAGCACTGGTGCAAAGGAGCTATCTGGGAACAAACAACACATATTCCGTTTATCGTTCATGGTCCCGGTATTACACCTAATTCTCGCTGCACTCANCCTGTGAGTNTGATTGANATTTATCCATCTTTGTTGGATTTCGCAGGGTTTGATATTCCAGAGTGGGCGGATGGTCAATCCATCAAGCCACAATTCACAGACCACGACAGCCCTCGCCCTCCGGCGATTTCATCTTATGGAGAAGGCAATACTTCTATCCGTACGCAACACTGGCGTTATATTCACTATGAAGACGGATCAGAAGAGCTCTATGACCATCGTGTTGATCCTGATGAATGGGTTAATCAGGCCAGTAACCCAAAGCATTCAAAGTTAAAAAAACAATTATCAAAGCTGATCCCCGAAAACCAGCATCCCGGACTTAAAGTTCAGGACTGGATTCAAAAGTTTCAGGAAAAACCGGAATAGAGAATGAAACAACTACGCCAACTACTCCTTAGTGTTACAGCCATTCTGTTTTTCACTGCAGCCCTTTCAGCAAATGAAAAACCTAAGAATATTGTACTTATTCTGGCCGACGATTTAGGCTGGGCCGATACAACGCTCTACGGCAAAACGTCACTTTATGAAACTCCAAATATTCAGCGTTTGGCCTCTCAGGGGATGACTTTCTCAAATGCATATGCCAGCCCCATTTGTTCCCCCACTCGAGCCAGTATCCTGACCGGCCAAAATCCTGCCAGGTTAGGATTAACAACTCCGTCCGCTCATTTGGNGGAAGAACGACTGNAAGCGGTTTCAAGCCCCAGNGCACTACCTCATCAAAAAAGCACNAACGTTCGNTCCTCCACTCGTATCGATCTGTCTCTCCCCACCCTTGGNCTATTAATNAAACAGGCCGGCTACGCTACTGCTCACTTTGGGAAGTGGCATCTGGGACGTGATGGACACACGCCTCTGGAACGTGGATTCGATGTCGACATTCCACACTGGTACGGACCCGGACCCAAAACCAGCTATCTGGCCCCCTGGGGATACGCAAACTTCAAGGAAGGAAAGCCTGGCGAGCATATCGAAGACCGAATGGCGATGGAAGCTGTAAAGTGGTTGAAAAAACGTGATCCCAGTAAGCCTTTCTTCATGAACTACTGGCAATTTTCGGTGCACGCTCCCTTCGGCGCCAAACCTGAACTGATCACCAGATATCAAAAAAAAATCAATCCTGACTCCGCTCAGCGGTCTCCGACGTATGCAGCCATGGTGCATTCGTTAGATGACGCGGTTGGCACTCTNCTGGATGCCTTGGAAGACGAAGGNNTCGNAGACGAAACGATTNTAATCTTTTATTCAGACAATGGTGGCAATGTTCATTCCGGACTTGAAGAAACCGATTCGAAGGGGAATAAATACATCACCGCCATCACCAGCAATCAGCCGCTTAAAGGTGGAAAAGGTGGTATCCACGAAGGGGGTATCCGCGTGCCGGCCGTAGTCGTCTGGCCGGGAATCACCGCTCCCGGCTCCCGCAATAAAACTCGAATTCAGTCCTTAGATCTTTACCCCACGATTTTGAAGATGCTGGGAATTGTCCCGCCTGAAGAACATATTATCGACGGGCTGGATTTCACCAAAGCGTTGCAGGGGATTGAGTATGAACGAGATCCTATGTTTACTTATGTCCCCAGTCACGGAAATACACCCCACTGGCTGCCCCCTTCAATATCTGTACACTCTAGGCAATGGAAACTAATTCGGACTTTCCACTATGGCGAAAATGGCGATCATCAATACCGGCTCTATGACTTACAAAAAGATATTGGTGAAAACAAAAATCTAGCATCCAGTCACCACGACGTCGTACAGGAACTTGACAGTCTGATTGAACAGTACATTCAAGACGCTAAGGTTGTCCTTCCTCTCTCAAATCCTAATTTCGACGCCTCCAGGTTCGACCCTTCGCTAATTGGCATCCAGGCCGGAGGATTAAAAATGCCGCGGGGCTTTAAGGCAGTCAATGAAGCTGCACCCTCTACTCCTCCAACAAAACTATCCCCAAAAAGCTTGTTGGGATGGATTTTGAGAGGAGCGGATGTAGAGATGGATACCGAGTCAATCAAGCTAACTCCTAATGGCCGGCAACCATTCATGGCGATTGCCAATCTTCAACTCACAGGCCCCATCGAGGTTCGAATTCGTATTCGTAGCACCCGCGACGGTGTGGGAAATCTTCAATGGCGCACACATGAGCAAGAGTTCTTCCCGGAAGCCAAACAACTGCAATCGTTTGGGTTAACTGCTGGAAAATGGCAGGAAGTTAAGCTTCAGCTTGCTACCGAAGGGAAATTAAAACACGTTCGAATTTTCGTGCCTACCCCGAAAAATACGACGGAAATAGATTGGATTGAAATTAACTCTAAAAGTAATTCACAAAAGAAACGCTGGGATTTCCAAAGTGCCATGAAGCCACTTAACCAAACAAACGATAAATTGAACCCTTCCACTCGTATTAAGAACTAAACGTGTCTACGATTTTAANGCGAAAANACTTCTGTTCGTTCATGGTAGTATCTTGGTTCTCAAGTTCGGAAACATTGCGCAAGCTGAAATAAAGCAACCGCCGAAAATTGCAGCTCTTTGAATGCTGGCACCGCCATGGCTGCTATTAAAAACTGCGAGTGATTAAATAACTCAAAGCTCCCAAAGCCGCTCCGAGTGGTAGCGTCGTGATCCAGGCAGCNAGAATCTTTCCGATAACAGACCANTGGCCTTGGCCAGTGATCGTTCCTATTCCAAACAACGATCCACAACTAACGTGAGTGGTAGAGACCGGTAACCCCCAACGACTGGCACCAATCACAATCAGGCTGGTGATGAAGTTAGCCGTGAAGCCTTGGCCATGATTCATAGGAGTAATTTTTTTAGCCATCGTTTCGGCNACTCGACGAGCACTTACGATACCTCCCAGNGCGATNGCCATCCCTATNAACNCNGTACTACCAAANACACCCAATGCNGGTGCCAGCATNAAAAGAGCTGCAATTTTGGGTGTGTCGTTTAAGCCTCTGGCAAAACTAACCATTCCGGCAGACAGGAAATGAAGCCTGTCTAACAACGTGCCACCATCGATTCCACATACCTTACCCATGTAGCTACACTGAAAAGTAACTTCCAGATCATTCTCGNCATTTAGTTCTTTCACTCGNTGGCACGCGTCTAAAACTGACAGGCCCTCGGCACTTTCNAGAATCTCACCATCCGCATAAAAACTAACCTCTGAATGGACTCCAAACTTTTGCCGAGCCTTNGAAANGAGAGGGTAAACCACACCGGCAAATCCAAATGCCATGACGGGACTTACCAGCAGAGGNAAAAAGAAACCGCTCCCCAGCTTTTCCAACTCGATGGCAGAATCTGCCATCCAGCCAGCNCCAACCAAAGCACCAACTAAACTATGCGTGGTAGAGATTGGCATTCCGATCCAGGTTGCCATCAAGACCGTAAGCCCTGCGCCGAGAGCAACGGCTGCTCCATATTCGGTCGTCGCTGCTAATTCAGGGCTAACGAGTCCCTTGCCAGAGAAACTTTTAATCAATATTTCCGCTAAGAACACCGCCGTAAGAGATCCCAGCAAGGTGGTAATCGTTGCCCAGCCTAATGCTCGGCGATAATGTGTCGTGCCACTGCCAAAGAGCGTTGCCACTCCTTTAAAATTATCGTTCGCACCATTGGCGTAGGCCAGACACAAGGTTGTTATCAGAATGATTGCGATTGCCATGATGAAACGCAGTATGGTTCGACAAACTACGCTCGTCAATGCAGTGAATCATTGATATCCGAGGGAGAAACATCCCATACGAACGACACTATTGTGGGCCTGCCCTTATAGTTCNGCATAATCACCCTATAATNGGGTAATGTTCTGTCGTTTCTGACCGAACCATCAAGATCTCCTTGCGGATTGGTNCGCAGGGTGAATCCAATTTCTAAATNAATCAAATATCATCTGGAGACGGTTATGGATCGCCGGACTTTTTTAACAGCATCAACCGCCTTCGTTACCACGGCAACGCTACAGGCTAATGAGGGACAAACATTGAGGGTCTACTATGGAACCAAAAATCAATCCGGTAGTGAGGGGATCTATACGGGCACGATGGATTTAGTAACCGGTAAACTGTCTACTGTTAAGCTTGCCGCGCCAGCCGAAAATCCAGGTTTCCTGGCTATCAGTCAAAACAAAAGACAGCTTTACGCTGTTGCCTCTGGCAAAAATGGTCAGAAAATCGTTGCTTATAGGATCGATCCCGATTCAGGAGGATTAACTGAACTCAATAGTCAGGAAACTGGTGGAGCTAATCCCTGCCATGTGTCAGTTGGCCCTGATGATCAATATGTTGTTTACGCGAATTACACGGGTGGCAGCTGTGGGTTAATCCCTCTCGCCTCAGATGGTTCCCTTGAAAAACCGGCGAGCTTCTTTCAGCATCAAGGAGGTAGCGAAGTGAATGTCCAACGGCAGGGCGAACCACATCCGCACTCAGCCAAAACNGACCCGTCTGGCAAATTCGTTGTTGTTCCGGATCTGGGACAGGACAAAGTTCGAATCTATCGTCTNGNGAANAACAACAAATCCATGAANCCTAACGNACCGGACTTTGCAACAATGCCGGCAGGNGGCGGGCCTCGCCACGTTAGCTTTAATGCTAACGGACGTTGGATGTACGTGAACAACGAGTTAACTTCAGCCGTAACNGTATTTGAATTCGATAAGGAGACCGGTTCAACAAAGGCTTTGCANACGATCACCACATTGCCTNNAGATTACAAGGAAAATAATTCAACAGCCGAAGTNCTTGTTCACCCCAGTGACAAGTTTTTGTATTGTTCTAATCGNGGGCACAATAGTATTGCCTCATTCAAGATCAATCAAAAGAACGGCAAACTTAAATCAACGGGACATTGCAGTAGCGGCGGTAAAACACCTCGNAATTTCGGAATCACACCCGACGGTCGATTTGTCGTTGCAGCCAACCAAAACAGTGACAATGTAGATGTACTTTCTATCGATCAGCATTCCGGAGCTTTATCCTCTACCGGCGTCAGCATCAAAGTACCGCATTGTATCTGTGTGCGATTTTTGCAGCCCTAAAACTCCTGATTGACGACACGTTCATAGCAATGGAACTTTTTTCATGACCTTCAGATGGCGCTTCATGGTTTTCTGGCTTCTATTTCCATTTGGACTACAAGCCTATGCAGAGGATCGACCCAACGTCTTGTTCATCATCGTNGATGATCTCAACGACATGCCGCTGCATCCAACAGGAAAACCATTCGTACCAACGCCGAACTTTGATCGTCTGGCCAAACAGGGGGTGAGTTTCACTAATGCTCACTGCAATGATCCAATCTGTGCTCCCTCGCGATCCAGTATGCTCACAGGACTCTATCCGCAGACTTCCAGCCTATACTGGTTTGAAGACTACCGACAAAACGCAGTACTAAGTCAATCTAAAACACTGACTGAACATTTGGCAACGAACGGGTATAACGTTTATAGCGTCGGAAAGATCTATCATGGGAATCAGGATCCCAAAGGGTTCTTTGCTAACAAAGGCCCTGCCGGAAACATTGGACCATGGCCATGGGATGGGACAAAAGCAACGCAGCGCGGTCTCATCCCTCACCCTCAACAAATGTTTTTCTATGCCGATGATGCCGATCCGGACATGGACTACAAATGGGAACACACCTTTGGTCCTCTCTCTCTGATTCCTACGTACCCGGCCGACAAAGCCAATGCCATCCCCGGGTATCGAGGTTGGAGGTTATCAGGAAAACCGTGGCGATATGTGACCGACGACAATCGTGACGCCATGCCCGACGAAATAAACGCAAAATGGGCCTCTGATATTCTAAACCAACAACACCGTGATAAGCCCTTTGTCCTTTTCACCGGGTTCAGCCGAACGCACACGCCGCTGTACGCTCCGCAAAAATACTTCGATATGTTCCCGCTCGATTCAATCGAGATTCCCAAGGGGTATAGGGAAGGTGATTTGAAGGACTGTGCACCTAGTCTAGCAAATACCAGTCTCTATGCTTTCCGCAGATATCAGATGCTATTCAAACACCAGGATCGCCCTCAACTTTTCAAACAATGGCTGCANGCATACATGGCCTGTGTGGCCTTCATCGATGATCAGGTAGGTACCGTACTCGATGCATTGGAAGCAAGTACACACACGAACAACACAATTGTCATTCTCACTAGCGACCACGGTTTTCATGTTGGAGATAAAGAGTCAATCTACAAGCAAACACTTTGGGATAGTGGAACTCGCATCCCATTGATCGTCTCCGGACTTGANGGGATGCCTCAGAACGTCACTTGTAAAAAGCCGGTCTCACTGATCGATATCTATCCGACTTTCATTGATTTCTGTGAACTACCGGAAGATCCTCATCAAGGGCGGTCAGGGTATCCTCTCGACGGCCACAGCATCAAACCTCTCATTCTNAATCCACAAGCCGATTGGTCCGGGCCTAATGTGGCTATTACAGCATTGCCGGGTAAAGACCACAGCCAGCACCGCGAACATCTTGGTACCTTGTACCCGCACTTTTCAGTTCGTTCTGAAGACTGGCGATATAGCCTAACGTCGGACGGACAGGAAGAACTTTACCACTATCCAAATGATCCTTATGAGTTTACAAATCTGGCAAACCAAAGAGAGTTCGCCGAGATTCAGGCTGAACTCAAAAAGCAACTTATCGAATTACGTGATGGGCCCCATTGGGCAAAGGTAGATACCCTACCTGAAAACAGACTAGCAGGTTTCGAGTTAACNGCTGAAGTCAAAGGGGAAATCACCGTTCAGCTAGGCGAAACCGAAGTCGCAAATATGATTACCAAGCAGCGAGCTTTCGTTCGTATTCGGGTGGCTGGTAATCGAAGCCAGGTTTGGATGAATCACCGAGTCTATTCCGACCAGATATTTGATCAGGCTTTGGTTCCCGGTAAAATCACCAGTTCCAACAAAAATTTACGAGAGATTAGAATTCGCAAACTGTGAATAATCAAAACATCTTGATGACCATGAAGAATCAACCGATTAAACAGCCTCTCGGGATCGCGGGCTTCGCAGCGACTCTGGCATTCTGTTTTCCAATAATCTGCTCTGCTCAGCAAGTCGAATTTGAACGCGACATTGCTCCGATCCTAGAGAACCGCTGCTGGGATTGCCACAACGCAGAAGCTCATGAAGGAGAATTGAGGCTCGACACATTACGAGGCATGCTCAAGGGAGGTGGCTCGGGAATTGCAGCCNTCGTCCCTGGCCNGCCCGANCAGAGTTANCTCATTGAGGTGATTTCTCATCTGGACCCGGATCTTAAGATGCCTCCTGACGAGGATAAGATCCCCGCCAAAGAAATTGAACTGTTACGGCAGTGGGTCAAAGAAGGAGCGAAGTGGCCNGGCCAGCAGAACATCGCCACAGGCATCCAAACAGACCACTGGTCCTTTCAGCCAGTGGTTCGCTCGGAAATCCCGAAAAGCAAAGGGGGGTATAATCCGATCGATGCATTCTTATTGACTTCTCTTAAAGANCAGGGACTCGAGTTTTCAAAGCCTGCAGAAGCGACTGCACTCTTGCGTCGTGCTTCCATCGTCCTGACGGGCCTAATGCCAACTCCGGCAGAGACTGCTGCATTTCAGGCATCCTGGAAACAAGACGCTAAGAAGGCGTACNCGGATTTGATTGACCGGCTTATGAGTAGCCCACACTTTGGTGAACGATGGGCACAACACTGGCTAGACGTCATTCGCTGGGCCGAAACGAATGGTTCGGAAGCAAATCTTTACCGCAAGAATTCCTGGGTTTACCGCGACTACGTTGTGCGGGCATTCAATGAAGATAAACCGTACGACCAGTTTATACGCGAACAAATTGCCGGGGATTCACTGGGGTCCGGTGAAGCCACCGGTTTTCTCGTTTCCGGCCCTCATGTTCCCGCCGCCACGGTAGGCCGGGAACCCGCCGCCATCCGTCAGGCACGCGCTGATCGCATGGATGAGGTCATTCAGACGGTCGGAGCTTCCGTAATGGGCGTTACGATTGGTTGCGCCCGATGCCATAACCACAAATTCGATCCTATCTCCCTAAAAGATTACTATGCACTCACCGGAATCTTTCAGGATCTGGAATTCGGTGGTCGCCAACCGGAATATGCAAGTGACCACCCTCTTCAACTGCGGGGTGATGAACTACTGGCAGAAATTGATGAACTCCGCAAAGACCTCCGGGCCTTCGGAGGCTGGGAAGAAAACTGGGGNGCCTATCGGGAAATGCATTTCCCGGCAGTAAACNCCAGCGCGGTACGAATCCGATTTAAAACAACATACGTCGGACTAGACGAACTCGAAGTCTTTGGTCCGAAGAACNCCCNGCATAATTTTGCCTTACCANCTNATGGCACAAANCTGTCTGGATTCCCTGAAGCCGGAATTGANAACAGAAATCCACTGGACCGTGTTACCGATGGTGAATACGGCACGATGGCCTGGCGTGCTCGCGTCGCCAAGGATGCGGAACAATACCCCTACATTCAACTCGATTTTGACAAAGTAAAACATATCGACCGCCTGAGAATCAGTAGTAACCGCGAATATTATTATGACACTGACTATCTGGAGCGTATGCCTACACTGCCACGATATGAATTCGACCTTGACTACCAAAAAGAAGATGGCACTTGGCAACCCTGGGTCGGAACCTGGTATGTGAACAAAAAGCTCAACGAAGAACATCCTGAACGCCAAAAGACGATCAATCTCGTTCAGAACCTGATCTCAATGTTCTCGGAAGAAGGCCCTCAGCCAAGCTTTGTGGGACGATTTGTAGAACCTGAGGTGACACATATTCTACTGCGGGGTAGTCCTGAAAGCCCACGGGATGAAGTCAATCCAGCCGGTCTCGAACTCTTCCAAGGTTCACTGGGGCTGACTTCAAAGACACCCGGAGCCGACCGACGCCTTGCTTTTGCGAACTGGATCACTGCGGAACAAACCCCATTAACAACACGCGTGATGGTCAACCGTCTTTGGCACCATATCTTTGGGACCGGGATTGTCGCTACGACCGGAGACTTTGGTAGTGCTGGCGCGATGCCAACACATCCCCAATTACTCGAATGGCTGGCTGCCGAATTTATGGAACCCACGCAAAATAAAGACGCCCATGAGTGGTCAGTGCATCACATGATTCGAATGATGGTGATGTCGAAAGCATTCCGTCAGTCCAGTACTCCAAATCAACCGGGGATCACGAAAGATGCTAATGCCCGTTTGCTGTGGAGATTCCCACCGAAGCGAGTGGAAGCGGAAGTTATCCGAGACTCGATCCTCCGTGCTTCCGGAAAACTGAAAGAAGATATCGGTGGTAAAAGCTATCGAATCCACAATGAGAAGAAAACCTACGCTCAGTGGGAAGTGGTCGACAANCATGGCCCACAGACCTGGAGACGCATGTTGTATCAGGAAAGAATGCGTCGAGTCGATGATGGGATTTTTACCGCATTTGATTTCCCGGACTGTGGCCAAGTAAGAGCCAAACGTCCTGTATCAACCACACCGCTACAAGCTTTGAATCTACTCAATAGCCCATTTGTTATTGAGCAAAGTCAATTCATTGCACAACGAGCCTTCGTTCTGGCAGAGAAAGANCAGCAAGCTGCGATCGAGAATTGTTTTGAATTGATTCTAGGACGCCGGCCCGCGGCGGAAGAACTCGCTGTTTGCCTGCNAATCGTTGAGCAAGAAGATCTNTCGTTAGTTTGCCGTGCTTTACTTAACTCCAACGAATTCGCCTTTCTGCCGTAAATTGCAACCGCTGAATACAATCTTCATTGATAAATACCCTCATGAGTAATCCTGAAAACGTATCACTACTTGGACAACAACTCCTCCACCGCAGGAATTTCCTCGGTACTGCGGGGCTGTCNGCCTCCGGTCTTGCATTGGCAAGCATGTTAAACGCTGACGGACTCTTAGCGGATGCCCCGAGAACCGCGGGAGGGAAGAGTCCAATCCGGCCATTGATTAACCCCCACAACCCTTACGCAGCACGCAAAACGCACTTCGATGTACCTGCTCAACAGGTACTGGTAATTTATCTGCCAGGTGCGATTAGCCATATCGACACCTTCGATTACAAACCCGCCCTCAACAAACTACACGGACAAAAACCACCGAGCCTCCCCAAAGTTACCTTTGAAGGGCCTTCAGGCAACATTGCGAAACCATTCTGGGACTTCAAGCCGCATGGGGAAAGCGGCAAGATGGTTTCAGATCTACTCCCCCATCTTGCCGGACAAGTAGACGATTTCTGCTTCGTCCATTCGATGACTACTGAGACAAGTGCTCATCCACAGGGTGAGAATTTCATGAACACAGGCTTCACCATGGAAGGTTTNCCTTCCTTTGGTTCCTGGGTGACTTATGCACTCGGCACGGAAGCTCAGGAATTGCCNGCCTTCGTCGCAATCAACGACCCNCGTGGATTGGCTCGAAGCGGCAAGAANAATTTCGGTAATGGCTTCTTACCTGCAGCATTTCAGGGAACAGACTTTAATGCNAAAAANCCACCGAATAACCTACATCGCCCAATGGAACTATCAGCGAAGGCTGATCGTGGAACTCTGGATCTACTAAAGCNTTTAAACGCTCGTCACCTGAAAAAATACCCTGACGATGCTAATCTGGCCGGACGCATTGCCAGCTATGAATTGGCCGGACGCATGCAAATGTCCGTCCCTGAAATCATGACTTTGGCTGATGAGACAGAAGCCACACTGAAAGCNTATGGTGTTGAAGGTGGCTCAGAACTACGTGGGCAATATGCCCAAAACTGTATCCTTGCCCGCCGCCTGCTGGAAAAAGGCGTCCGAGTCGTTCAACTGTTCAATGGGAGTGATCCGTCAGGGGGAAACGGCATCACTAACTGGGACTCGCATTCGAATATTCTCAATACACATGCCATGCAGGCTGAAATTATGGATCAACCCACCGCTGCATTACTGGCTGATCTAAAACAACGAGGCATGATGGAAAATACCCTGGTNGTCTGGGCCACCGAGTTCGGACGGATGCCGTTCCTGCAATCCAACGGAACAGGACGGGATCATAACCCAAATGCCTTTACCTGCTTCCTGACTGGAGCAGGTGTTAAACATGGCTTTAGCTACGGANANAGTGACGAGTTCGGATTTAAGGCCGCCGTCGATAAGACAACAGTCCATGACTTCAATGCGACACTGCTACACCTAATGGGATTGGACCACGAACGACTCACCTTTTATCACAATGGCCTTGAACGACGGCTTACCAACGTACACGGCCATGTGATCAAAGAGGTCATGGCNTAAAAGAGGATTCGTTATTCCTCNGACTGGAGCAACTTCACCATCGCTTTGCCCATCGCTTCACCAATGTTCATATAAGTCTCGGCATTACCGCCATAATGGCTATTCGATGCACCACCCTTTGAGAGCGGATGACTGTAGACGGAAGCTACGTTACCCTTAAATTCTTTGTATTTTCCGGTCTTGCCATCAACAGCAAGCTGTCCGTCAAGAATCTGGCGTTCAGCGCCTTCGGCCTCCTTGGAGGTCTGGCCCAGTGTTGCACAAACGAATTTTGCCTCCGGAGCATCAAAGTCCTTGCGGAGCTGTTTGATTAGATGGACCAAATTCTGTTCATACCGACTGGCATGCCCAGAGTTGTAACGATCCTTGTCACCTTGCCACCAAAAGAAACCAGCGATCTCATATCCCTTGGCATCCGGATAGTACTTATCCAGTTCTTTCAAAACTTGTTTCGCTCGTGCAATATCACCATCATATTGCATCCCGGCATACCAGCCGATAGGTTCTGCTTTTGTTCCAACTTCCCATTTCAACGGTGATTCTTTATAAGCCGCATAATGGAACGTCTTACCTTTTTCCTCGTATTCAAAGGAAGGACTTCCCGGTGGTAACAAGTCCCAACCCAAACTACGGTTTCCAATGCAACTCTTAAGTAACAATACCGGAGCATCCGTCACTTCGCCCACGTAGTGACCAATACCGACTTCAGGCCCAATACGACCATCTTTGATGGTCAGGAATTCATTATTGAATTGGCGAGCTCCACCGGTACCACTGCCCATCACCCGAACATTGCGAACATCCTGACGAGTTGTCCAATTCCCTTGATCATCAGTCAGGTATGGATAAAGCTCCTTTTCGTTTACTGCGTGTTCCAACGATCCATCACCACCNGCCACTTTGCCGAACCCAAGCATATTGGATTGGCCAAGTAAAATATAAACTTGTACTGGTTTCGTAAGATCAGCAGGCTTACCATCAGGATCCGGCAACACCTCCTGAGAATTCACCGTTACCGATTGAAAGGAAAACGCAATCAACCCAAGCAATACGATGTGTCTTTTGTTCATCATTTCTGTTTGTTCCTTAAAAGTATTCCCGATTCCTCGATTGAAGAGGTTGTCGACCGCCAAGTAGAATAGAAACTTGTGTACAACTTTTTTATAGCATATTACTTTGCGGANTAACCNACCCCCCATGAGAATAGTTTTTACAATCTTCATGGCCGTGATGTTTAGTGTTTCCACGGTGAAAGCCAGCGAAACTCAAAAAACATTGACGGTTCCGGTTTCAATTCAAAGAGTTCTTCAGCAAAGCTGTCTTGATTGCCATAACGGTGAAACTTCCGAAGGACAGATACGGCTTGATACACTTAGCGAACTACCGCGTANCGAACGTCTCGACCTTCTCAACAAAGTTCAGGACCAACTATTCTTTGGCTTGATGCCACCGGAAGATGCAGAGTCTTTAATCCCGGAACAACAAAGAGAGCTCAGGAATTGGGTCCGCGCGGAACTTCAGGCTCACCATGCCTCCAAGCTAGACGACAAACTGCTTTATCCATCCTATGGAAATTACGTGGATCATGACGCTTTGTTTNTAACATCAGCAATNGAACCCGCATTTACGCCAGCTCGTCGATGGCTCGTTAGCCCTCAAATCTTCCACCAGCGTGTCATTGATGTATTCCAACTTGCCGATCGTGAACGAGCCGGTTACGCCACACGAAGTTTCTTCGGCGTTACTAATCCATTCATCCTTCCGGATCACTCGGGCGTGCGGGACTATTCCATCACCTCGCTAGATGGTGGACACCTGCTAGTCATGCTCAAAAATGCCCAGTGGATCGCCAGCAAACAGATTTTTGCAGCTGAGAANAAGGGCAAAGATCGTAATGCTATCGTCTATTCNAACAAGCAGGACCGTTGGTTCCCTCAAGTGACACCTATCGAGTTTGAGGAGATCATTGCCGGCAATGACGAACCAACGGACGGCGAATTTCTGGCCGCGATTGTAAAACAATTCTATTTGGTACTAAGACGACCCCCGTCTGTCNACGAACAGACCGAGTACCTAAAACTCATCAAATCAACGACTCAATTGGCTGGTAAAACNGAAGGNTTACGTCAGATGCTGGTCACNGTTCTTCTGGAATCCGAATTTCTCTATCGACTTGAGNTGGGAAGAGTCAAAGAAGACAGGCATGGTCGCCGACAATTAACGCCTCACGAAGCCTCCTTTGCTATTTCATATGCCTTAGGTGACCGAGGTCCTGATAATGCATTACTTCAAGCTGCTCAAGAGGGGCGTCTGGAAACCAGGGAGGATTTTGAACGAGAAGCTACTCGGCTTTTGGCTGATGAAAACTACTACCGGGGCCAAATTGACTCNACACTCAATGGNAAACATTATCAATCCGAGGTCGTATCTCATCCCAAGATCATTCGCTTCTTCCGGGAGTTCTTTGGNTACACCGGNNCTTTGAANATTTTCAAAGACGTAAAACGTAGCGGAGGAAAGTACCACAATCCAGGCCGCGGCACCCACGGCACACCGGGCTGGCTGACTTATGAAGCTGATCGGATTGTGACCTACCACGTCGAACGTGATCAGGATGTCTTCAATTCCCTGCTAACATCAGACAAGTTCTTTGTGTACTACAACATGCCTCAAGAACAGGGTGATCAACTACGAAAGCAATGGCAGGAAGTTTATGAGCATTTAAAAGATACTGCCTGGAAGACCGAACCTGAACGAGTTTTAGACGAGAATCTGGAGTTTCTCAAAGAACGCCAAGCGATGCGAATCATGGATAACTCCCGGCCTGGTGAACTGGTCAATCATATGCATTTCTTCGCTGAGTCATTTGGACAGGGCCGAAAACCGTTCACGAGAATCCCCTGGTCACACGGATACACCTATCATCATTCACCTTTTTACAGCTTACCACCGACGCCAAGTATCGGTCGATATGGAAGTTGGAAGTCAACCCGTTACGAAGGGGACCGAATTGAATTGAAGCAGTTTTGGGATTATCCCACGGAACAACCTTTCGTGATTGAAAATAGGAAGGGCATTTTGACACATCCAGCCTGGCTCATTGCTCATTCAACGAACTTCCATGCAGACCCAATTCGTCGAGGCCGATGGATTCGCGAAAAGCTACTAGCCGGGCGCGTGCCGGATGTACCAATCACCGTCGATGCTCAGGTCCCTGAAGATCCCCATCATACTTTCCGTGAACGAGTTGAACTGGTAACCCAAGGTAATGAATGCTGGAAATGTCACAAACAAATGAATCCACTCGGTTTTGCTTTTGAAATGTACGATGATTTCGGACGTTTCCGGACTGTCGAGAAATTAGAACACCCCGAGAATCTTATTAAAAGTGGTGATGGTAAGAGTACATTCGATATCTTTAAAACAACTCCTGTTGTTACTTCCGGTTCACTTACTGGCAGTGGCGCGGAAGATTTAGATGGAGATGTGAATAACGCCCTCGAATTAATCGATCGATTAGCACAGTCAGACCGAGTGCGACAATCCATCATCCGTCATGCCTTTCGTTTCTATCTGGGTCGCAACGAGATGTTATCCGATGCGCAGACGCTGCGGGATGCTGATCAGGCTTATCTGAGCAGTGGCGGAAGCTTTAAATCAGTCATCATTTCACTACTAACATCCGATTCATTTATCTATAGAAAGTAACCTGTCAGTTGCTCTGACAAGGTAAACTTAATCATTAAGCACATTATGCATTATTCAAAAAGCCACCCCATGAACTCACGACGCGACTTCTTAAAGACAAGCCTCTTCGGTATCAGTGCCAACGCCTTAATGAATCCAGGATTAAGTTGGGGTTCGGAAAGCAAGCCACCAATGCGGTTCATTTTCATGCACCGGGGTAACGGCCTTTGGCCGCGAGTAATGGTTCCACCAAGCTTCGACGAAGCCCTCAAGAAGAAGGAACAACAGAAGGCTGCCTACGAAGTAGATCTGGACGGTCACGAATTGCCCGAATGGATGGCTCCACTAAGTAACCATGTTGATAATCTGACAATCCTTCAGGGATTATCCGGCAAAATGTGTACCGTTGGGCACCACTCCTGGTCCTCTTCACTGGGAGTTTATAAAGCGAACGAGCGCGTCAGTTCCATTAAATGGGCGACCGTCGACTTTGAATTAGCAAAGTTATTTCCCTCCCCCGTGGAACACCTTGAGTTGGCCTGTTTCCCATTAGGTGGTGGCAACGCACGGGGAAGCTTAGATGGTATCGCAACCGGTTTCTCTGCTCGTGGCCCTCAACAGCCCAACTATGCTTTTGGTTCTCCGAGCATTGCAATGGAAGAGTTGTTTAAGTCAGTCTCTAAGGATCAGACCACTCAGGTCCAGTATCAACTTGATCGCATGGTTTTGGAATTTGCGGCTCGCAATGAAGGTCTTACCGCCAGGACTTTGGCCAATGCGGAGAAAAGCAAAATACAAAACTACGCAGATTCAATCGAAGCCATTCGTGAACGCAGCCGCAAGGTCGATGCCATGGCTGATACCATTCGTAAACATGTTCCACAACTCGATCCAAAGTACCTTGAGGCTGATGTAAGTACCTTTGATCGACAAATCGGTCACACTGAAGTGCTTCTGGGGGCTCTGATTTCGGGTTTAACTAATGTCGTTGCATTCACGGTCGATGAATTGGGGCATGCCTATACCGGTATTAACGGGATCGAAGGTGCGACCGTAAATATGCATGATGTGGGACATGGCAAAACAATCGCTGGTGTCGAAGCTGCCGAAATCCGTAAGCGTTGTCGTACTCATCATATGACACTTGTTGACACTATCGTTCAGAGATTGAAGAGTGTTCCTGAAGGTGATGGAACCATGTTTGATAATACCATGCTGCTCTATTTCCCTGATGGTGGAGAGACTCATCACAGCCATGGTTACGAATTCCCCTTCGTGATTTTGGCCGGTGATAACGCCAGACTAAATATTGGCCGGCGTTATATTCGCTTGCCGAATTATGGTGATGAGGGTCACAAGACGTTAGGAAATTTCTATACCACGCTCTTGAATACCTACGGTAATTCGATCGAACACTACGGTGCATTAGATGTAGGCCTGAATGCGTACGGTATCGATCAAACCGGTCCCATGAAAAAACTAATGGGTTAGCGTTGAGAATCTCGAAATCCATTAGCTGAATTCTTTCGTTGTTGATAATGTGTTGGCTTGTTTCAGTTTGAAGATCTTTTTACCTAAGAAACAAGGCCGTTACTAAAACGTCAGGAGCAAAGTGCATTCGGCAAGGCATATTTGATTCTATAATGAGATCCATCAATCCGTAGGCAAACTCATTTTTCATAAGAGTCTAAAGTAATGCGTATCCTTCTCACTCTCTTGCTGCTGTTCACCTCAACTACTTGCTTTGCCGCCCCCATTAAAGTTGCCGTGTTTGACGGGGATGGAGTTGGCAAGAGTTGTGCAAACTTAATTAGTACGCTCACTGAACCTGAAAATACTGATATCAAACTTACGCGTATCACGACGCAGGAAATTTTAGATGGCCAGTTATCAGAGATCGATGTTTTAATCCATTCCGGTGGAAGTGGCAGTAAGCAGGGAAATGATCTTGGCGAGGAAGGCCGGAAGATGATCCGACAGTATATCGGGCAGGGAGGCGGTTTTCTTGGAGTCTGTGCCGGCGCTTACCTGGCCACCAATGACTATACCTGGTCACTAAACCTAATTGACGCCAAGGTTCTGGACCGAAAACACTGGGCTCGTGGCACGGGCACTGTACAACTGGAACTCTCACCTTCAGGCAAGAAGTTATTTCAATCTAAGGAATCGACTCTGGACATCTATTACGGACAGGGACCGTTGCTTGCCCGAAGGGAATGGGATGACCCTAAGACTCCGAATTATGAAAGCCTTGCAATTTATTCTTCCGAAATTGCTAAGAACGGAGCTCCAAGTGGCATCATGCAAGGAACCTCTGCCGCAGTTCGTTGCGAGTACGGAAAAGGAAAAGTCTTTTGCTTTAGTGCTCATCCCGAACTTACGGACGGTCTGCATCACTTCATCCCCAGAATTGTTAACTGGTTAGCCGACGATGACACAAAATAATTTGAAAGCATATTTTTTCAACATGAAGTCTTATTGTTTACTCATCTTCTTACTCACAAGAAAACAACTATTCTTCACTCGGGACAGCCGGTGTGTGACTTGGAAGCTGTGCCTTAAAATCCCCCAGGCTTGACCAAATCAACGGACGGCCAAGATCAACTTCTGAGACCACGACTTCGCCAAATTCCTGAGCTTGAGACAGGACTTTACCATCACGGCCATAAACTCCCGTGATCATCCATTCTAAGTCCACACTGCAATAGGTACTACTGACAACAAATACGTGATTCTCGCAGGCTCTAGCAGCTCCTAACAACGGGTTGCACCCCCAGACTGGCCAACAAATAACCTCAGCTCCGTTCTGGCTAAGCTGACG
>PAJC01000017.1 GCA_002705165.1 Planctomycetaceae bacterium | reverse complement strand
ACATGAGTAGCGGGATCACCATACCATAGAGCCCAAATGGTTCGGGACCGAGTAAACGATACAGAGCAGTTGCCCCGCTCATCGCCACGATCTGCCGCGCAATCTGCAGTATTAATACCTTACGAGTTTCCCGTCGCACGCGGCTGGGGTTTGCTGCTACGGAGGGCATCGCATCACTTTGTGGGCTATCCACCATTTTTTAAGACCGGGTCTCTCTGCATACGTACTAATTACCCGAACAGGCCATACCAAACAATGCAACGCAAAGCGCTAACTCCATCTTTCCAACCAATCTTCTTGCCTTCTTCGTAAGATCGTCGTTGATAACTAATGGGCCGTTCATAAAACCGCGTACCATTCTGTTTAGATCGCCTTGCCAGCTTGGCTGTCATTTCAATTTCAATACCAAAACGATTCTCTTTCAACCCCGGTGCAATCTCCTGAATCAGCGAACGACGAAACAACTTATAACACGTTTCCACATCCGTAAATCTAAGTCGCGTTACAAGGTTGCAAAGCCAGGTGATAAAACCATTGACGGCCATATGCCAGGCCGGAGAATCTGCTTTCTCTTTGATTTGAAACCGGGAGCCGTACACGATATCCGCGCGATCTTCGATGATAGGTTGTAGCAGGTATCGGAATTCATTCGGATCATATTCCAGATCAGCGTCCTGAATGACAATCACATCACCAGTTGCTTCCTGGAATCCTGTCCGCACTGCGGCGCCCTTCCCTTTGTTCTGGTTGTGAAACACAATCTTCAAATCATCGTCTTCGTGCATTCCGCCAAGTAACTCTCTGGTACCGTCTGTACTACCGTCATCAACTAAAACCATCTCCAGATTCAAGCCTATTGAACGAACCTTCCGAACCACTTCCTCGAGCGTTTTTACTTCGTTGTAAATCGGAATCACCACCGACAGTTTAAACGTTTTGGGTATCACATAAATCCCGCCACGATGACACAAGTCACTTCCGAGCTTCTTTACAAGCTCGTCATAGTTCTCAGAAATTGGATCGCCATCTGGCGACTCATTGATAACTTCGGCGAGTGCTTCGGACACGCTACTTTTTTCCGTGTCGGTTAATGAATCAGATTGGAAGGGAGGTCGCATCGAAGCTATCAATTCACGCAGGAACAGAAGGTAATTCGTCAAGAAACATTATCGAGAGGGGGCTATAATCTGAGAAGAGTACCAAAGAATGAGAGGTCTCGGCCATACGAATTTTCAAAACAAGTGTCAACGCGCGGACGAAAAGCAAAGCAAAAAATTGTCAAAAAAGAATACTTGGAAAATTGATTGCTGCTTCCTTGACATTTTCTTAACGTGCGTAAAAATGGCTCCTGTTGTTTGAAACCAACATTGTTTCTTTGCGAAGTCCTTTTCGGATTTTGCTTTTGAAACGACGGCGGTTAGCTTGATCCTTATCACCATGAAGCTAACCTCGGCGTTCCATATTTTTCTTTGAAAAAAGACCTTTACTTCTGCGCCCCCGGTACGCGCCGAAGACTGTTCTTCTTCCAAAGGACAATGGGGTAACTTCCAACGGTATCTCCCTGAGATTCGGTTGGTTNGAACAACGTTCCCAACATGGGGACATTNGTGTTTTTAACTCATAAGTACAGCAAAGCCTTGGGGAGCGACGACTGATCGGAGCGACAGTCGACGGCATATGCCGTGGCTCGGAGGTCCTCCCCAATGCTTTCTTTTTTGGCATTGCCGCGCAAGGATGGTGCGGAACAGCCAACGGCGGTGAGATGCAAACCGGACTTCGTCTCCCGCCATTTTTTATGCGCTAAAACACNTTCTTGTTCGGTTTTAGTTCGAAAAAATATTAAAATCGAATGACAACTATGCTGTATTTTTCTTCCTGAGCCGGATTGCTTGACATGGCCGCGCCAAAAAAAAGTTTGCTCTCTCTGGGCTCGAATCTCGGAAAACGCAAAAAACAATTAGACGCCGCGGTCGACAAAATACAACAAACAGCGGGCATCAGCGCCGTTCGTGTTAGNCGTTATCGCGAATCAACACCGGTTGGTGGTCGGAAAAATCAGGAACTATTTCTCAACGCCGTCGTNGAGGTTTCTACAACGCTTACTGCTGAATCTCTACTCGTCAATCTTCAGCGTATTGAATCCGAACTGGGACGCGAACGCCATGTGCGCTGGGACCCTCGGACAATTGATATCGACATTCTTGCATTCGAAGATGTCGTCATTAGTTCGTCGAAACTTACTCTGCCCCACCCTCGAATGACGCTTCGCCGTTTTGTATTGGAACCGGTGTGCGATCTAGCCGGTCATCAAATGCATCCGGAAACAGGATGGAGCTATCAAAGTCATCTCGATCATCTTGAGCAAGCTGGCAACTATGCATTGACGATGAACCTGACAGATCAATCAGCATTAAATACTTTGCTGGAACTTGAGTGCAGCGACTCCACATTCGTGACTCAATCTTTGCCCGTTGCACAAACAGAAGCCCGGCTGGCCGCAACTTTTGACCTTCTCAGGCCGTGGAGCGCCAGTAGCTCTTTTGTGCTCTGTAATTTTGCTCCTCGTCAATGCTTACTGGAGAGGAAGAGCTTTATCGATACCATCGAAAGGCACGAGAAGACAATCCTGCCGCCGAGACTACTCGTAATTCTGACCGACAACATCCATAATGAGTCAAGGCATCAGATGCTAAGGAAACTAATGCCGAACGGTATCGTTACTCCGTGGCTATTCCTGGATATCTCCGATGAAGATGTCCTGCTTCAGGAATTCTCTGCGTTCGCGACGTGTCATCTCTAACCTCGAAAACTGACAACAACCCCATGGCACCTGTCATCATTTCCGATTCCTCTCAAATGCTCGCGTTGGTCGAAGATCAAAAACGTCTCGGCAAACGTATCGGACTAGTTCCTACGATGGGTGCCTTACACGCTGGCCACCTGAGTCTGGTTGAACGGGCTACCAAGAATACTGATTTCACCGTTGTTACCATCTTTGTCAATCCAACTCAGTTTGGTCCCAATGAAGATCTGGAGAAGTACCCCCGCAATCTGCAACAGGATACACGACTGCTTAGCGCCTATAACGTGGATGTGATCTTTACGCCAACCGTAGAAACGATGTACCCCGCCGGTGCCAGCACGAGGGTGGTGCCACCGGCAGTAGCCAGTCCGTTCGAGGGCAGATTACGTCCAAAACATTTTGAAGGCGTAGCCACTATCGTCCTAAAACTGTTTCATCTGATACCTGCAGATATTGCCTTCTTTGGCCAGAAAGACTATCAGCAAACCCGTGTCATCGGGCAGATGATCGAGGATTTGGACATNCCTATTCAAGTACAGGTTTGTCCCATTATCCGCGAAGATGACGGACTAGCGTTAAGCAGTCGCAATGCATACCTCTCNGACGCAGAACGTCNACAGGCTGTCGCTCTATCTCAGGCTTTATTCTGTCTCCAGAAGATGGTGGAAGATGGAGAACGAAATAGCAATACCTTGCTAGAAAAGGCAAAACAAGCACTTGCTGATGCGTCAATCGGCCAGATAGATTATGTTGCACTTGTCGATAAACACGATCTTTCACCTGTCCAGCAGGTAGATAGCAATACGATTGCTATCGCTGCCGTTTACGTGGGGGAAACGAGACTCATCGATAACGTTTTCTTGAGCTAAATACCTCTGCCACGATGTAGCCTGGTATGCAACAAACTTTAATCAACCTACCTCACGAAATTGCCGGCCTGTCAATATTTGGTTTTGGATGGGTATTGATTTGCTGGGCAATTTTTGGCGGCGTGTGGCTTACTCGCTTCTACATGCAATCGGCCCAACGCAAGCAGGAAGGCGTAGGCCACCCGTTGGTGCCTATTTTAGTCATTGGGATGATCATTGCGTTTATCATCCCCTTNATAGAACCTCAGGATTCNGAGGGCCCCACCGGCATCCAAATTCGGGGCTATGGNTTTTTTGTACTCTTAGGAGTANCAGGCGGTATTTTGATCGCCTCCATTCAGGCCAGGCGACAAGGAGTTCATCCCGACGTCGTCTTTACNATGACCCTATTCCTGTTTCTTGGCGGAGTTCTGGGAGGTCGGATNTGGTANGTNATGCAGAAGTGGGCCGAGTTTGCCATTATCGACCGCAGCGGTGACATTTCGTGGGGNGACACGCTACCCAAAATCTTGAAATTCACCGAAGGTGGCCTNGTCGTTTACGGTGCNTTTNTTGGTGGATTGATTGGNTGCTCGATTTTTCTCTTTCGTCGTAAACTTCCAAAACTCGCCACGTTAGATTTGATCGCACCCGCACTGGCCCTCGGCATGTTCTTCGGACGACTAGGCTGCTTCATGAACGGGTGTTGTTATGGCGGCTTATGCACGGATGACTTATGGGGAGTTCAGTTCCCTGCTGGCAGTCCGCCTTACATGCGACACCTTGACCAAGGCCTGTTGTTTGACCAACCTCTCGAACAAAGAGGACTCGAAGCCGACTTTGATTATCGGTCAAACTACTTATGGAAAGCNCAAATCACCGCCGTTCAGCCTGGTTCCCTTGGCGAAGCCAGTGGTCTTCGCCTGGGTGATACCATCAACATGGAAATGCGTTTAGTAGATGGTGCATTTAGCGAGTACTTTGAAAAGCAGCTATTGGGAGAAACTGCTTTCCTGTTGAAGACCGCNGGCAGAGTGNTCGACAATTTAACCGTGGGTGATATGCCGGCTCGTTCACTGAAAGTCTATCCTGCCCAGATCTACAGCAGCATTAATGGTGGGTTACTTTGTTTATTGCTGTGGGCTTACTTCCCTTACCGAAAGCGAGACGGNCAAATCCTGGCTTTGGTATTCATCTTTTATCCAATNTCGCGTTTTTTACTTGAATGGGTACGTTCCGACGAATTGGGCCAATTGGGTACCCAACTGACTATCTCTCAACTGTTCAGCGTACTCACTATGTTATTTGGCATCGGATTGTGGGCCTATACGAGCATAAGAAAACAACCTCTGGCCTATCCTTCCAAGCACTCCCTCGAGTTAGCCGAAGCTTCCGACACATAATTTGACTTCTTTGGANTNCGATACAAAGATGGTTATTACTCTGGCATGTTAACGTAAGAGTCACCGATTTTTTATTTTTCGGGAACTTTTCCANCCCTGCAGGCATCAAACAAATACAGCGACCGTGTCTCAAGACGAACAAGACCTAATTCGAAACATTTTGGCNGGATCGAGCGAAGCCTTTGAGCAGCTCATTTCTCCCTATAGTGATCGATTGTTCAATACACTTGCTCATATTTTGAGAAATGCGGAAGCTGCCGAAGATGTGCTACAGGATGCATTGNTACAGGCTTTCGTAAAGCTCAANACCTATCAGGGTAAAAGCNCTTTTTACACCTGGCTGTATCGTATCGCTGTCAATCTGGCCTTTAGTTACCGGCGACGGNAACGNCCAACNATTTCCATGGACAGCCAAAAAANCGAACAGGGCGAAGAACCTCAATCCACACTTGAACCTGTGGATGCGGAAAGCCTACGAGTAGAACGCGCACAAATACTGCACNTAGCGATCGGGGAGTTAGCTGAAGAATTCCGGGCAGTGATTGTCCTGCGCGAAATCGAAGGCTGCGATTATGAAACCATTGGAGATATTCTGGGGATTAATCCAGGAACGGTACGAAGTCGTATTCATCGAGGACGACTTCAGCTTCGAGAGAAACTTATTCCTCTGTTCAAACAGAATTCACCAACAACATGAGTGAAATCAACGAAGAACTAATTAGTGCTTATCTTGACCATGAACTCTCGAAAGNAGAGCGAGAGTTGGTGGAAGNNGCCNTTGCGCACGANCCTAAACTGCGCCAGCTTAAAGACGAGCTTGAAATGCTACACGAAGACTTTGAACTGCTCCCGGTCTATTACGCCTTGGATATCCAACAAACTATTAGCAAAGCCGCCAATCAACCAACTGTCCGAACCAAGCCAAAAATCTCTGCCAACCCAATCTCTAACCCGTCGAATAAGAAGGCCTGGTTAGCGGCTGGTGTCGGGCTGGCTGCTTGTTTACTACTNACGGNNACTTNGATGAANAANCCTGCCGATACAGAACCGCTTGCAATGAGCGACGGCGTTTCATCACCGCCAGCAGAAATGGAAGCCCCTNTGACTGAATCCCTGACGCTGCCGGCAGTGGAAATGGACGACGGTAGTGATATGGAGGGCTTGGCACCACAACAGGCTGCCAAGATGCAAGACAAAGTTTCAGCAGAAGCGAACTCTGGTCAGAGAAATTATCGTGNTCNAATCCCANCAGAAGGGCAGCTTTCTGGTCTGCCTCAAAATAAATTCGACCAAACTATTCGAATCTCTGTCGCACAAAATCAGCTGACGCAGCTATTGGCTACGATCGAGCCGTCCGCTAAAAAGATTCCGGTGGAGAACGCCGGCTTACAGGGGTTTTCTCCCTCGCTGAAGTCCATTCCAGCGAATAGTGGTAATCGATCCAAAGCAGATTCGGTTCAGAAATTCGATAACGGCTCTGCGGACCTCGTATATGCTATTCAGCGTACGCCGGAAGAGCTTGTCAGTCTGATGACACAACTTCAGAATTCAAATTACCTGCCTAGCTCAGTCAATGCGGCTCGTAAGGAAGATACTAACGCAAAAGATCGCTACCCAGAACAGGTTAAGAATAAAGAAAATGGTAAGCTGCATGTTCTATTTTTAATCACGATCAAACCCGACCTGGAATCCGAGTCCAAGTAACTCCGCTGACTTTGCCAGCCTCTTAACGGCCAGTTCCTGATTGTCGACAGGTTTTCCCCACCGAAGTTAACCTAAGGAATGCCTTGTTTAAGTCTATATTTATAGCGTTAGGCAACTCCTTTTTCAGAACTGCTTTTACTTTCTTTTTCAAATGCTAGTCTTATCTCTTCTCAAGACAAAAATCACCCCATTAAACATTAGCGATTCAGGAAGATAGACGCATGATGCAAGGCGATTTGTTTAATAATGGCGACCAAAACGAGTTAAATAGTGACGCCGCTGACCTCGGACATCCTGATTTTCAGAGCGAGGAGCCTGAAACTTCGGAATTGAACTCTGATTCTTCATTTCCGACAAAATCAAAAGATGCCGACAGCACCAGCGAAGCTTTAGACTCCGAAGAGGTTCTTAAAGCATCTGTTGAAGAAGTGTCCTCTATCGACACTGCCGTGCTGCAAGTGGAAGAGGAGTTCGATCCTGAACTCGTTCGCTTCACTTCAGAACCTTTTATTAACCAATGGGAAACGCTAGTCAGCCAGACTAACTGGCAAAAGGGTGAGATCATTCATCAATGGCGTGCGGCGCTGATTGACGCTGGTGCTCCGCTACAGGAATACTCGGACGAAGCCTGGGCAACGCACTTCAATGGCACTGTCAGTGGACAGCATGTCGGTCGTTTACGCCGGGTGTTTCAACGCTTTGGCGATAGCTACCAGGAGTTTGATAATTTGTCTTGGACCCATTTTCAGGCCGCCATTGACTGGTCGGATGCTGAGATGTGGTTAGAAGGTGCTCTGCAAAATAAATGGTCTGTCTCTTCTATGCGGGAACAGCGCTGGGAAGCGATGGGCGGAGCACCTAGCGAAAAGCCGGATGACAAGGATGTCATCTACGCTGAGCTAGACGAAGACATGGCGACACTTCCTTTGGAAGAACCGGCCATTAAAAACGACTATGCCCCCGGCGACAGCACCATTCGTGGTGAGTATGACGAAGCAAATGCCGGACCTAATTATGACTCGGGCCCCGACTTTGGTGACGGTGACTCTTATGGAGTTTCGGCCAACAACACCATCGAAGCTGCTCCTCGTGAAATAGAGACCTCGCTTCTTACCGCCGCTGGCGAAGGTATTCGTCCTTTTGAAAATCTTCAAGAGCTGCCATCCGATCTTCAGAATAGCTTAGATGAATTTAAGCTGGCCATCCTGCGTCATAAAGCCACAGGCTGGCAAGAAGTGGAAGCCGCACAGGTTACCGGTCACTTGTATGCTTTAATCCAAATGGTCGAGTTGCCGAGCGAGCAAGCTGTTGTGGCTGTAAAAGCGCCGGAAACCAAGGAAGAAACCGCTCCTGAAATCGATCCTGAAGACGACGTCGCTCCATTCTAAGATCTTGCCGAAAGAACTCGCGATGCCATTCACTGTTCGCACGATGACAGTCGCTGACCGCCACGACGTTTCTGAGCTCATTTATATTTCGATTAACCATTGGTATCAAACGCACGGCTGTCCGCCAATCTTCACGGGCGGCCCGTCCAGCTGCAATGTGTTCTTTGATGTCTACGAAACGCTTGATCCTGGTTGCGGAATCGTAGTAGAGCACGATGAAACAGGTACATTGATGGCCTCTTGCTTTTATCACCCTCGGGAACATCATGTTTCGCTGGGAATTATGACCGCGCACCCTAATCACTTTGGTAGCGGTGCAGGCAAGGCCCTGCTCCAGCACATCATTGACTATTCAGAGACACAAAACAAACCATTGCGTCTAACCCAAAGTGCGATCAATGTAGACTCGTTCTCCCTCTATAACAAAGCTGGCTTTGTCCCTCGTCATGCCTATCAGGATATGTTTCTTGAAATCCCCAACGATGGCTTGAGACAACAACCTGAAGGGCTGAGATTTGTCCGAGCAGCAACGAGTGCCGACATCACTCAAATGTCGGAGCTCGAATATCAAATCGCCAGAATCACACGTGACAAAGATTATCAATTCTTGATCGACAATCAGGACGGGCTTTGGAGTATCTCTGTTTATGTATGCCCGGAATCACACCAGATCCTTGGATTCCTAGGTTCCTGTGCACACCCTGCTACCAATCTGGTGGGTCCGGGTGTGGCCATTAATGATCATGTTGCCATTGCTTTATTAGCCCATCAGCTTAACCAGCATGCCGGACGGACACCCGTCTTTTTACTTCCCGTTGAGTCTGAGAAACTGGTGCGAGCCGCTTATGACTGGGGAGCGCGGAACTGCGAAATGCATTTCTGTCAGGTCTATGGCGATTACCATCCGTTTGAAGGTGTGAACATTCCGACCTTCATGCCTGAGACCGGTTAATCAAATCGGCCTGGCTTAAAAGTCATATTCGACACCAACGTAGGCACCATGCAGCAGGATACTGCCATTGGTGTGAACGGATGGATTCTCTGCGAGATCAGCGAGATCTTGTGAAAGTTGATTGGTCGTCAGCGATAAACCAGTCACCCCGACCAGGCGGTAGCCCGATGTGAGCCGAAAACGATCAGACCAATGATAGGTAAATCCAACGTCGAGTTGGCCTAAGGTGGCCACATCACTAGTATCTAACGCATGATTAAGCTGTTGCGTTGAGGCGTCCGAACCTGAATACGCAAAGCCATTCGCTCCCTGAAAACGCATTTGATGGTCAATCGAATTAACAAAGACTCCAAACTTCACTCCTGCATGAATCTCAAGCTGTTGTTGAGGCTGCCAATTTAAGAGCGCGCCGGCCTGTAAGCCAATTAGGTGGTTATCATCATGACCGATGAAGGAGAAGTCATCCATTTGCAATGCCAAGCCTTCACTTGCTTTGAAGTAGCGTAAGCCTGCCAAATATTCCAGAGTCACTTGCTCGCCTCTGGCTGTCCCACCCCAGTTCAATTCCAAATTGTGATATTGGAAGTCTCGTTGCAGTGAAACCTGACTGACCTGGAGTTGATTCGCTAGAGGATCACCATTGCTTCCATAGTTTAGCCGCGAAATATCGAGCGTCGTTTGAATACCGGATGAAACATCTTCCATCGTGGCTGAATCGCCTGTTGTAAATAATCCCCAGTAGACAAGTTCACCACGGGTTTGATCCGGCAGCGCCTTTCGAAGAGTTACTTCAAAACCACCGGCGCTATCCATATCCGCATCCTGTGTGGTGATCAACTGTCCGCCTGAACCCTGAGTCAGCGACTGAATAGGAGTGTTATCCTTACTCATAATGAGGCCACGAACGTAGAAATCTAGTTTGGTACTAGTTGCTTGCTGTTTCTGATTTTTATTTTGATAGAAACGAACATCATTCTGGCCGGCATTTAATCGCTGTTGATATTGTCGATTTCCTGTCCATCGGAACCGCGGGCCCGCGGTTCCGTTATAAATTGGATTTGGCAAAGGAGCCATCGAACGCGGTGGTGATACACTGGGTTCCGTGGGAGTAAGCTGAGCTGGTGACTGATAGACCCGCCCAACGTTGGAATTTGCCAGCGGTGCAAAATTACTGAACTGTTGTGTTCGTGCTATCCAGTGTGGTGCCAGAGAAAGCGGTTGGGCCGGCTCACGATAGGGATCGAAACGCGTCGGCTCATGCTCTGAAATAGTTTCAGCCCCGAGCGGTACAGCGATTGCTGCGCACAACAGGAATAGAACTTTGGGAAATTGCCGCATTTTGCCTGACGATCCAAATGTATAGAAAAGTCGCCAGGACTGTAAAAAGTCCTGGCTAACAAAAAAGCAAAGAGACGTCTGGTAGGGGGGGTTGGCTTTGTTTGCTGAAGTATGAAATCGGCGTTAAGAAACCGTCTCATTTGGCTTAAACCGCAAACAAAATCGAGGTTCGCAAAATGCTCTCGTTACAATCGTTACGGCCTGAATTACATGCATCACACAATGTGCAGATCAGAACTATCCAATGCAACCGGCATAATCCGTGCAACCTGTCGCTTCCTTGAAGTGGGAAACAATCTGCGTGGCTAACCCCTTTATTTATATAAGCTGCCTGATTTGCGCTCATTCACAATCGGGCCCTGCAGGGTTATATTTAAAGAGAGTAACAAACCTATTTTATTGCCGTTTATGCTCCCATTAGGAGATTACTATCGTGGCTAACAAATTCGATGTTTACCGTGAAGCCTTGGTCATGGAAGAAGATACTGTATGGCCTGACGGTGTGGAGGTTGCTGATAAAGCCATAACTCATCGAGCTCTGCACGACAGTGCCGATCAGTGCGGGGCTATCGAGTATGTACGAACTCATACCGGCTTTTGCCGTAAAATCACGGCTACCGCTGAAGATATTCAGCGGGTGGGCTAAGCTCACTTTTCTAACGAAGGCAGAGGCTACTTTGACTGTTGAATCCACCACCGTCCATGTTGGACTGGCTGAACGCAGTTACGATATCCACATCGGTTCGGACAACCTCTCGGTGATTGGCCAATTGGTGCACGGACTCGGAGACGTTTCGCATGCCGTGATCATCACCGACTCGAATGTTCGGGAACTTTACGGAGAAACGGTTCTTAAGTCTCTGACGCAGTACGATCTTCAGGTCGACATCATGACCGTGCCGGCTGGTGAGTCAAGCAAATCGGTTGGCATTCTGGAAGAACTCTGGCGGCAAATGCTTTCTCTGGGTGCTGACCGTAAAACCGTCGTGGTGGCTTTGGGAGGTGGTGTCGTCGGGGATTTGGCAGGATTCGTTGCCGCAAGTTATGGGCGGGGTGTTCGCTTTGTACAAATTCCGACCACCTTATTAGCGACCGTTGACAGCAGTGTTGGCGGGAAAGTTGGTATCAATCTACCCGATGCTAAAAACATGGTCGGCGCATTTTGGCAGCCGCAGGCTGTCCTGATTGACGTCGACGTCCTTCAGAGTCTCCCGGCTCGTGACTACCATGCCGGGCTGGCAGAAGTTGTGAAGTATGGCGTGATTCAGGATGAAGACTTTTTCAACCGGCTGGAAAACAATGTTGGGTTGATTCTTGAGCGTGATGCTGAATTCATGCGGGATGTGATTGCTCGCTGTTGTGAATTGAAAGCTTACGTTGTTGAAAATGACGAGCGTGAAACAACAGGCCTCCGTGCAATCTTGAACTATGGTCACACCTTCTGTCACGCCATCGAAGCCTGTGCTGGCTATGGGACTTATATGCACGGCGAGGCTGTAGCCATCGGAATGCTCTGCGCTTCACGTCTTGCGGAGGCATTAGGTCGGATTACTGCTGACGATACAGCACGCCAGCACGACCTGCTTGTACAATTCCATCTGCCTACCGTCCTGCCACAGGACCTTGAACGTGAGCCAATGGTCGAAGCCATGAAACGCGATAAGAAAACCGAGCATGGTAAAATCCGGTTTATCCTTCCTAGCCGAATTGGACATGTCGAGTTGGTCGACAATGTCAACGAGGCACTTGTGTTAGCAGCATTTAGCTAAGAGGTTGTAGGTCAATAAATCGATGAGAAAGTTACACACCTTTCAAGAGGAAGCCTTAGCCAGCCGATTCACTGCTGTCCTGACAGTCAACAAAATCGAAGCTGAGGTGCTACGTAACAGCGAAAACGGTTGGGATCTTTGGATTATTGACGAAGACTCCATAAAGTCGGCCGGTGGGCTCCTTGATCGTTTCCAACACGATCCTCATGCTGCCGAATTTGAAGACGCCTTTGCTCAGGCGAAAAAAATCCACGACCAGCTTCGACAAGAAAAAGCCGAACGCCTAAAACGTGCCAAAACGATCCAGGCCCGAACTCAATTCCGTGACCCTCAAAGTATCGCCATCGCCATGCGGCGAAAGAATACATTCACTCGTAAAATTATCATGCTTTGTGCTGTGGTTTTTGGTGCAAGTCTTGTCTTCGATAAGACCAATGATCCGAACGGAGGTAGTAACTTTGTTCGCAATGCACTGGAAGTGCATGATTGGTCCAACACAAACCGAGGTGAACGGGTCGATGGGCAACTAGTCGAATATTCTGAGTTAGAGTTCAATTTCCAACATATTGGTAAAGGTCAATTCTGGCGATTAATCACCCCTGCCTTTGTGCATGGCACTTCCACCAACGAGCCAGGTGGATTACTAATGGCGGGNATTCATATCTTTTTCAATATGTACTGGCTGTACTGGCTTGGCACACTGATTGAAGTCAGATTCGGGTTGAAGACTTATTTAACACTCTTCTTTGTCTCTGCCATTGCTAGTGTTCTCATTCCTCTCTTGGTTCCTCAGGCTGGCCTACTTGGTTTACAGGGGCTAAAAGGAGGAGCCGTGGTTGGGATGTCGGGCGTGGTCTACGCCGTGATCGGCTTTGGATGGTGCAAAATGCGTATGCAGCCATCGGTAGGTCTGCTCATTCCACCATTTATTCTAATCCTCTCCATGATTTGGTTGTTCTACGGAGTCTTTTTGGCTCCAGGCAATGATGGCATTAGCCATCTCGCCCATCTGGTTGGTTTAATCACTGGAGCGGGTATTGCCTATATTCATACGCTACTNGGTAAGTAACAAGGGTGGATAATGAAACAAAGTACACAGGGTAAACTCGTCATCGTCACCATTTTTGGTGTCGCTATCTTAATGAGTGTTTATGCCTGGTGGCATAACATTCATACGGGCGATCAGGTAATCGATTTCTTCGGCATCGAAACGGCTACTCGCCTACGTCACGCTGATAAAATTGAGCTGCTAATCCTGGATAACAGTGAGAGTGGGAAATCGACTCGGGATAGTACTATTGGCAATCTGCCCACAAAATCTATTCGGGATATTAGCTCCTCCCCGGGACTAATCCATATGCGACACATCTTTATTCAGGATCATACGTATGAGTGGGAAGAAGACATACCAGCAGTTGTTTCTGACTGGGCATTCGCTCTTCGATTTACTGACAGCGTAGGCCAAACAACCTTAATGTTTGCACCTTCTGAATATGTCGTTGAGCATGTCGAAAGCGGCAACTTAATCATGATGAGTCAACTGATGGATAATCTCATCCGATATTTGGCCGAAAGTAAACTGCTGTCGCTCGAAGACGTCACTTCCTCTTAGAAGCAAAGCACTCGGCATGGATATCTACTCACCAGACAAGGATGACAAATATCAACACGGGGACGCTCCCGACGGCAAGGGTCTGTCCAATGATGTTATTATTAGCCCCGATACGCAGCGAGAAAATAGAATCCCTCCTCATCAGTCTCGCACTCGTAAGTGGCCTGTGTTAGACGCCAGGGGCACCCCCGAAATACCAGAAAACTGGCAATTAAAAGTCTATGGAATGGTGGATCATCCATTTACCTTAAGCACAGAAGAATTTCAAACTGAGCCGCGAGTGAAGGTTTTTGGCGATTTTCACTGCGTGACACAGTGGTCGCGTTTGGGCAATCTTTGGGAGGGTGTTTCCAGTAATCACCTATTGCAAAAAGCCGGCATCCAACCGAACGCTCGGTACGTTATTCTTCACGGCTATGATCATGGCTGGACTACCAACCTTCCACTGGAGGATTTTCTTCAGGCAGATGTCTTGCTGGCGGACATGCATGATGGCCAGCCGATCGATCCGAATCATGGGGGACCGGTTCGGGCGATGGTACCTCGGCTATACGCCTGGAAAAGTGCAAAGTGGGTTTGTGGAATCGAGCTTGTCGCCCAAGACCAGCCAGGATTCTGGGAGCGGGGCGGATACCATAACCATGGAGACCCATGGACCGAGGAACGTTGGGGCAGCTAAGCGGCGTCGATCCGGTCTCTAATCCTGAGTTGCCCAATAACCACCACGAACGTGATCATACAGAGCTTCCTGGCCACGAAAATCTAAATTTAGCTGGCCATCGTGATAAACATCCGTTCCCATCACCCAGGTTCGAACCGCCCAGCCACGCAATGTCTCGCCATCCCATGGAGACCATTTGCACTTGGTCTGTTGATCTTCGTTGCGAATAGTCTTTTGAAGATTCATATCAAGTAGTACCAGATCCGCATCATAGCCCACTTTAATCCGACCTTTATTCACGATGTCCCAGACGCGTGCAGGAGCATCACACATCCACGAAACCACCTGTTGCAATGTGCAGTTGCCTTGATTGACTTCGTTGAGCATGAGAGCCAGTGAGTTTTCCACGGCTGGTAATCCAGAGGGAGATGCGGGATACCCCTGGGCTTTTTCTTCAAGAGTATGGGGCGCATGATCCGTCGCTATCACCTGAATACGGCCGGCGTGAAGCGCCTCCCAGATTTTCTTATTATCTTCTGCCGTTTTAATCGACGGATTCATCTGAATCAGCGAACCCAACCGGTCGTAATCATCCACATTGAAGAAGAGGTGGTGAGGACAGGCTTCAGCAGTAATGAGGCCTCCAAAGTCCCCAAGAAAATCTGCCTCCGCTCCCGTGGAAACATGTAAAACATGAAAACGATGATCGTGACGCTGTGCCAGATCAATGGCGCGGCGCGTCGCAATCACAGCCGCTTCCACATCACGAATACGAGAATGGTCATGGACGTCTGCTGTNCCCGCATACTTCTCTTTGTTAGTACGCACTGTCGTTTCGTCTTCACAGTGTGCTGTAATCGGAAGTGTCGTTAAAGCAAAAAGCCGTTCTAACGCTTCTTGCTCATCCACCAATAAGTTACCGGTACTCGATCCAATGAAAATCTTAATACCCGGAGTACGATGGGCTCGGCTCAATTCTTCCGCATTGTCTGGCGTAGCTCCAATATAAAAACCGTAATTGACCATGCTCGACGCGGCACCCAAGGCAAGCTTTTCTTCCAGCAACTCCTGAGTAATGGCATTGGGAATCGTGTTTGGCATTTCCAAAAAAGTCGTCACGCCGCCTACTGCACAGGCGCGACTCGCGTGGAGCAAGTCTTCTTTGTGAGTTAAGCCTGGTTCCCGGAAATGAACCTGGTCATCGATCACGCCGGGGATTAAGTGCAGGCCTTCCGCATCAATCACTTCATCTGTCTGCGTAGCGATAGAAGGGTCAATCGCTGCTATCTTATCACCCTCAATAAGAACAGAAACCTGCACGGTTTCCTTCGGGAGCACTACCAGTGCATTTTTAATAAGCGTCTTCATGGTTTACTCCGCATTCCATCAGCGCTCCAAACGGAGGCATGCAGTCTGTGTAACCAGTCACTTGCCCAGAGTCCGCTTAGAGCTTAACTCCAAATTCCTTCTCAGCTCTTATTCTTAACGCTTGCTGAAAGTAGGGGAATGGGTAGCGCGAATGTTTCTTACGGGCATATGAAAAAATACCCAAAACCATCGAGACTGGAAGGACGCGTTCCTCTACCAGTTGACCAACTCGTTCTATAAAGAGGTGCTCCGACGGCTTGCGAGCTTTAAGACCTGCTTTCAGCTGGTCGACCAAAGGAGCGATATCTGCGGCATCCAGTTGCCTGGCCTCGAAAGGATTAGCGTCAACTGCCAGAAGACCCGCCAAACCTGTTAAACCAACCAAAAAAGGTCTTCGTTTCATAATGAGATCCCCTGTGCAAATGCACTTCGAAATGTGTCCGTGGGCGATTTGTACTTGATAACTTGAATGAAAGACAAGGGCATCTGAAGGGTCGGGAAGCCAAATCTCTCTAAACAACAAGATAAATAAGTAAATTACTTCGATTGACCGCATGCAAACGCACGATTTATACTATTAGGGTGCCTCTGTTTTTGAAGCCTAGTAGATTCCTAAGAGCTGAATCAGAGTCAACAATATTTAAGCAAACAATCAGTATTTGCGTTGAAGGAGTTACCGAATGTTACGGATTCCAGGTCAAGCAGGAAAAGATAACTGCGACAAGGGCGTAGGCCCTAGCCGACGAGATATTCTTCGTGTTGGTGGGTCTGCCATGATGGGCATGTCCCTCGGGCAAATTATGGAACTTCAAAACGCTCAGGCTAATAACGAGACGACTGGTGGTGGTCGCGGCTGGAATAAAGCAAAGAGCGTCATTCTTGTCTACTTACAGGGGGGACCAAGTCACCTCGACCTGTGGGACCCGAAAGACGANGTACCTGATAACGTCCGCAGTGTATTCAAACGCATTCCTACAAAAGTTCCTGGGATGGATGTCACTGAGAACCTTCCGAAACTTGCCCAGGTCACTGACAAGCTGACAATGATTCGGTCGATGAGTTACACCCCGGTTGGACTTTTCAACCACACGGCTGCGATCTATCAGATCCATACTGGCTACACCGCCGACAAAGTGAGCCCCTCCGGGCAATTAGAGCCTCCTTCTCCTAAAGACTTTCCTAACTTTGGTAGTAACATCATNCGTATTAANCCACCGGAAGTNCCCATGCTCCCGTTTGTGATGATGCCTCGTCCATTGCAGGAAAGTAATGTAGTTAACAAATCTGGCACCGCTGGATTNCTGGGCCGNGCCTATGACCCTTANTACTTGTTCCCCTCGGGATCNGACCTTGATCAAAACAAAATGGATCGTATCAACGTAGATGATCTACAGTTGCGGAAGGAAGTTTCCGCTGGACGCTTGGATCGTCGAGCTCGCTTGCGTGACCTGATCAATCAAGGCATGCCTCAAATCGATAAAGCAACAAAAGACTATGGTCTGAACGAATACTATGATTCAGCCATGAACCTGATCAGTTCCGGCCGGGCTCGAAATGCCTTCGATCTGACCAAAGAATCGGAAGCTACTCGTGACCGCTACGGTCGAACAACGTTCGGGCAAAGCTGCTTGCTTGCTCGACGACTTGTGGAAGCAGGTACTCGTGTTGTTGAAGTTATCTGGCCTAAAGTTGCCAACTCCGATCGTCACTCCTTCGACGTTCATGTTGGCCTCTCNGGNCGTATGAAAAATGAGTCCGGTCCTATGTTGGACGCTGGTTTGAGTGGNCTGATTGGAGATCTGGACGAGCGCGGTATGCTCGAGGACACCCTTGTTGTTGCCATCGGTGAGTTTGGCCGAAGTCCTCAACGCGGTGTNAGTACNTCTGGTAATGGCAACAGTGATGACGGCCGCGACCACTGGCCATACTGTTACACAGCCATCGCTGCGGGTGCCGGTGTAAAACGTGGATTTGTCTATGGTGAATCAGATAAAACCGGCTCAGCCCCGTTGCAAGATCCCGTTCACCCAGCCGAAATGCTAGCTACGATGTATCACAGCGTTGGTATCAATCCTAACTCGATTGTATACAACCATCTGAATCAGCCACGTGAACTCGTCAAAGCAGATCCCGTGACTGCCATTTTTAGCTAAACAAAAAATCCCCGGTAAGGTGACACACCAAGCCGGGGTTTTTCATGCGCTTCTATTGCAGATTTTTGCTCCGCCATGTTAGTAGCGATCCTGTAACGCCACCACGCTCATTTCTTCCACACAAAGGGCTTCCATCGCTTTAACCGCGGCCTCGGCAGCCTGAATCGTTGTAATACATGGAACACCGTATTGAACTGCCGCTGCACGAATTTTCCCTTCATCCGTGCGAGCCCCTTTACCATTCGGTGTGTTCATCGCCAAAGCGACTTCACCATCGATAAGATGATCGATCAGGTTAGGGTGGCCCTCAGCAATCTTTTTCACTCGTTGGACAGGGATCCCCACTTCTTCAATACTAGCGGCCGTGCCTTCTGTAGCCATTAGAGAATAACCCATATCATGCAATCGCAAAGCAAGGTCTTTGATAATCTCTTTATGACGTTGAGTCACACTAAGAAAGATATTGCCTTCTTTGGGGAGAATAATTCCTGCGCCAAGCTGACTCTTGGCAAAAGCTATCGAAAATCGTTCGCTCGACCCCATGACTTCCCCAGTCGAACGCATTTCCGGGCCCAGAATAATATCAACCCCGGCAAATTTACGGAACGGAAAGACACTTTCTTTAACAGACACATGGCCGGGTACTGGAGCAGCGTCGATTCCAAGCTCATCTAACGTTTTACCTGTCATGACCTGCGTTGCAATCTTGGCGACCGGGAATCCTGTTGCTTTTGCGACAAATGGAACGGTCCGGCTGGCCCGGGGATTAACTTCCAGAACATAAATCTTATGTTCGCCTTCTTCTTTCTTAACAGCAAACTGAATATTCATTAAGCCACAAACTTGCAACTCCATAGCTAACGCCTCCGTTGCCTGGCGGATTTCTTCGACGACAGGACCAGACAAACTGTAGGGAGGAATAGCGCAAGCTGAGTCGCCAGAATGGACGCCCGCTTCTTCGATATGCTCCATGATACCTGCGACAACGACCTTGGAACGGTCGCTGATCGCATCCACGTCTACTTCCGTCGCATCTTCCAGGAACTTGTCAATCAGCACTGGTTGACCCTGGGCTACAACAAACGCCTCCGCTACAAACCGTTCGAATTGTGAATGGTCATAACAAATTTCCATGGCTCGTCCGCCTAGCACAAAACTCGGGCGAACAAGGACTGGATAACCTATTTCTGCTACTTCCAGACGAGCTTCTTCCATGTTACGGGCAATCCCGTTGGGAGGCTGATGCAGTTCAAGTTTGTTTAGTATTTGTTGGAACTTCTCACGATCTTCTGCAGCTTCAATCGTGTCTACCGAGGTTCCAATAATTGGAATGCCTGCATTTTGTAACCCACGCGCTAAATTAAGCGGTGTTTGACCGCCAAACTGTACAATCACGCCGTCCGGTTGTACTCGATCACAAATATTAAGAACATCTTCAATCGTAAGTGGTTCGAAGAATAGCAAGTCACTCGTGTCATAGTCTGTACTGACTGTCTCCGGGTTGGAGTTGACCATGATCGACTCGATACCCATTTCACGCAAAGCAAAACTTGCGTGACAGCAGCAATAGTCGAATTCGATNCCCTGACCGATGCGGTTTGGACCGCCACCGAGGATCATAATTCGNTTTTTGCCTTCCGGTTTTTCCGGAGCTTCATTCTCGTCTTCGTAGGTCGAGTAGTAGTACGGTGTATAAGCTTCAAACTCTGCTGCACACGTGTCTACAGATTTAAATACCGGTTCAACACCAAGGTCTTTTCGCCATTGGCGAACAACGATCTCACTNCTGTTAAGTAACGTCGCCAACTGNCGATCTGAGAAACCATTTTGTTTGATTCGTTTAAGTAATGGTTGGGCAATATTATCCATACTACCGCATGCCGATATCGTATTTTCGATTTCNACCAACTCATAAAGCTGATCCAGAAACCAGGGATCGATATTCGTGATCTCATGAAGTTGTTTTGGCGTATAGCCTGATTTAATCGCATAACGAAGGAACCANACTCGTTCGGAGTTAGGAATGCTTANCTTTGCNCGAATCTCTTCGTCTGTGGGTTGCTCANCAGTACCCCATAAGTCTTTACCATCACAGCCAAATCCAAAGCTGCCAACTTCAAGACCTCGCAGCGCTTTCTGGAACGACTCTTTAAANGTCCGTCCGATTGCCATGGTTTCGCCTACGCTCTTCATTTGAGTCGTCAGCGTGTGGTCTGCTTCAGGGAATTTTTCGAACGCAAAACGTGGAATTTTGGTAACCACGTAGTCAATNGTCGGTTCAAAGCAAGCAAGTGTTTCACGAGTAATATCGTTTTTCAGTTCATTGAGNCTATAACCGACAGCAAGTTTAGCGGCGATTTTGGCTATCGGGAATCCAGTGGCTTTGCTGGCAAGGGCACTAGAACGACTTACTCGCGGATTCATTTCGATAACGATCATTTNACCGTCATCTGGATTAATTGCAAACTGAATATTGGAACCGCCCGTTTCAACTCCGATTTCTCGGATCACCGCTAACGAAGCATCCCGCATTCGTTGATATTCTTTATCCGTAAGCGTTTGAGCAGGAGCGACGGTAATTGAGTCGCCTGTGTGAATTCCCATAGGGTCAAAGTTTTCGATGGCACAGATGATAACCACGTTGTCACTGTGGTCACGCATCACTTCCATTTCATACTCTTTCCATCCAATGATGGAGGCTTCTACAAGAACCTCGGTTACGGGAGACTGGTCGAGGCCATTACGAACGAGTGAATCGAATTCTTCACGATTGTACGCTATTGCTGAGCCAGCTCCGCCCATGGTAAAGGACGGGCGAATGACAGCCGGCAATCCAATCTCACCCAAAAAGTTACGTGCCTCTTCGATCGTGTGCACCGTTTGCCCTTTACAGACATTGAGCCCGATCTTCTCCATGGCAACTTTGAATTGCTCGCGTTCCTCAGCTTTAGCAATAACAGCGGCATTGGCCGCAATCATTTCCACACCNTATTTTTCCAGCACGCCATGACGGTCTAAGTCCATCGCAACGTTTAAACCGGTCTGGCCGCCAAGCGTTGGTAGCATTGCGTCTGGNCGTTCCTTTGCAATGACCTTCTCTACCATCTGCCAAGTAAGTGGCTCAATGTAGGTTCGGTCCGCAGAAGCCGGGTCGGTCATGATGGTCGCTGGATTAGAATTAACCAATACAACTTCATACCCTTCTTCCCGAAGCGCTTTGCAAGCCTGAGTTCCTGAATAGTCAAATTCGCATGCCTGGCCGATTACAATGGGGCCAGANCCGATGAGTAAGATCTTTTTGATATCGTCGCGGCGTGGCACGAGCTACTACTTTCTGGGTCTAGGTTACCGTCAAAACTGACTCTTCATTCCATGCGACATCTCGTTTCGTTACAACTTGTTCCAAATGAGGGCNTCTCTAAACACCTTAGAGTCCGTTTGGCGCACAAAATTTCCTGATTTTATCCCGCCGACTACCCTTTTCGCAAGCCGCCGGGGGTTAAATTTATAACTTCGATGCTTCTATTCTCTATTTGCCTTCTACCAGCACGTTCTTCCTTGCTCGTTGACAGTCCATATACTCGCATCTAGCATAAACTCTTCCGAGTACCAGACGTTTGTTTCTCTTGCCAAAAGCAGGGTTTAACCGTGGCCAGTCCTTCCCGATCCGGCGTTTTCGCCAAAGAAACCGATAGTCGAGTTGAGCTTTTTACTGAAAGCATCAGTTTTGACGCGCGCCTCTATGCGCACGATATTCAGGGCTCTATTGCTCACGCTCAAATGCTCGAAAAAATCGGTATCTTAGCGGCCAACGAACGAGAAGCGATCGAAAAAACCCTTTTGGAAATTAAGGCTGACATTGAAGCTGGTAACTTCACCACCTCCGTCTCACTTGAAGACATNCATATGCACATCGAAAAGANGNTNATCGATAAACTGGGTGATGTCGGAAGAAAACTACACACCGGNCGTAGTCGNAATGATCAAGTAAGTACCGATTTTCGACTTTGGGTCCGTGATGCTCTCGATCGAGTCGATGAACTTTTACTNCAGCTGCAGCGTGCATTTGTCGGAAGGTGTGATCAGGATGCTGACACAATTATCCCTGCTTACACTCATATGCAAAGAGCTCAACCTGTTTTAGCTCCGCATTACTGGCTGGCCTATTGTGAAAAACTCCAGCGAGACCGGGAACGCGTTGCGGATTGCCGGAAACGATTGAACGAATCCAGCCTGGGTGTGGCGGCGCTGGCCGGCACGTCCATTCCAATAGATCGACAAGATACCGCTCAACGGCTTGGCTTTGATCGCGTAGCTGCCAATAGCCTCGACGTTTCCAGCGATCGGGACTTCGTACTCGAATCCGCCTTTGCTCTAAGCATGATCGCTACACACCTCAGCAGCTGGGCAGAAGAATGGATCCTTTGGAAAACCATGGAATTTGATTTCATCGATTTACCACACGAGTTCTGCACCGGCTCCTCGATCATGCCACAGAAAATAAACCCCGACATTCTGGAATTAATCCGTGGGAAGACAGGCCGAGTAATCGGAAGCCTGCAAACTCTGCTAATCCTGGTGAAAGGACTGCCACTGGCCTACAACCGTGACCTTCAAGAAGACAAGCCTGCTCTGTTCGACGCTTTTGACACGGTGGAGGCATGCTTAGACATTGCCGCCCCTCTTGTGGAGGGAGCCACTATCAAAGCCGAAAGCATTAACGAACGTCTGGAACAGGGGTTCCTTGATGCCACGACAATGATGGAATATCTCATCCTGCAAGGCATCCCCCAGCGGACGGCTCATCATATGATAGGTTCACTTGTTGCACTAGCTACCGAACACAATACCTCACTCGCCGAACTTCCTTTAGAGGAGTTCCAAAAGCTTTCACCCGATTTGGACGAAAAGATATATGGAGTCCTAGGTGTGAAGAATGCCATAGCAGCCTTTAAAAGCTATGGTTCTACCGCTCCTGAACAGGTTAAGGCACAGATTTCAGCGTGGAAAATACGCTTAGAGATGTAGCCTACACCACCTGTAACTCCTTTATTTTCAGTTGTTTACGTTACTTTAGTGGCGCTGCATGTCCATCGGTGTCAAAATAAGCGCTTTGGGTGGTTTAGGTTATGTTTAACAAGTTAAAAAGGCGACAAGGAAGTTCCCACCGCCATATTCTCGGGGTCAGTTTGCTTGTCTTAGCAATTATTTCTGGAATTTTTCCTGTAAATATTTTGGCGCAAAATAACCCCTTTGGCGCCCCGCCGGCCGCTCAACCCGGAGTTACTGCGCCTGGCCAACCACCACTAAATGCCGACACCCCGCTTAACGGGGAAAATAATATTATCATCCGGCAGTTACTGATTGAAGATCCCAATACACCAATAGAGCTAGCCAATGCGATTCGTCTATGTGTGCAATTAGGCCGAACCGATGTCGCCCGTAGGTTTATTGAGTCCTTCCAGACATTAATGCCTTCGCCAGAGGAATGTTCGGATATCCAGCGATCTCTTAACTCTGGATTCCTTTATGAAATTGCTATCCACAAAAGGCTGCAACCGGAGGGTGGGATTTTTGTGAAGATGATTCGCGATGGAGCAATCGCATACCTCCGTGACGACACACGTATTGCTAAACTAATTAACGAGCTTGGCGATGAAGACGAATTCGTTAGACGCCGGGCAACGACTGAACTGCGCACCTGTGATGTCAACGCTGCTGTCGCGCTGGGGACCGCTTTAGGAGATCCAGCTCGGAAAGACTATTACGACAACATCAAAATAGCATTGGCTGGCATGGGTAATATAGCTGTGGAGCCAACGATTGGATTCCTGGGCGTGAAAGATGAGCAACACAAAGCTCGCATCATTGCTGTCTTGGGAAAATTGAGGGCAATCCGAATTGCCGACCGCATTGTAACCTTCACGATCACTGAACCTGCCGACTCTCCCGTCGGTGCTGCCGCGCGACAGGCGATTACTGAGATTGTTGGCGTGTTACCTACAAAGGCTGAGGCCGTTCAATACCTCAAACAACAGTTCGGAAGATACCTGAAGGGAGATTTAATGCTCCCTCAGGATCGCGAAGGCCGATTAATCTTGTGGGCGTACGATGCTGACCAAAAGACGGTGATACCTGAGCGGCGAGACGCCCGCATTATTAGCCTCGCCTACGCAACACTCGCTTCTCGAGATCTATACAGACTGGACTTGGGAAACCCGGAATACAAACAACTTTTCCTACGCAGCGTACTGCAATCCAGCAAGGTTTTAAATGGCGTAAACCAACCACTTGCGGATGGAACCAAAGCTTTGGTAAGCCAGGAATCTGCTGAATATGTGCTTTCTCTTTTAGAGCATTGCCTGGAAACAAAACACTACCCAGCGGCTGTTGGAGCAGCAGAAGTGCTTGGCGACATTGGTGATGAATCACTATTGTACTCCACGACGGGTAAGGCGACTCGGTTGATTGAGGCTTTGAATAATCCAAGTCGCCGAGTTCGATTCGCTATCGCCAATGCCATTTTCAAAATGGACCCTAAAAGGCCATTTCCGGGTAGCAGTTATGTCACGACGGCTGCCGCATATTTTGTCCAGACAGGTGGCACTCGCAAAGCGGTGGCGGCGGATATAAAATCTGACCGCGGTCTAAAATGGGCCGGCCTGTTATCTCAGATAGGTTTGATTGGGGACCGGGCAATCTCAGGCGACAATCTCATTAATCTTGCACAAAAAAACCCTGACTATGAATTTATCCTCTTAAGCGAAGCCATTCAGAATCCCGGATTGAATGACACAGTATACAAGCTGCGTAACGACCCTCGTACTGCTGAAATTCCTATTGGAATTATCATCGACAACATTCCTAATCTGGATATCGAATTTGCCCGAGTTGTCCAAAATAGTGTCACAGGCAAAGATGAGGATGGTTTTTTCAAAAACCCTGTTTTGCATCGGGCTGAAATCGCTACGAATCCAGCCTATAAACTCCGCAGCATTAAACACCGCCTTGGCACACTCGAAGAACAACTTAGTGCTGATGAGAAGCCGTTACCTTCGGTGGAGGGGCGGCGGGAGCGTTCTCGGGCTCAACGCCTGGCGGATGTCGACCCACTTACCTTTGCCTTGTTCGAGCCAAACACCGCTGATCAAATGCTGTTCCAAACTAAGATATTACGCCAAACTGCTACCTATCAGTCCATTTCCGTGGAGGAGCGCGTTGAACAGGCGCGTACTTGTCTGGATTGGTTTGCAAAGATTTTGGCTAACCAGCCCGTCTATGGATTTTACAACCCCATCCGCCATCAAGAACCGATGGTAGGTGCGTTATTCTTTCCCCGGCTATGTGCACCAGCCACGGAGGTTTTAAAGCATCTTCCTACCCCTGAGGCTCAAAAAGCTTTACTTACCATCGCGAGCCAGAACACGGCGGTTTTAGAGAACCGTAAATTGGCCGCGGCTGCCTTTAGCCAACATGTTAGCAGCTATCGAATACTGTTGACCCGGGACGAAATCACTGAGCAATATAACCTTTACAATAAGAGCATTGTTGGGGCACAGGACGAACTGGATATTCTTGGTGGGCTGTTGGACTCCATCGAGGACCGGGAAAATCCAGCGGACTCTTCCGGGGAATAACCAGCATTACACAATACCTCTCTTTTTAGATATTGTTACAATCAAGTTAACAGGCGGGGCTAAGTCATTTGGGACCGGCCAATTAATCTTTTGTCCTGGAAGTATTGTTAAAAGTCATGGCTACATCCGAGCCATTTGGATCATCTGACANGTCTTCCGGTTTTAATGACCGGACGTCTGCCGATACCTCCCCGGAATCTTTCTCGATCGAGGGTATCATTGGTGCCAGTAGCGCTATGCAAAAGGTCTACCGGCTGACCCAGCAGGTTGCCAAAAGTGACGCCTCGGTTCTCCTGCTNGGCGAAACGGGGACCGGTAAGGAACTGATCGCCAATGCTATTCACCATATCAGCAATCGTCAGCAAGGTCCGTTTGTAAAAGTCAATTGCGGAGCACTCAGTGAAAACCTGCTTGAAAGTGAATTGTTTGGGCACGTTAAGGGTTCATTTACCGGAGCGGTAAGCAATCGAACAGGACGGTTTGAAGCTGCCCACTCTGGCACCATCTTTCTCGATGAAATCAACTCGACCACCCTACAACTTCAAGTAAAATTATTGCGGGTTTTACAAGAACGCGAGTTTGAACGTGTCGGTGACACCCAAACTATCAGCATCGACACTCGCGTAATCGCNGCCAGCAACCGCGACCTCATGGACGAAGTGAATGAAGGGCGGTTCCGCGAAGATGTCTACTGGCGTCTAAATGTAGTCCCCATCGAAATTCCTCCGCTCAGAGAACGCCGGGAAGANATCCCTGAACTNGTGACCTTCTTTTTGAATCACTACAACGAGGCATACGACCGCTATGTTGTTCATATCTCTCAAGATGTTTTTGATGCCCTGCAACAATATCACTGGCCAGGCAATGTACGCGAGCTGCAAAACTACGTAGAGAGAGCCGTCGTTATGGCTGCCGGCGATGAATTTACAATGGCACTCCTTCCGCCTTCCGTTCTAGGCAGCGAAGCTAAACCGATACAACCAAGAGCCAACCAGCCTGTTGAACTAAAAGACATCCACGCCATTTTAGTTAAACAAGGGCTACGAGACCTAAATCCAGCTGATGGTAATCTACACACTAAGTTGGTCGAGGGTCTGGAAAGGGAGTTGATTCATCAGGTTTTAATNGNCTGCGGNGGGACTCAAACAAAAGCGGCAGCAATGCTCGGAATTAATCGAAATACNCTGCATAAAAAGATNAANGAACTAGGCCTCGACAATGANGAGGGTTCGTAAGGTTGGNATGTCGGTATTTCGTTAGCTTTNGTGGGGCTGCATTGCTACTCTGGGGAGCTAATATTGTCAGTTGTAACGACTATACAGCCNCATTNGCTATGTTCGAGTTCTTTAAGTCNGACTANCTATTTGCCTACTTCACTACGTCGTACGTTAGTGGATAAAATTAGCTNTAGNAGGNTCGATCCCCCTGTNATTTCAACAAGGGNATACTTAAAACCACCCTTTTNAAAACTTTTGGTGCNGTGTCGATATGGATAGCACAGACGGTAGNTGGATGACGAAAATCTCTTTGTCCTGCTTTGCATTTAGNTATGCNATCGCGATGATTTTAGAAATCTCGCGNCTCTTNTTCCGTGCACCGATTCGGTTTCTAATCATTATCGGTATCACCATTGCCGGGATTTTTGCCCATACCGTTTACCTCTGGCTCAAATTCCAAAAAGACTTTAGTGGTGGCACCCCGATGGCAAGTTGGTACGACTGGTGCCTGATGGTATCCTTAGCAATCGCTATCACATACGTCATCATTGCAATCAAGAAAAATGAAAACTCTGTCGGGATTTTCTTCTTACCGCTCGTCCTGCTTCTAATCCTGATCGCGATGCTTATCAAAAACCGAGATGCCTTCACGCCTTCGGAAGCAACCAATGTTTGGGCTATTACTCACGGTATTTCATTATTACTTGGCACGTCGGCTATGATCATAGCGTTTGTGGCCGGCGTGATGTATTTGGTACATGCTTTCAGGCTGAAAAAGAAAATGCCACCTCGCGTTGGGTTTCGATTGCCTAGCCTCGAATGGCTAGAACAATGCAATCGGCAATCTCTTTTTTATGCCACTGGATTGATTGCTGCCGGACTTGTCTCTGGTGCTATTATGAATGTCTTACAAAATTCTGAAAATAGCGCGGGCATCCCATGGACGAACAGCGTCATTGTCTCATCAGGAGCGCTGCTTTTTTGGCTTCTCGGTGTCACCGTTTTTGAAGCGTTATATAAGCCAGCGCGGCAAGGACAAAAAATCGCCTACCTAACGCTTGCCAGCTTTGTCTTTTTGATGATGGTGCTGGGCTTCACGCTCATGGCGGAACATGCTGCCCAAACCGAACAGGTCTCTCTGCTGTGGGAGCCCTTAAAATGAAATTGCAAATGATTGGGTGTAGTCACCACCACACCGACGTCGCATTTCGAGAAAAACTAGCCTTTCAGCCCAACCAGGTTGTTGAGGCTCTGGCCAAAATGCGAACGGCGTTCCCTCAATCCGAAGCCGTGTTGCTGTCAACGTGTAACCGGGTGGAGATCTATACTGCCGCAGAGGAAGAAGAAAACTGTCCTAGCGCTCAACAGCTAATCAACTTTGTGGCTAGTTATCACGGGTTAGCCCCAGAAGAAATTGCTACCGAACTACAGCCGCTTGAAGGTGAAGATGCTATCAGGCACTTGTTCACCACGGCGGCCAGTCTGGATAGCATGGTAATCGGAGAGGCGCAAATTTTATCTCAGGTTAAACAAGCCTATGATATGGCGAATGAAGGAGAAAACACTGGCCCGTTGACTCACTCGTCCTTTCAAGCCGCCATGCGCGTTGCAAAAAGAGTACAAACGGAAACCAACATTCATCGGAAACGTGTCAGCATACCATCCGTTGCCGTGGCAGATTATGCCAGTCAATTTTTCGAACGCTTCGATGACAAGTTGATTTTGGTTATCGGGGCTGGGGAGATGGGTGAAGAAACACTCCAATACCTAATCGATAAAAACGCACAGAATATCCGAATTATCAACCGCAATCATCAACGAGCACTCGATCTCGCTGCCCGCACTACCGGAATTGCCGTTGCCTGGGATCAACTGAATGACTTACTTGTGGAAGCCGATTTGATCGTCAGCGCAACGGGCGCTACCGATCCTATCATCACTGCTGAGGCGTTTGCGCCAATTTCGGAAATGAGATACCAAAAGCCTTTGTTTATTCTCGATTTGGCCGTACCTCGCGATATTGACCCTGCTTTGGGAGAATTCCTGGGGGTCTACCTCTACTCCATTGACGACCTTCAGGCTGTCTGCGATCGCAATCGAAAAGCACGAAAACGTGAGTGGCCAAAGGCGGAGCATATTATCGAGGAGGAAACTGGTCGGTTTATGTCTGATCTTTATCGACGAGTGACTGGTCCCTGGATTGGACGTCTTAAACAACAAGCCAATGAAATTAAAAGTGTTGAGTTAGAGCGTCTTATTAATAAACTTGGAGATGCTGCTAACGACCCAAAAGTACAGAAAGAAATCGACATTACACTTGGCAGGGTTGTTAATAAACTTTTACACCCGCCACTGGAATCTCTGCGAGAAGAAGTAAGTTCGGAAGAAGGCTCTGGATTGCTCGACGCCTTGAAAAAACTCTTCCAGCTAAAAGACTAATTAGGCAGCCTGATCGTTTTCTGCCTCCAAAACAATCTCTTCATCAGGCTGACGTAATGGATTTTCTGGTTTTTGCTCAGCTGGATCATCCACCTGAGATGTTGCCAATGTCGGAAAATCTATTTCTGGCAGCTCCTCCAAAGTGTTCAACCCGAAGATTTCTAGAAAACCTTTCGATGTTGAATATAAAAATGGTCTGCCAAGATCTTCGCTGCGACCGCTAATTCTTACAAATCCACGATCCATCAACTGCCGAATCACCTCCCCGCAGCCTACTCCACGAACCGCTTCTACTTCGGCTCTCATCACTGGTTGTTGATACGCGATGACTGAAAGAGTTTCGATTGCCGGGCGGGTAAAGCGAACTAACGCTGGCGACGCTTCGAGCCTGCGGATCCAAGACGAATAGGCCTGCTTTGTCATATAGCGATATCCACCGGCGATTTGCTCTATACGAAACGATTGGCCGCGACTGTCGTATTGCTTGTTTAAGCTCCCTATGATTCTCCGGACTTCCCGGCCATCTTTGATGTCTGCCAACAATGCTATTTTTCGGCTCGGCAGTGGTTCTTTCGCAAGAAACAATATGCCTTCTACTCGCGCCTGACATGCTGCGTTATCTTGCGTCGGGCTATCAATTGGTAACGAGACCGATGTTTGGCGCAACCACATATTTCTCCTTCGAAGCAGGAGTTTTGATGGGCCAATCCTGTGAGTGCGTTTTACTGTCATCTAGATTCTTTCGCTAACCAATAATACCGCCTTTCCCGTTTTAAAAGATAGGTAGGTTTTTGTTGTTACGTTTCAGTAAATAACCTCTAATCACCCCTTAGACAGGTCTAATCACCCTACTAAAATAGACGTTATGAGCTCCACTTACCTCGATAACAATGCCACTACCGCCATTCATCCAGATGTTGCGCAGGCAATGCTGGATTGTTACTTGCATGGTTTTGTAAACCCAGAGAGCCAGCATCAGATGGGCCGGGAAGCTCGTCGAACACTGGAGAATGCCCGGGAAAAGCTTGGAAACCTACTAGGCCTCCATCTGGCTGACATTCATGCCGATCATCTTTTCTTCACCAGTGGTGGCACTGAGGCTAATAATCTGGCTCTTCAGGGGTATCAACAAGAGGCTAACCGAAAGCGTCGACTGGTAATTTCGGGTATTGAGCATCCCAGCATTTCGACCGCAGCTGCCTGGCTGACCTCACTAGACGTTGATGTACAAACCATAAACACGCTTTCCAATGGGCAAATTGATTGTGCCCACTTGAAAACACTTGTCAATAAAGACACTTTTTTAGTTGCTACCATGTTAGCAAACAACGAAACCGGCGTTCTTCAGCCTATAGAAGCTGTTATTGAGATATGTGAGCCGATGGGTGTCCCAGTACATGTAGATGCTGTTCAGGCTATTGGAAAAACGGATGTCC
>PAJC01000016.1 GCA_002705165.1 Planctomycetaceae bacterium | reverse complement strand
TTTATACAGAAACATGCTTTGGAAGTGCAAAATCTGGATGTTTAAAACGACGGCGGGAAAAAAAGAATAAGTAGTCTTTGGACTACCAGAGCTTCTAATTTTGTTGTTTCTTGAGTTGGCGTTCGATGTACGGCTTGAATTCGGGCCGCTTAATCCATTCGTCAAAGTGTTTTTGATATTCAGGCAGCGTCATTAGGTCGGTCTGTTGTGGACGAGGAAAGGGATCTACTTTGCCCGAAGAATAGTCTGCACCTAGACGACTCTTTTCGACAGACGCATTCCAGATTTCGAAAGACTTAATCATTCTATTAGCCACCACTGGCTTGCTAGCAAGCAGATCTGTTTGCTCTTTAGGATCGGTCTTTAGATCGTAGAGTTGATATTCGCCACCGCCGACCTTCAGTGTTATAAGTTTGTAGTTGTTATCAATCCAGGCAGCACGCCCCGTATGTCGGAAGCCAATCGGAGCCGGACGGGCCGAAAGATCAGAGTTAATGACTTTGGCTAACGAGGCACCGTCTGTAACTTTGTTAATGTGTTTCTTCGAGAGTCCGGCGAAGTCGATTAGCGTTGGGAAAATATCCATGGTGCAGGCAGGATAATTAGAAATTTGCGGTTTAATATGAGCAGGCCATTCAACGACAGCAGGGACCCGTAGGCCACCTTCGTAAACCGAATTCTTAAATCCCCGTAGGTCTCCAACGGTCCCGGGAGTGATGTTGCCCAGACCACCATTATCGCTGTTGAACCAGAGGATGGTGTTGTTTGCTATACCAAAGTCACGAAGTTCTTTTCTTAAGGTACCAATGGAGCGGTCCATAGCGACTAGCTCAGCATAGTGATCACGAGACGCCGGATTAAGATGAACAAACTGCTCGGCGTCAGATTCGTAGGCCATAAAAGGACTATGTGGAGTACCGTACCAGATCACGATAAAGACTGGTTTCCCCTTTTCATTTTCACCTCGAATATAGTCCAGGGCTTCCTTGACGACGACTTCGGAAGAATCACCGCCATGTTCTTCCCATACGCCATTTCGGCTAAGGATAGGATTCATATCAAAGAAATTCGTGACACTCAACCAGTAATCAAAGCCGAGATGTCCCGGATGATGAGCATCTTCTTTGAAGATGGGTGCCCCAGGTCCACGAAGTCCGTTTAGATGCCATTTTCCAAAGTGAGCCGTTGAATAACCGGCTTTTTGGAAAGCCTGAGCGATCGTTTTTTCCTGTTTATTGATTGCATAACCATGGTTGTGAACGCCCGTCCGATCATTGGATCGACCCGTAAGAACAGTCGCTCTCGTTGGTGAGCAATTAGGAGCACCCGCATAAAATCGGTCAAAACGTATCCCATTCGCGGCCATCGCGTCGAGGTTTGGTGTTTTAAGGATCGGATGATTGTAATAGCCGGTTTGACCATACCCCATGTCATCGGCCATCACGAGGATGACATTGGGTTGTTCGTCAGCGAACGTAAGGGCGGGCTGCAAAAGAAGTGAGAGAAGAACGAAAGGACGCATATAGCACCTGGGGTTTAATAAACGAAAGAATGAACGTAGCAAACCTGAGGTTTGAATCATTACAATCTGCCAGCCTGTGAACGTTGTTGCAGATATTGAGCGAAAGTGACTCCAAGATCTTTGCTTGTGTCACAGAGGACGTATTCACAGCGGTTGGCATCACATAGTTTTTGAAAATCAACCATAAACTTTTCTACGGCTTCCAGATAGGCATCACGGATGTCATGGGGACGTGTTAAGAGTTGATCCGGATCTTCCAACCCGATAAATCGAATCATGCCGTCCATATCAAAACGGAGTTCATCCTGATGCATTACATGCATGAGTACGACTTCATGATTGTCATANCGAAGCCGCTGNAAAGCATCTTTCAAATCCTCAATCTCGACGAAGAAGTCTGAAATGACAACGACAATACTNCGCCTCCCAATTTTGGCCGACACTTCCCCAAGNGTTTTTGCAATATTTGTTTTGTTAATGGACTTTACCTGATCCAGAGACTCTGTCATTCGAATGATCTGGCCCATGTTATTCGATGGGGGAAGGTAACCTCGGGTTTTATTATCAAACGTTGTTAGTGATACCCGGTCAGACTGTTCCACGACAAGATAAGCCAGTGTGGTGGCTATCTGAGAGCTATACAGCAATTTCTGCTGGTCTTCTTCTCCGTATCTCATCGAAGCTGATACGTCCAATATGAGATGACAATTAAGGTTTGTCTCCATTTCATATTGTTTGATCACGTGACGTTCGTGACGAAAGTAAACTTTCCAGTCCAGATGACGCAGATCATCACCAGCCACATATTCGCGGTGGCTTGCAAATTCTACAGCGAAACCATGGAATGGACTTTTGTGTGCCCCAGCAAGATTTCCCTCCACGAGTTGTCGGGGATCCAGCTTGAAGCGCGTAAGCTGACTCAATACTTCTGGGCGAATGTACTTGTTGAGAATCGCAGAGGACATGTCAGGGTAGTCAGCCTATTAAACAGTAGCCGGTTCACTAAAAGTCTGGTCAGCAGGAACGGCTTCCAAAAGCATTTCTAATAGTTTTTCACTATCAAGACCTGCCGCCATACCAGCATAGTTTGGAGCAATTCGGTGGCGTAAGGCAGGCATCACAATGGCTTGTACGTCTTCGACGCTAGTGTGATAACGACCCTTCAGTAAGGCNCGGGCCTTGGCACAGGAAATCAGCGAGAGAACACCCCGAGGACCAGCACCCCACCCCACNGATTCATTGACAAAGTCTGGAGCTTCTTCTGTACCAGGTCGGGTGGCACGAACCAGAGCATGAGCATANCCCAGCACCTGATCACATACCGGCATCCGGCGTGTAAGCCCCTGAGCATCCATAATTTCCTCGGCGGAAATGATAGACTCGATTCCACCAAGAGCTCCTGCCGATACTTTTCGAGCAATATCCCATTCCTCAGCTGCAGTTGGATAGCCAACCTTGATATAGAGAAGAAAACGGTCGAGTTGAGCTTCAGGAAGTGGATAGGTACCCTCTTGTTCCAGTGGGTTTTGAGTNGCAAGAACGAAAAACGGCGCAGGCAACTTGTGNGTTTTACCCCCGGCAGAAATAATTCGTTCCTGCATCGCTTCGAGCATGGCGGCTTGTGTTTTTGGTGGCGTACGATTAATTTCATCCGCCAGAATCATGTTGGCAAAAATAGGGCCCTGTATAAACGAATATTCACGCTCTTTGGTTACAGGGTCTTCTCTGAGCACGTCGGTACCCGTAATGTCCGAGGGCATTAAGTCAGGTGTAAATTGAATNCGGTGAAAAGAAAGAGTTAAAGCCTCAGCGATCGACGAGATCATTAGTGTCTTGGCCAGTCCGGGCACCCCTTCTAAAAGAGCATGTCCTCGAGCAAGAATGGCGATGAGGACTTGTTCGATGACATCTTCCTGACCAATAATCGATTTTTGTAATTCCGTTCTTAAGCCCTGGCATTTAGCGGCCCATGACTCAACAGCAGCGACGTCACTGTCATTAGTTGTTTGATTTTCTTCCGACATCTTCGGTTTCCAAGTCTAAGTGGTTCGTTCTACGTAGTGTTTATTTAATACTATTAAAATACTTTTTCAGCCGCTCTTCGTAGGCGGCTGGTAAAGTGCGTTTTGTTCGGGATTTGATGGCCTGTTGAACAGACTTTGGTAGTGATGTGACCCAAGGTGATTTAGGAGCGCCAATTGGAGCCGCGTCGGTGTCACCATTTCTACCGCCGGGCACTCGAGAGTCGTTGTCGGTTTGAGCGTCAACGACTTCCACAGGCCCATCTTTGGGAGCTTCGTTCTCTGAGGGGCCTAATTTTCCCTGGCTGGCAGCGCCGCCTTCGGCGGTAGCTGCTCCTAATTGAGGCTGGTTAGTCTGCATGGGTTCTCCGCCCGGCATCGGCTTTCCACCCGGCATGGGTTCTCCGCCCGGCATNGGNTCTCCCCCGGCATGGGTTCTCCACCGGGCATGGGTTCTCCACCGGGCATCGGCTCTCCGCCTGGCATCGGCAATTCAGATTGGGCCAACTCCTCGCCAAGATCTTGGCCGGACATTAGTTCGGCCGTCTCTAAGGCATCTTCAGGAATGAAGCTATCGTTTGGAGGCCCTGATTCTGCAATAGGCTGCGGATCGCCGGGAGGNCNTCCNGGCATNGGCTCTCCNCCGGGCATNGGCTCGCCACTCGGAGCAGGCTCTTGCCCAGGAGTACCCTCANCGCNGGCAAGTTGGGGATCCTCTGGTGNCGGATCGTTTTGAGTAAGCTCCTCAGCTAACGCGGAGGCTTCCACGATGGGTTCATTGGCAATAGTTTCTTGGTCGGCTATTTCTGCNGCTAGCTGTCCGATGCCAGCCAACGCCTCGGCTTGTTCCATGACGGCATTGAATAGTTCATTTGCATTTGGTTTGTGAGGGTCGTCAGAATCGAGTTTCTCACGCATTTCGGCCAATTCCTGAGCGGANTCTTTCCCTTGTTCGGCTAGCTGGGCGAGGAAGTTGGCCATTTGTAATTCCTGCTGAATTTTTTCTTCTTTGATATCAGCCAGAACTTCAGCCTGCAGTAATTGTCGTTCTTGATTTATAGCNGGGTCTTTTTCGCTCCCATTCTCNTCGACCGACGAATTNCCNGACTCGCCGTCNTCCGGCTCAGTTTTATNTGGTGTGTCAGCATCGGCTGGTTGATCCCCGGCCATTGGNTCNTGAGGAGTTTCGCCTGCTTCTCGCTGTTCGGCAGATTCGGCAGCTTGCTGCAAGGCATTTCCAGCATCAGGGATCGACTGCAGCGTTTCTTCAGCAACGTCAGTGATTTGCTCTGCTGTGGGGTTTTCAGCATTCGCCAATGAGTTAAGGCTTTCCTGTACATCATTAACACCGGCTAATTGGTCTTTGAGCTCATCGATAAGTTCTTCAGCTGTTTTNCTAACCTCCTCACGAATTTGATTGGCTGCGGCCTCGAGTTCTTCAGCAACCATCTTGGCCTGCTCAGCATTTTCCTGACGAGCCAGCTGATCTTCGGGGCTTTCAGAGCTCNCCTCCTGCGGCTCGCTGCTTTCAGGCGNNCCCTCGTTGTCATCTCCTTTTTNTATCGACTCAGGTTTTGATGTTTCAGACGCATTAGGGCTATCCTCATCACCTGGTATCTTCTTNTCAGGGTTTGCAGGTTCGCTTCCCTCTGGTGGGTCTGTTTGGGGCTCACCATCTTTGGGTTTGCTATTATCGCCTTCAGTGTCTTCCGGCGTCGATTCAGCGACAGCATTAGCGACTTGTTCTGATTTGTCAGCAGCGTTATTTAGTTGTTCCGTTGCTTCTGGCGAGAGATTTTCGACTCCCTTGGCGATTTCTTTCGCAAGCTCAGCGGTCGTATTGAAGTCATCTTTAATGGCTTCATTNTCTTGTTNATTAGGTGCTTTATTNTCGGAAAGGAGNCCGGCATTCTCTCTGGCTTCGGCAGCAGCTCGNTCAAGTGTATCAACGGCACGGTTTAATTCGCCNAGCTTNGCGGCAAGGGCATTTTTGCGTGCTTCTTCTTCGGCTTCGCTAGTTCGTCCAATGGCTTCTTTAATGTCTTCACCAGCGTCGGCGACCGCCTCCTCAGCAGAATCTTGAGACTCTTCAGCAACAGCCTCATTGTCTTTGNTGTCGTTTGCGGTAGCTGTCGCTTCCGCTGCTTCATTGGCGGAATCTTTTGCTTCTTCAATGGCTTCCGCCACAGGCTCAGGCAATCCGGCTTCGTCAGCCTGAGTGGCCGCNTCTAGCGTCGTTTCGCTTACCATTTGTTCTGTTTCTTCGGCCTCGGCAAGCTGGTTGTCCGCCAAGGCCTGTTCNGCATCATTGTTCAACTCATCGGCAGTTTCCAGCGTCTTCCGGGCTTCTTCGAGAGCATCAGCAATCTCCGAATATTCTTCTGAGGATAAATCTGGGTCAAGTAAGTTTGTGGTAGTGTTAAGCTGTTCCTGTAGTTCAGCCAGCGTGCCTATGATCTCGTCCTGTTCATCCATAGCNGCCTCGATCTCGCCTTCAAAGATCTCTTCTCTAGCTTCCATTGCCGCTTCTTGTGCACGCTCGATAAGCTCGGCTGCGTTTTCATCGTTAACAACAAGATTTTCGAGACGCTGTAGCTTTTCACGGATTAGGTTTTGTGCCTGAACGAGCTCATCAATTTTTATGTCATCATCGGGATCAACGGTTTCAAGTTCCTCNTTTAAACTTTCCTGCGCGGTCAGGATATCCTCCGCGGCTTCTGATGCATCAGAGTCAATCCAGGCNGGATCTTCAAAGCGTCNAATTTTAAGGAGAATACCCTCAAGGACGGTTACAACTTCTTTTTCTGTCTTTGCCGCGTCATTAAAATCGGTGGCTTCAAGTTGGGCCTCTGCTTGCTTGAGAAGTTTTACNACCTCATTCGTCTCAAGAACGTTTTTACATTCAGTGGCTAGCTTGCCTAGTTCACCGGTCCAGTCCTGTACAAGATCTAAGGTGTCACCAAAGGCGTCGACGAGGACGGCAACGTTCTTTTGTGAGTCGATGGTACTAAGAACTAACTGTTCCTGAGCTGTCGACAGGGTTAGCGTATTGTCGAGTGTTGCTTTCTGCTGAATGACAATCTCACCGATCCGTTCGATCAGTTCAGCCTGCTGTCTGCGTAGTCGTAGTCGCTCTCGTTCGCGAAGAAGATCTCGCAGGATTCCACGCATTCTGGAGTGAACCTCAGCCATTANTTCCTGTCGTTCGGACGGTTTAGCGATGTCAGCTTTTACTAACAATTCAATCACATCAGGCATTTTCGATTTGGCGAGCTGCCCCATTCTCCCCCGCATTGTTTTGAGATCCTCGTACAGCGGCAAGTCTGTTAGACGATTGTCCTCAAGCTGTTGCATTTGGCGGTCGACCAAAATTGAAAGAAGGTCTGTGGTGAGATCCCGTGCCCGCTGTTGGTTTACCTTATAGCGATCAATTTGCAGACGCTCGGCAAGCGAAGGCGCGGCCGGCGGTGTTGGTTGGGCAAGAAGATGCGTACAGCAAATACTAACCAGCGTTACGGCAACCAAAACAGCTTTCTTATGACTAATCATTATTGACGATCTCCAACCCCCAACTGGGCTTTAATAATCTGATCAAGTTTTTCGTCTGTTTCCGAATCAATGTCTCGCATCGCAGCAAGGAAATTTGCCCGGCTGGTTACCGTAAACTCAATTGGGTCGGACGGGACAGTGATACCTTCTTGTTGCCCACGGTAGTCCGTTACCTGGAGCGTGACCAATACGGTATCACCAATNTTTAAGTCGTAGTCGGCAAGTTCAATCGGAACGGTGCTGTCGATCTGTTTTGTATGAGACTTAGACTCATTTATCATCTTGGTAATCGTATCATCGCTGGCATCCATTCCGACGCGAGTGATGGTTATATCTGCGGCGACGGTATCGATTCCAAAGTCATCGATTGCACGAAATTTAATGCGTGGAGCAGCGCCGCTCAATACTAAGTTTATCACGGTTGCAGCAGCAATCCTCGGATTTTGGTCGGGCCGGACCTGTAAAATACCGGTAATAGGTCTGTCAGGACTAATTCCATTGGTATCTGTAACGCTTATTTGGTATTTNGTGGTCGACTCAACCCCTATTAATGGGTGGTTTTCTATNGGCATNATCCAAGCATCANCTTCGTTCTTCAATNCAAACGTCTCGTCNCCCAATTGAATGGTAGCGGCCTTGAGCTTGTTGTTTGTTGATCTCAGAATGGGATGAACGTTAGACCCGGCGAGGACACTTTGAATACGCCCACCAGCGGACTTTACATTGAAAGACTCGACAGCATAGGCCGGGATGTCGGCTTTCATTTCAAGTTCGATGCGGGGAACCTGAAGGACATCGTACTTCTTGGTGACACCCATNTCGTCACCAACGATGGCCGTGACAGAAAAGTCATCAATCACTCGGGGAAGCGTGACAGAGTACTCATTCGTGTTTCCAATCCGCTCTAGGCTGAGTTCGGACTCAGTATCGTTTTTTCCAGAGAGCATCAAAATNCCACCGTCCGGCACGATTTTGGTTTCATCAACCCTAACNACGAAGGTGATCGGCCTACCAACAACGGCATTGGCCTCCACCGTTTCAAGTGAAAGGACTACCGTTTTTGTGGGGTAAGACTCCTCACCTAAAGCAATTCGCCGGAGAAAGATGTTGAAGTAATCCGGTACAGAAACAGCCACGGCAATAATGATGGCAACCGTACCGATGCTTTTGGCCAGACTTTTCCATAGTTCCGGGCGTGAAAAACCGAAGAGATAATCAATACCGGGTGAGATCTCAGCGGTGTCATCGACAACTCGTGAACGCAATTGGTCGGAGCCAAACTGATCGATATTCCCATCGTTAAACTGCAGTGCAGCAACCAAGTCTGACTGAACATCCTGATGAGCCTCAATTTTTGCNGCAATACCGATCAGGCTTTCGCGGACCGCAAGAACAGGAAGCAGATATTTCTTGAACAACCAAACCAGAGCGAGCGCTTCGACGCCGAGCAGGACAGCCCGCTCGACGGTGTCCATTTTGCCAATCCAGTCNAGNCCGAACGTGATTAGGAACAACCACCCCGCGGCCGTGACCCACTGCGCAACACCAGACCCAAGCCGGGCGACGCTACGGAAACGCCGAACTCGTTTAATGCCGCGATGTAAAGGTGAAAGGTTTGCCATAGTTTATCGGAGGTTACTTAGTTTTCTAGCCAGCCATTCGGTATGCATGATGATTAGGACGAGCATCAGGATTAGCCAAGTATTCCAGAGAGGAAGCTGGCGTTCGGTGTANTGNTTAATATCCTGAGCTTCCAATTCGCNNAGAATCTCTGGTAATTCATACAATTCACATGCCTGTCCACCGGAAATGTCCCCNAGNTGTTTTTGCAGAGAGGTATTTCGCACGACATCCAGTCGTTCCCGAGATGCAGTTGTTACCTCAAACCCAAGTTCGAATTCTTCCTTGGTTTCAGGATCCATTACCAAGAGGCGATACAGTCCGGGCTCCAATGGCGGTATAGAGGTCTCAAAGACAACATTGTCACGCGCTAACGGAATCCGGATCTCGTCTAAGGGCTGAGACCCAGCAGCGGTTTGCCGTAAGAGCCGGGCCTGCAAGCCGTCGACATCAAGGTTTTCATAGTTACTGTTGTAGGCTTCGACCGTTACGGTGACACGCTCCCCTGTTTGGTAGGTTGTCAAATCAGTGGACGGTGAAAATCGCTTTTGTTGTCCAAGCGCTCGGCCGAGGCCTAGGCGGTAGATCATTTGCCCCCAGAATTGCCGATAGAATCGCTCACCATACTTTCTTCGCAGCCTCCAGGTTTCGTTAAATCCGATATAGATAACTTCCCCCTTGCCAAATCGACGCGTGGCAATGATCGGCTGCAGATCTGTATTATCCACGGTCTTATCAGTAGGGTGAGTAGCCAACACGGTGGCTAATGGGTGGGCACGCAGGACAGGCTGATACCAGGGGATATTGCCCATGTTGTTCCAGGCAAGCTCGTTTTGATTAGGGCTATCGCCGAGATTTACAAAGGGGTTGTTCGATGCCTGGGGCGTGAAGGACATCTGGAACTTAGATGCCTTCGGTCTCATNGACCTGTCCACGACGACAGGCAGCATGTCCGCCAATTGAGTTCCTTGTAGTGCGCCAATGCTAAATCGTGGCCCTGCAATGATGACCAAACCACCCCCAAATCGTTCGACGTATTCAACCAGTTGATCCTGAAACGGAGTGGTTAACATTTCACTTGGCACATCACTAATTAGAACGACGTCGTTTGCGAAGAATTCTTCGCGAGGCCGGACCAGTCGATCTACAAATAAGTCATTGGATTGTCGTACTTTGAAATCAGCNGAGCGTAAAAATGTACGGAAGCCCTCATAACCTATTAAAGGATCTCGATGAAAGACTTCTTTGACGAACCGCCATTCCCAGGTGGGTTCGTGTTCAACAAAGAATAGATTTAACGATTCATCACGAATAATAACTTCCCGATCAGCCTCGTTGTTTCTTGAGTTGACTTCGCCGGGTAATCCAGATACTTCTGCGATCAATTCAAATCGCCCGGACTGTTCTGGTAGATAGGGTAAATCGANATCAATCGGNCCGTCCTCTAATACAGTAACAACCGGTTCGCCAATTGGCAGCTTGTCTGCTTCGATTACTGCGTCTTCCGCAGTTCCAAGACGACGTTGGAAAAGCTGGATAGATACACTTGCCCCGGTGGCGCCTTGTTGCCGTAGCGTGGCAGAGACGGAAGTATTTTCGTCCTGTTTCAACACCAAAGGTGCTTGCAGATCAATCGCCACATCAATCACTTCCTGAGGGCCAACGCCCGCCGCGTAAATCGGCACCTTAAGTTGTTCAGCGGACGTAAGTGCCGGGTTACCGGCATTTTGCCCGAAGTCACTAACGACGACGACTCCGGCTAAATGCCGAGTACCATGTCGGCGGTTGAGTTCGTCAAGCGAACTCCCGATAGCTGTTGTCTGGATCTCGGCAGCCAATTCGTCAGAGAGCCCCTGCGTTTCCGGGTCCTGCGTTAGCTCTTTAATCGAATGCCCTTCGTCGGTTGTGTAATATCGCACATCGAACTCTTCATGAAGAGAACCAATGGCATCCGCAAGTTTTCCCTGCTTCAAAGACGCGTTTAACAGTTCTAGGCGTGTTTTGAGCGTTGGGTCAATGCTCTCGGTGGTCATTTGGTCTAACGCATCAGCCTGTTCGTTCGAAAGCTCATCCACCAGGTTCATGCTGTCAGAACCGTCAAAGAGCATCAGTAGAATTGGGCGAGGGTGTTCTGTAAGCGAAACGGAAACGATAGGCTCAGCGAGGATAAATCCGATCGTGGCTAGCAGCAGACTGCGGAAGGCCGTTAGGACAATGCGGCGCACTTTTTTCTTTTCCAAGGGCTGTTCGTTCTGAAAACGATAATAAAAAAGCGCTCCCAAAGCGGCTAATCCAAGGCACACCATGAATACTAGCACCGGGCGGCCTTCGCTCCACCAGGCGGCAAATTTGAGATTGATATCGTGAATTTCATCCGTGGATTTAATTCCCAATAAACGAGCTAAAGCGTTCATATGACAGCCCCTCCCGTTGAGGGGTTTTCGTCACGTTGCTTGGACGTCAGTACAGCCATTTCCACAAGCAAGAGAAGTAAAAGGCAATACATCAACCATCGCCAGGTACCGTTGCCAAGATAGGTTTCTCCCTCCAGAGAGATGGCCGCGCCGGCAGCTAGCCAACGCACACGGCCACTGGGAACCAGTGCCCTCAATTCATCTATCTGTTGTAGCGTCAGGTTGCTCTCTTCACTGGTCCCATTGAAGCCTAATAACATTACCGGTACTTCGCCCCCGGTCTCATCTTCCACCCGGACAAGTTGATAAAATCCACGATCCGTGGCCCCGCGAATAACGACGCCGTATTTTTGATTCGCAAAGACATCAACGGAGATCGCTTCCGTTCCATTGGACGAATTGATCGGCCAGGTGAGTTTGTGATCGGCATGTTGGTGTCTCACAGAAACAGGAATGACCATTTCTTCCTGAGTGGGCATCGTGCGCTCCGGCAGTGATCGCACCAGTGAAGTTCTCACAATCCGATCTAATAGCAGGACGCCGGTATCAACCGAAAGGTCGTTCCATTCAGGGAACACCCCGGAAGTGAGAAGCTGAACATGGCCTTGGCCAATACGTCGTTCTACCAGGAAAGACTCCTTGTTATCGTATTGGCCTAAAACGCGAGGTCGATTTCGAGCCACAATCTGCTCAGGGGTAAATTCGCTATAGTGGCGACCAAGTGGATTTGTCCAGTTAAGCCAACGTGTTTGCAGCCTATCGCTGTCAAGCAAATCCTGAACACGGGAAAGCTCTTTCTCATCGAACGTATCGAGCGAGTTCAGGTCTGCAGAGATGGCTTTATAGAAGATAGGGGCAGAAACTAAATCCTGAAACTCTTCTTCAGGGATCTGTAAATTGTAAATCGGATCGTCGAACGTTTCAGGGTTAAGGCCGAATGTTGGCCATTGCTGAGTATTAGCAGGAGGTAGACTCCCCACGGGCTCCGGAGAAAGTCCGACAGGCAGGAATCCATTGCCGTCATCCCAGGCGGCAGCATTCCAACTTGTTGTCTCAAATAAACCGCCGGCGGTGATCAGGACCTGGCCACCCTGCTCCGCATATTCTCTCAGTGTTACAACATCTGCTACATTTGGAGCCACGCTTCCCGAAATGATGACACAACGCGCATCTTGCAAGTCCTCGATCGTGAAATCCTCGATCGTTCGGTGGATTACATCGATCAGTGATTTATGTTCGACATCCTCATCCAGTGTGGGAGCTAGAAGGTGACGTAGCATAAACGATTCGCCCAACCGCCCCCGCTCCAAATCTTCGTCACGACCGTACTGGTCTATGAATACAACAGGGACGCGGGCAATAACAGGGACCACACAAACTCGCCGGTCATCCATGGGTAATCGATCCGTGTCGAGTGTTAATTCGGCTCGGGCGAAGACAGGGTCTTTGGAGGTTCCTGCAGTGACAAACTGATGTTCAAAGTTGACCGTCGTTGCCTGACCCGGCTGTAGTTGGAGAATCTGTTCGGCGACAACCTGGTCATCAACGATCAATGAAACAGTCACGTTGTCTCTGGGTTCGAGACCCTCATGGCGTACCGTGCCGATAAAATGACCGGTGGATTCCGCGTCAGCAATCCCATCACGCAAGTAGAAGTCACTAATCCAGGAATTGTCAGTATCGGCAGGCTGGACAGCTACGACCTGAACATCTCCCAGTGGCTCAAGCGTTTCTTCAAGGCTGTTGTCTTCCCAGCCGTTGGCCTGGAGGTCGCCCAGCAGGACGACTCGTTTGGTTTGAACGCCACTATCTTCCTCTAATGCCAGCCGGGCTTTTTCAGCAGCGGTTCGTAAATTTGCTTCCTGATCCACCACTCGGATTTGCTCGATGGCATTTAAAGCATCTTCTCGCGAAGAATACGCCCCCACATTGAACCAATGTGGCTGCCGACACATGGGGATCACAGAAACTTCGCTGCCCGAAGGAAGGGTCTCAATAAAATTGGTAGCCAGAGCTTTTGCTTCGTCGAGTAACGATTTGTCTAAAGCGGTGTACCCCATGGAAAGACTGTTGTCGAGCACAATGACGGCATGGATGGGCTCCGTCCCATTGTAGGCCTGCTGGCCGCCACCAATCCAATAAGGACGAGCCATGGCCAGTACGAATAGAAGAACCACTAACGTCCGGATGGCCAGCAGAATGAAGTCGCGGATTTGAATTGCCCGGCGATTGCGTTTAACAGCCTCGCGAAGAAATTGCATTGCCGCCCATTGCTGCGTGCGATAGCGACGTCGATTCAATAAGTGAATCAACGTAGGGCCGGCAACGGCGGCGAGAGCGGGCAAAAACCAAGAAGCGAGAAAATTCATTCAGGTATATAACGTTATTTGGAATCCGGAAATTCACCCTCTTGGAGGATGGGTAGGTAGCGGTTGGGAATAGTGAGCACAAATACGGCGACAGATGTCCCGAATAGTTTACCCGGAGTACCGCCAACTCGCCCACCTTCCCACGAACCGTCAATGTCCGGTCGGGTGGAGTTATATTGTGATTTGACAATGGCATCTCTGATGATAGGGTAATTCGTTTTCCAGCGCTCGCCGCCAACCTGATACAGGCCTTGGCCGACATAAAACATAGTGTAAGCATCAAGTGGGATGTGTCCGGTACGAACAGGCATTTTTTGAATGTCATTGGCAACATAGTCCAGACTTCGAGGAATCCGGAAATCGTCATATTGACCGAATTCCTGCAGGCAAACCGCACCAGCCGCTGCCATTGCGGTGGTTACCTTTCCACCACTGTAAGTAAATGCCCCGGGGCGAGCACCAAGTGGGTCTGTTCCGTATTGCTTTCCATCCGCTGCAGCTAATGGGCGGTAGTATCCACGAACGGAGGCAATCGCTTTATCAATTACCTGAGGAGGAATATCCAATCCGATATCCGTCGCACCTCGCAGCGCTTTTGCCTGCATTACCGATAGTGATAAATCATGCCCACGACTTTGTTGTCGAGCTACATAGTCCCATCCACCATCATCACACTGCACATTGCAAATCAACTGGATACCTTTATCCAGGATTTTCCCCAGCCGTCTGTCAGGGACATTTCCATAGGCCTGAGTTAAGCAGAACGTTGCCAGGCCATGGTTGTACATGTCACGACCTTCACTGGAAATATTCAATAGGCCAGAGGGCTTTGCGTTGGCAATAATATAATCCAACGCTCGCTTTACATTATCACCATATTGACTGCGGCCGGGTGCATGTCCGGCAGATAGAAATGCCATGGCTCCAAGTGCAACCAGACCCAGATCCTGGCTCTCCCAGTTACCGGCTGGCCCCTGATTTCGAGCAAGCCAGGCGAGCCCTCGGTCGACAGCCTTTTCACTTTCCTGAGTGATTTCCCACTCACCTTCCGCGTAGCAACGCAGGGGCGTGGAAACGACCGTAATGAAGCATAGAACAACGGCCACTACAATCCGGTTCATGTCAAATCCAGTTAAAGTATAGGTAAATCGTCATGGTGCCTACGAGAGTTTCCAGCTTAAACCATCA
>PAJC01000015.1 GCA_002705165.1 Planctomycetaceae bacterium | reverse complement strand
TTGGATCAATGGCCCTGCAAACACCTTCTTGCCATGACGATGAGACCACTCGAGCATCTGGTCCACATCAAAGAACTGAAATTTCCCTTCATCTGGGGACACATCCTTCCAGTTAAAGGGAAGCATGACAGAATCAAACGCCCCAGCCAGGGTATCACGGTCAGACTCGTTGTCCGGAAGCTGTCCAAGCTTAACGCCAAACATCGAATTGGTCATACCAGCCTGATGCCGGGCCTCCATCAAATGCCCGGCATCTTCCACAGATAGATGATTGATCACGTACAAACACAGTTCGATGGCCGTTGCTGCTAAGTCACCAGCCTGTTGGGGATCTGAACGCCAATGAAGAACAGCATCAATCAGATGCTCATGAGCCGCCGTCAACTTTTCAGCATAGGTCTGTGACAATTTGTACTGGTTACTACGTTCCGCCAGATAGCTACGCAGGCGGTGGAGAGTTCCCCGTGCCAACTCTACTTCCAGATGATAATCATCTTTGCTCTCTCGCAGACTCGTGGTTCCCAACATGAACTCGAGACCGTTTTCTGATCGCCAGGGAAAAAAGAAATGTCCTGACTCGTGAGTCTGACGATCAATCATCAGGCGAGTTCCGGCAAAGGTGATCTCACGTTCCCAGGCTATACCTTCGAGCCCTGTCATATAACAACTGCGCAGCAACGGTTCGTCAAGGAACTGAATTCGAGATGTCTGAAAACAAATCCGACCCATCGAGGCATTTCAAAATATGAGGAGTATCGGTACAGCAAAAATTCCGAAAGGGCTAAAGCATCAACTAGCTTACGACTATCAATATTACCTACTGTACGTATCGGGAATAGATTCAGAGAAAATATTCCATCAAACCAACGAGTTTAGCATCGGAAAAACAATGCTGCAATGAAACATCCGCGAGCATACGTGAATGTGCACGACATCTCGATTCCCTAGCTCAAGGACATTCCCCAANCTTTACCTTCCGCCCGAACGTTTTCGGGACTTCNGNGCATCCACCGCTTCTGACTCATCNAGATGGACTAACCAAATNTTACGGTAGCGAACCGGATCACTATGGTTTTGTAGCAAAATAGGCATGGCCGTCGGAGCTTCNGGCTGGCCAGCACCTGTTTTCCCAGTCAGTTCATGCCCTTTATGAATCACAACACCATTGTGATATACCGTAATCCGAGCATTTTNNGTCTTCTCACCAGTATCATTAAAACGCGCCGCNCGGAANTGAATATCGTAGGTTTGCCACACCAGGGGAGGAAAAGCCATGTTCACCGCTGGTGGCTTCTGTCGATATAGCCCACCACATTCGTTGTGAANTCCTTCCAGACCGAAGCTATCGAGCACCTGAACTTCATACCGCCGTTGAATATAGACCCCNCTGTTTCCNCGGGCCTGTCCCAATGAGTTAGGCATATAGGGCGTTTTAAATTCCAAATGCAATCGAAAGTCCTTAACAATCTCTTTTGTTAATACACCTTCCATCAGTAANCCATCATCGGTCACTTTGGCATCAAGCAGGTTGTCCGTATTCTCACCGTCGAATAATACAACGGATTCCTGCGGAGCAGGCATACCCATCGTAACACTCTGGCGTACGATATGCCGAAGCTTACCGATCCGACGACTATCCGTATTTAGTACGCTCGCAATACCATTTTCAANCATGACCTGAAAGTTTTCGTTACTCAATACCGTAACCCCAACCTCATTGGTTTGTCCTTCCAACGAAATTCGACCATCCAATGCCCCCCCCTGACCAGCTAGGCCGCCAGGAATCAAGTAGGCCACAAATTTGCCTCCCCCCCTGGAAACAACCTGTAGCCCACTGGACGAACGAAGTACACCAGCAAGTCGAACGGCTCCGCGATACTCACCTTGAACCAAGTAATCAGCACCAGCTTCGTCAACCGAAGTAAAAGCTACTCTCTCCTGAGCCAAAGCAGGGAGACTCCAAGAGATCAGTAAAGCGACCGAGAGGCAACGTACANACAGACACATAGATATGATTCCGAGCTAGAGAAACGGGGTAAAATAGGNGTTATAAATCAANTCTCTAGCATGATTANAGAATGCTCAATTGACAAGATGNAGCCCCTCTTTTCTNCGGCAAACCGCCCCAGCTAGCTTCGCACTCTAATACCATCAGGCCGATCTTCGGCAAGCTACCAGACCTTGCGAGATGAANTTTACTTACTTCCACTCGAAGCTCTGATCAGTCAGAACTTCGTATGCCTCGATGTATTTAGCTCGTGTATTAGAAACAATGTCCTCAGGAAGCTCCGGAGGCTTACTGTTCTTATCCCAGTCAGTCGTTTCTAACCAATCGCGAACAAACTGCTTATCGTAGGACCTGGGAGACTCACCCACCCGATAAGTTTCGGTCGGCCAAAATCGAGAACTGTCCGGGGTGAGCACTTCATCAATCAGAATGAGTTCGCCCTCATACCAACCCCATTCAAACTTAGTATCCGCAATGATGATCCCTCGAGTCCGAGCGTACTCTGCACCTCGACGATAAATCTCAATACTACGATCGCGAAGTTCNCGGGCCGTATCCTCTCCGACGATATCCACCATACGTTGAAAGGAAATATTAACGTCATGCCCTGAGTCTTCTTTTGTAGCCGGAGTGAAAATGGGGGCCGTCAGCTGCGAAGCCATTTGCATACCGTCTGGCAGTTCAATTCCACATACCGTTCCTTCGGCCTGATATTCCTTCCAGCCNGAACCAACCAGATACCCGCGNACAACGCACTCGATAGGGACAACCTTACATTTCTTCACCACCATACTACGACCATGCAAAGAATCCGTNTCCGTTCCTTCNGGTAGGTCAACCTTNGCGACATCCATGGTCAGCAGGTGATTGGGAATGTCCAGTTTATCAAACCAGAACTCACTGATCTTTGTCAGGACTCGCCCTTTATCAGGGATAGCAGAAGGAAGGATCCAGTCGAAAGCACTGATACGATCCGTGCTGATCATTAAAAAGCGGTCACCAAGATCATAGATATCCCGAACTTTTCCTCGTTTGGAATCGAGCCCGGGAATATTGGTTTCTAAAACCGGCTGGCTCATTATGTCATTTCCTTTCGACACATTATTGTTTTGGATGGAGCCGAGTATACCAAAGGCCGAATATCAGCAAAAGCGGCCTGAAGCCAATCAGGGATTGGTAGTGCGATTTATCGCCACCAAACACATATCNTCTCCCTGAACCTCTCCNTCTGAATGCGCAAGCACCGCGTTGAGNATTCGTTCCCCCCGCACATCAGCAGCATCATCATNTTGCTCAATAATCTCCTGAATGGCCTCCATACCGAANAGTTCTTCCGAACCGTTTTCGGCTTCATTCAATCCATCTGTATACATCGTCAATGATTCACCTTCNCGCAACTGGAAAGCGAATGCCTGGTATTCAATGTCTTCCATAATACCAATCGGTATATTGGCAAATTCCTCGCCAACCAGATCGACACTCCCATCCGCTTTACGATGATACGGAGCCATATGCCCCGCATTCACCACGGATAGTTCATCAGTACTGGGATCAATCACCACCAGGAGAAAAGTGACAAATCGATCCAACGCCATTCCCGTCATNCGATTGTTCAGATTAATAACAGCCTGTGCCACGTCTTCCGTCCCTGCCAGACAAAAACGAGTTTCAGCTGAGAGCTTGGCCATCAGCATCGCGGCGGCAACTCCGTGCCCTACAACATCAGCCACGATAATCGCCAGATTACCATTATTCATCTCCAGGTAATCGTAATANTCNCCACCGATGAAGTTAGCCGCTTTGTAATAGTCATAAAACTCGTAGCCAGACAAATGAGGGCGCTCGTGAGGCAGGAATCCGGCCTGAACTTTTGCGGCTAATTCGAGGTCTTTCTTGATCGCTGCCTGAGCCAGAGATTCATCATGACGCTTCGCATTATCAATCGCGATACCGGCCTGCGTGGCTACGCTTACAAGCACCTCAAGATCTTCATCATTGAATTGTTTATTCCGTTCTAGAGTATCTACCTGGAGAACACCAATCGGCTCCCCCGCAAAGTCAAATAGTGGTGCACACATCATGGAACGAATTTGAAAGTCCGCAATACTCTGACTCGCATCGAATTGCTGATCCGAAGCGGCATCCGCGGACAAAACAGCCTGTCGCAAATCCAAAACATGATTAACAATCGTTCGACTGATTCGAATCGTGTCTTCACAATCGTCTCTCCGGGCTTTNGACCAGCGAGGCACTAGCGTGCCATCTACTCCCACCAAAGCAATAAACGCCCGGTCAGCCTGCATAAANACTTTAAACAAAGCGTCGAGAACACTCGGTAAAACATCATCCAGACTCAAAGCATTGCCCAATGCCTTGGTGATTTCCAAGAGAGCAGAGAGTTTTATTTCCGGACTAGCGGAAAGCTGCACTCCACTTCGACCAATTCCCACTTCCAGTTTACTCATGATGGTCGAATGACCAATGTCTTTGCCTTCAAATAGCACACTCAGGCGGGAACCATCCAGACTATCACTAAGCCCCCCGGGCAGATCATCATAGAAGTTAAAGATCACATCACAGATGGCCACTTTATCACCGTTTCGCAACTGATGAATGCCTTCTGTGAGTACGATATCGTTCAAGTAAGTCTTATTGCGACTTTTCAGATCTTCGATCTGAAAACCATCATCCCCCCGAAGGACTCTGGCATGCTTACGACTCACCGCATAGTCTTCGACCTGAATACTACAATCGGGCGAACGTCCTAGGATCATCTCGTCATCCGACAACTCAATTCGCTGCCCTGCGAGGGGACCGTTCTTTGCTTTGAGATAGGCCATACTTATATTCTACTGTCAATTTCCAAAGTTCTTCTCTGCCGTCCACATCCCCTGAACACATTATTATAGGTGACAAGGACGAATACGTCACATGGCATTTATCCTACATTAAACCCATCTNTTTNGATGGCTGGGAAAGACGTTATTTATTGAGAGCAGGGCGTGACAAGTGAGCTTGACCCGCTTCGCTATGCGAATAAACTAATAAAGAGCGTTAAGCAATTGGGCCGTGGTGTAATTGGTAGCACAACAGATTCTGGTTCTGTTAGTTGGGGTTCAAGTCCCTGCGGCCTAACTCGAAATAAAAAGGGCGGCATGTTAATCCCATGCCGCCCTTTTTATTGAACTTAGAATTCAACACNAAAGCATTTCACCTCTCTGGAATAAAGTTCAGCGTGTAGTATGCTTCTGAATGCAACAGAGGCAAGGCATTCTCATTACGAATTCCGTCTGCATGCAGTTCGTGAACGTGCCCTCGCTGNAGGCCCTCCACAACCAAACGCACGCTCTTACCGTCTTCCGCTACAATCGCTTCTNTAACAACCGGTTCCGTGTGGTCCACTTCAGGAGACCCGTAACTCGACTGATAGATGTATGTGTACGTCGTCATCTTATAGGAATCCACGTTCCCAGCCGTCTCAGCATCCACNGAATGTGTAAAGGTAAGTTCAAAGCCATCTGGCTTTGCTCGCATTTCGTGAATTTCAAAAGGCACCTTGCCATTCCAGTGAATACGTTCGAGGGCAAACGGTTTATTACCACGTGAACCCCACCCACGGTTTGTGCCCCCGACAAACATGGCACCGGATGGATCCAACTCCAAAGAAAGTGAACCTGAACCAAAGCCTTCACGGAAAGGAAAACACACACCCTGATAATGCCCGTCAATCTTCTCCAGAAAAACACGCATCACCGTACTGGCCGATTGATCACCTACNAATAATTGNTTTTCAAAAACGCCGAANTTACCACGAGTCGTATCACAAACGATACCACTCGCTGATTTCCCCATCTTGTTATATGGAAAAAATACGGCAGTTGGTTCAATCGTTTGGTCCTTGTCATATTCAGTCATCATCCGACTACCACTAGCAGGCTCCGCTGGTTTATCCACTTCACCTTCCGTTAACTCGAACCAACGGTTACCGCCGGGGTGCCCCATAAAGGCTCCTTTNCTGAGCCATTTCAAACCGCAAGTTCCATTCCAGGGACCCTGATTATCCGTATAGAACATTTCTCCGAGATGATTCGATCCAATACCNCCGGGAGACCNGATACCTGAACACGTCGGAATGACTGCACCACTTTCATTGATTCGTAAGCACCAACCACGATAAGGAACGTTACTACTGAACGATCCCGTCAAACACAAAACCACCCAGGTATTACCTTCGCTGTCCACTTTGCTGCCAAACGCATACTCGTGATAATCTCCATTAATTTCCCAACCATCAGAAACGGTTTGAAACAAATCCCCAGTGTCATCGTCATCGAGATCAACAATCTTTGTCACTTCACAACGCTGCGTTGTAAACAAACCGCCATCATGAAAAGACAGGCCAAGGATTTCATGAAGCCCCGAGGCATACAACGAAAATTCGATTTCCTCGCGAGTTTCGGCCAAAGGCTTGTTGACNACATAAATGTCACCCCGACGNGAGGCGACAGCCAGTTTATTGTTGGGCATCATCTCGATTGCACTTGCTTCTAAAACGACTCCTTCAGGAATTGGNAGTTGAAGCAACGGGTAATAATCATTTTCCGTTGGCAGTGGCTTTTCTTCCTGCGCCTGCAGTATTGNNCANGTCGCCCAAAACATAGAAACCAAACTAAAGACACGCATGTTTCTCATTTTTTTTCTTTCACTAACAACGAATAATCGCTGGTTTATTCCTGCGGTGGTTTTACTGTGTTACCATTCGTAACGCAGTTTGACGGTACCCGAGAACTCTCCGTTCAGGCTCTTTAGTTCAACCGGAACAATAAGTTCCTTACCTCGAATGAATACTTCGCCGACGTCACCATCAACAAGCAGTTTCCATTCACCATCAACCGTCACAACTCCGTCGTCGTCAATTTCCAGTGTGTCACCGGCAACTAAAGGCCTCAGGAAAAGATCTGAATCTTCTTTATCTGAAGACAGTTTTAGAGTTCGGTTCAGAGCAGGGAATTCCCCGCCGTCACTCTCAGGATTCGGATAATCCTTAACCAATACACTGTCCAGTTTATAAAAGAACGTGGGCTTACGTTTATCACCTAGCTGATAGCCGAGGAATTGATACCCCTGNTTCTTGACGTCGCCGGACGGCCAGGTCGAATCACGTGATTCAAGTCTGGCCAGTGTAGGGGACTGCCCTAGCGATAAAACATTGTCACCCAATGGAGGCTGAAATCCCTGCCCACGCCCTGTCCAGTGGCGTCCGGCATCCATAAAGGAACCGTGCCAAATCAGTGCAATCCCCATTTGATTTGCATCAAATGCCAGGTTGGCTCCTTCAGGATAACCCGCGCCAATCGCTCGAGGCCCAGCTCCCTGAATGAAGTTACGGTATACCAATGTTTCATCAAACACATAGAGTTCGATCGAGTTTTGACCTACACCCTGTGGAGCGGATGCTTTATCACCCTCTTCAAGATACTTCCAGATTGAGTAAATTTGTTGGTCAACTGTCCCGTCTAATACTTGTGGTAGCAGTACCTGNCGATTTGGCCAGGCTGTGGGCATNCGCGTAAGCGGNCGCATNGCTACTGGATTAATNACGTAGTTGTGGAACCATTCGTACTTCAGACGTCTGGTCATGGTCGTCATACTTAATGCCTGAACACCGGATGCCTTTTGGTTACCAAACACGTGNCATTTCACACAGGAATAGCCTTTCGACCCAACCAAGCGACGCCCCGACACTTTCAGTTTTTTATCGGAGAAAACATCTTTGGCGTGATTAAAATCATCGATCTCGTCCACCTTCTCAAACATTTCCGGGAGATGCCCTACCTGCTCACTACCGAATTTTGGCATGCGAGTCATCATATAAGGCCGTACTTTCGTACCATTTATCAACACCTCTTTTAACCATGGCTGTTGCAACTTAGCTCCTGTATCTCCCAACGGAGGTGGAATCCGTGCTTCATCACCCATTTCCTTTTCCGGAGTGGTAAAGAATTCCCGTCGCGCTTCCACAACACCACCAACCTTATTTCGTTGATGGCATGCATAACAATTCATCGTGACAAATGTGCGGTGAATTGCATCTNCCGTCTGTGGCCTATACTCAGCANCCTCCAGAAACTTGATNGCCAATGTGATATCCGTACGCTGTTTCTCAGACAATCCNTAATGAGGTTGTTGGGCACCTCCGGAAAGACAACCGTCCTTCCCGATCAAATNTTCCAATTTCTGATACTGTCTGTTTGAAGACAGAATCGAATCATCTTTCTTCAGTTGATGACAATCAGCACATCCGAGCGAAACAAAGTGCTGCCTNCCAGCCTTTGCTTTCGCTTCATCGATTTCAACTAAGTCGNTTGTCTCTGCAATCTCATCNGCCTTAGGNGTGAATAGNAAATTCCCGATGGACTGCTTCTCTAGCCCCTCACCTTCGATCAAAACTTCAAGCGTGTTATGGTTACTGCCATCGAAGTACTCAACAACCATTTGATGNTCACCCTGAGTCAGCATTGCGCTGGCATTTTTAAATTGGTGAGCGTGAATCCCATCNGCAATGACCATCTGCCTACCATCAATCAGCAAGCGAGACCCGTCGTCACTTCCCAGNTGNAACGTGTATTNTCCGGTTTTAGGAATNATCACTTTTCCAGTGAACACAATTCCAAAATTGTCATTGCGATTTCCAATCTCAACACCAAACCCTGAAGTAGTTCCTTCTAGTTTGGGCGCAAGCTTTGAGAAATCAGGTAGTTTGTCCCAATTGCCTTCGTAATACTTAAAAGNCAGATTATCNGGCAGCTTCAAATCTCGCAGCAAGTAGGAGGCAACATCTAGAACTTCCTTGTCATTTAGATTCAAGGACGGCATACGCCCGGAGGGGCGAACCTGATGGGGGTTTTTTAGAAAGTTTGCGAGACTGGCAAGTGTATACTTTTCACTCAGNACAGGAAATCTGATGCTTCCGTTNATCNCCNTATTTNCACCTTCTTGTGGATCATGACAAGCCAAACACCCAACCGTATTGAACAGTAACCGCCCCCGACTGGCTGCCTGCGGACTGATNGTTGAATCATTTACCGAACCGGTCGAAGCGAGGAAGTGTGTCAACTCTTCAACAATTCGACGCTTCTTACCAGCCTCCATTCCCGCCAAAACATTCGGCATGGTTGTTCCCGGCTTGGCTGCTTTCGGATTATCCAAAAACGACATCATGAATCCGCTACGGATACGTGATCCCACTGAATCTAAAATCGGCGCTTTCTTTATAGAAAATGCAGACACAAGCGATTCAACTGGCTTATGACAGGAAATACAATTCAACTCTCCCAACAACAGCAAGCCAGCTTCCACCGAAGGATCAGCTTCAGCATAAAACCTAGCATGACCAGGAACGACCGGGGGTTGAGCAAAAACAATCGTAGGCACCATCAGTGCCANGGCAAAAAAAATACGGCGAAGCATCTTCTCTTTTCAATTCTATTTCTATTTNCGGCNNGGCNANCTTCTAAGTGGAACGATGCCGGCACACAAATAAATCACATCCATTATCAAGGTCCGACTCCATGGCATATCAAAGAACACTTTGAACCTGTGCCGGCATGAACCCTGCATCCAAGACATGTTTATAGCTCTTTCACCTCCTGGGATGCAAATCGAAGTAGTGCAAGAAAGTCAAATTACCCCCATAGCTGAAAATACGGCTGTGGGCGAAGATATAAAAGTCGTTGAGCGACACGAGCCAATACAAGACCTCTTAATACGAAAGACCAATTCGCCATGGAGATGGACAAGCTTGTTTCCCTATGCAAACGCAGAGGAATCCTCTTTCAATCCAGTGAAATCTACGGAGGCATTCAAGGCTTCTGGGACTACGGACCACTGGGCGTTGAACTGAAACGCAACATTAAAGAAGCCTGGTGGCGCGACATGGTCTCCGGCCATGACGAACTGACCGAGCAGCAAGGGGCACCGGGCACCTACGAGATGACGGGACTCGACTGTACGATCATCATGCACCCCAATGTCTGGAAATCCTCCGGACACTACGACCTCTTCCACGACTTCATGGTTGACTGTCGCCAAACAAAGAAACGTTATCGTCACGACCAGGTTCGAGGGCGATGGGTGGAAGCCAAAGGCCAACGTATCTTCATCGCCACCGTCGCCGAAATCACTCAGGAAGACGAAGATACACAGCGACGAGCATTGAAGTTTTTCAACCTGCGATCCAAGCATGCTGAAGAACTGCAATGGGACCATGAGTATCTAAATCTAACCGAAATCAAAGACCTCAGCGTCGTGCTCGGACCTGATGCCAAAGAAGCCGGAACATTGACCGAACCTCGCGAATTTAATCTGATGTTCAAAACATTCGTCGGTGCCCTTTCAGGAGAAGAAGGCACGGCATTCTTACGTCCCGAAACCGCACAAGGCATCTTTGTGAACTTCAAGAACGTGCTGGACAGCACTCGGGTCCGTATCCCATTTGGAATCGCACAGGTTGGAAAAAGTTTTCGAAACGAGATCACGCCGCGAAACTTCACCTTTCGTTCTCGAGAATTCGAACAGATGGAAATTGAATTCTTCTGTCACCCTGACAGCTCTCAACAATGGTACCAATACTGGCGTGATCGGCGCATGAAGTGGTATACAGATCTAGGGCTTTCTGATGAACGCCTGATCCTTCGTGAACATGACGAAGATGAACTCAGCCACTATTCAACCGGAACGGCGGATATTGAATATCAATTCCCGTTCCTTCCGGAAGGAGAGTATGGGGAGTTAGAAGGCATCGCTCACCGAGGTGACTTCGACCTCAGGAGCCACATGGAAGGAAAATTAGATCCCAACACAAATCCACTCGAAGTGGAACTCAACGAACACGGCAAGCCAAAACACCGTGGATCAGGGAAAGATTTAAATTACCGCGACGATTTAAGTGGTGAACGATACACACCTCATGTTATCGAGCCGTCTGCCGGAGCCGACCGAGCAACACTTGCATTTCTCTGTGAAGCCTATACCGAAGACGAGCAACCAGATGAAAAAGGCAAGATGCAAAAACGAGTGGTGATGAAATTCCATCCACGCATTGCTCCCATCAAAGCCGCAGTCTTCCCGCTGGTTAAGAAAGATGGCATGCCCGAAATAGCCAAGAGGATTTATGCCGATCTCAAACCGTTCTTCAATGTCTTCTACGACGAGAAAGGAGCGGTGGGACGACGTTATCGGCGGCAGGATGAAGCTGGCACGCCTTACTGTATCACCGTCGACGGTCAGACCATCGAAGATGGTACTGTGACCATACGCGACCGAGATTCGCTCGAGCAAATTCGCGTTACCGTTGAAAATGTGGTGGATGAAATCCGTAAGCGACTGGCATAAGCCAACATCATCGAACCCACACCACACAAACAAGAGCTCTGAGTTGACCCTCCTTAGGAAAAACTCAGAGCTCTTTTATTTCTTACATGAAAATGACAGCCACTACTCGGTAGACTCTTCTCCACTTAGATCTTTCGTAGTTTCAATCGCTTCTTCCGCAGCTCCCTCCGGCGACTCAGAAGTAACTATTGGATTAACGGTAGCTGAAGAAGTCCCAAGCAAAGTACGATCCTGCCGGAGAAAGCGAACTAACAATTCGATTTCATCAGCCGTCAGAAGTTTGGTCGCTTCGCTGTGGAAGGCGGGCATACGGTCATTGTGAGTCCCCCAGTCTTCACTATAGATTTGATTAGGGTCTGAAATCATCGTGGTTAACCATTCGCTNGAAGCNTAGTTNTCCAANGTGAANACATANCCAAATTCNTTCTCTTGATAGTTATGACAACCCACGCAGCCAAGCGTNTCGTCGTTCAGGTGANCAATNCCAGACTGAATNTTTTCCTGATTGGCTGCATAATCGAGGTACGGCAACTTTGCTTCCGCAGACAATGCCCAGGAAACTTCCTCGACCATTCCTAACAGATTCTTCTTATCTTCCTCAGACTCAGCTTCAGCCCACATTGTGTCACGAATATGAGCAATCATTTCACCTTCACTGTGACTGGTGTTGCCAAAGTAACTGGCACTACCAATACCATTTTCACCTACACTAAGCAGACCCTGTATCCAGGCGGGCGATCCAAAACCATAAAGGTCAGGAGCTCCCATCGGCCCTTCAGCATCTGCTGCAATCGCAGGTCCTGCAATCGCCAAACGCTCGTTTTCACCGGTCGCGTTATACGCATGACAACTTGCACATTGCCGGCGGAATAAGCGAAGTCCCACCGTGTACGGGTCTTTTTGCTGTAATGCCAATGGCCCCTCGAGCGGTATCCCATAGTCTTTTACGAGCTCTTGAATCAGCTCAAATTCCGTATCAGCCCGCTTTACTTCCGCGTGGAACTTAGCTGCTTTCTTATAGGCTGCTGACTCCGTATCATCTGGATTATTAATATTGTAATTATCTTCCTGGCGAGCTTCCCAGGTTAAATAACCCGCTCCACCAACCACCAAAGCAATCATTAAGACATTGAGTGCATGTCCGATCTTAACCCGAGCAATGAATGGCATGAGAAACATAAAACCAAACAACACGCCAGGAAATACAATCGCTCCCACAAATTCGTTATTCCATCCCATACTACCATCGAAGTATTTCAACATTTGAAATAGAAATAGGAAGTACCATTCGGGCCGAGCAGCACCATAAGGTTCCGTGGGTTCCGCCGGTGGACCAAGTTCTGCAGGATGAATCAAGGCAAACCAAACGACTAGCCCAAAGAGCAGGGCACAAGCGACTCCATCCTTAAGAACCTGCATCGGCCAAAACATTTGATCGGGACGTTTATCACTACTGTGAGCCGTAATTCCATGCTTACGGAACATCGCCAGGTGTAACACCAAAAAGCCTACCAAGAGGCCCGGCAGGACACCTGCATGCAAGGCGAAAAAACGCGTCAGTGTAAAGTGCCCGTACTCGTTACCGCCCACTACGATCTTCTGAATATACCCACCNACAAACGGAGGTAAGGCAGCCAACTCAGTCGCAACTTTTGTCGCCCAGTATCCCTTTTGATCCCATGGAAGCAAATAGCCGGTAAGCCCCAAAGCAAGTGTGATTTGCATCAGCACGAGCCCTAACCACCAGTTGAATTCACGNGGTTTTACGTAAGCCTTTTCAATNACTACCTGCAAAATATGAATGGGCAACAGACAAACCATTGCCTGAGCCATCACGTGATGGATACCGCGTAAAAGAGCTCCGCCTTCCATATTGTACGTAATATAATAAACACTNGCCCAAGCGTTCTGGCTGCCGGCACTNTAGTTCATCCACAGGAAAATCCCGGTGATCGCCTGTGTCATAAAGGCAAAAACCAGCATACTTCCAGAGACGTAACGCCATTTGGAACCGCCGGGAATGTTTTCGTATAGAGCTTCTTCCAGAGATTCCTGAACTCCGGTACGGGAATTAACCCAGTTGTATAACTTTCCAAACATATTCAGATATATCTCGTTATCTTAAGATCGTGTCTTATTTCGTGGCTGAAAAACAACTTATTCGTTATTTCTCGATTCGGTCATGCTTACCAGTGTAGTAGTCCACGTAGCGCACAAAAACGTTGTTATCGTCATCGACTTTGACATCCAGTTTGTCGAGTGAACGAGGACTCGGGTTAGTGGACCCACCAATTTCAAGCTTCGAACCATCCAGTTGGAATGAACTGTTGTGACAAGGGCAGAGGTAAGCGGCGCTGTCCTGCTCATAAGCAACACTGCAACCAGCATGCGGACAAGTGGTATGGAAACATGAAATGTCTCCCGTTTCACTCTTTTGTAAATAAACCGAACCGACAGCCTGATTTTCAATGAAGTTCCACGCATCCTGCTTATCGGCAACGATCGTAAATCGGCGAGGGACAGCCGAGGCAATTTCATCCACACTGGCGACACGAAAGAAACCTTCGGAGTCTGCACCGGTACCACGACTCTTTTTAGGAAGATCTTTCGATTTATCCCGTAAGGGATCCATGATGAAGGCATAAATNCCCACGCAAACAGGACCGACCCCGAGAAANGCACCCACAAAGGCTGCTGCCAAGGCTGAAAAAGATCCAAAAAATCCACGACGGGATTCATCAGCACTGCTGTTATTTATTTCACTCATTTATTAAGTAACCCCACGAATGAAGTGATAAACCACTGCATCCTCTTTATGTACAAAAACAAAAGCCTACCGCAGTCATATCAAGCTAATAAATTAGCTCTGAAAAGGATTCTCCAGGTCACCGGGCAGGGTATTGGCTGACCTCAAAAACGGCGGGCAATTTCGGTGCGATCCATTCTCGTCGAATCGTTACATTCCGGAGTCATGGCATCGACAAAACCACGGCTACCTCGCCATGCAGCAGACAGGACAACCGGGTTACCGACTATATCGATTATTGCAACTTGGCAATCATTGCGTCAAGGAGCCTACCTTGACACTCTTTAAATGGTCCCTCTATACCGGCACCAGCAGCAGCCTTATGGCCACCACCGCCGAATTGACGTGCTAAGTCACTGCAATCCAGTTCGCATCGACTGCGAAANCTGACTTTGTAAACATCGGGGGTTTGCTCTACCAGAATAAATGCGGCATCGGTCCCTTTAATCGTTAGACACAAGTTAACCAGATCTTCGGTATCCGTTGGCACAGCTCCCGTGTTCTCAAAATCCTCGAGTCTGATAAACGTATGAGCCAGACGGCCATCAAGTTCTACACCCACGCGTTCTAAGACCGTCCCTCGTAGACGAAGGCGACCTATCGTCTCCTGTTCATAGAGTTGCCCGTAAATTTCTGACGGAACCGCACCTGCTGCCACCAAGCGGGACGCTAGCTGATATGTTCCGGCACCTGCGGAACCAAACCGATACCAGCCTGTGTCTGTCGCCACGGCAGCGAATAATGGCCGCGCCATCCGAGCATTCCACTCGACACCTAATGCATCAGCAGCATCTGCCACAAGCTTCCCTGCCGCCTCCGCTGTGGTATCTTTGAAAAATGTCGCGCCCAGATCATCTTCACCCTGATGATGATCCACAACAATCAAAGGGATATCCATCGCCTTAATGACCTCACCCATCGGCCCCAACTGCGCCCACGCACTGGTATCGAGAACCATATGGATATCACGGTCCTGAAGGTCCTCCCGTTGAATATCGACACCAATCGCTTTAATACGGTTTTCCGGGTCAATGAAGGCCAGATTAGGGGGAGTGGGTTGACCGTTAACAATAATGACGTCTTTACCAAGCTGTTCCAGTACATCCATCATACCCAACACACTTCCAAGCGCATCACAATCAGGACGAATGTGACTCGTCAACATAAAACGATCGTGGGCCTGAATAACTTCAATAAATTCTTGCCAGTTAACGGCCATAAGTATTCCTATGTTGCTTTGGTCAGCGGGAAAAGCATCTCGCTAACAGATAGTTACTTTCGAAATTCCAAATAAGAAGGTATCAATCAAGTAGAACCTAAGAACGAATTACTGAATAGTATCTAGTTCCCCGAGTGGATCATCCTCGGGATCTCATGAGGTATTCCGTTGCAATTTCACGAGCCTCAGCCACATCCTGCTGCAATTGACTTTTTAGTTGTGCCGCCGATTCAAACGAAACCGTACCTCGTATACGACTAAGCATATCGACTTCCATTATCTGTCCGTACAAATTGCCCTCAAAGCCGATTATATGCACTTCAAACTTATGGTCGTCTTCTTTGAACGTCGGATTACCTCCCACGTGAATGGCTGCTGGTAAGCTGCAAGACTCCGTTATGGCAACTCCCGCGTAGACACCCGGAGCGGGAATCAAGGTATCAATCGCATCGAGGTTGGCTGTCGGAAACCCGATTTCACTGCCTCGTTTCATGCCATGTGTCACCATCCCCCGTAAGCGGTAAGGCCGCGTCAGGTCCCGACGAGCCGAATCGATGTCTCCTGCAGCAACTGCCCTACGGATACGACTGCTTGAGACATAATCCTCTTCTTCCAGTAATGGTTGCACAACCTGCAACTCGACCTCGTTAGTGTCACAAAGCAACTGCAAAACCTCAATGGTACCTTCGCGTCCCTTTCCAAATGCAAAATTAGGCCCTTCGACTAATGCCTTCGCGCCCAGTGCTTCCACGATGATCTGCTGAAAGAAATCCTCAGCCGACAATTCGAGTAGTGACGCATTAGTCGGGTATACGACCGTTACGTCCACTCCTAATTCTTCCAGCAACAAAGCCTTACGCGATGTCCATGTCAACGGTGGTGGTGCCAATTGTGGCCTGAGTAAACGTACCGGGTGAGGATCAAAGGTGAAGACCTTCGCTGGCCCATTATGTTTAGTAGCCAAATTCTTTAATTGTTCAACTATCCGCGCATGACCACGGTGTACTCCATCAAAGTTACCGATCGTAACGGCACCGCCACGCAGCGTATCGTCTAACTGACTTAAATCACGAATAAGCTTCATTTATTTTCCTGCCTGAGTCTGCTGGAATGCTGCAGGTAAATACTCGATGAGGTCCGTTGCAATCAGGGAAATCTGGCCCGTATCCCGCACTGCCAGGTCTCCTGCCAAACCATGCAAATAGGCTCCCATTAAAGCTGCGTTCAAAACATCAAGCTGTTGCGACAGCAGTGCGGCAATCACTCCCGTGAGCACATCTCCGCTACCAGCTGTCGCCATTCCGGGGTTACCTGTCGAATTGTAATGGGACTCGGTCCCGTCGGTTACCAGCGATTCATGCCCTTTAAGAAGAATGGTTAAATCAAATTCGGAAGCCAATTCCCGGGCCTGCTGTTCTTGCAACTCCCGTTCAACCACACCGTCTCTTCCCAATTTTCTCAATAAGCGTTTGAACTCTCCCGGATGAGGAGTCAGTATGCGGGGACCAGCAGCACCAGNCAACGTCGTCAGATTATTTAANCCATCGGCATCAAAAACGATCGGCCCTTCATAGTTTTGATAAATCTCGTCGACCAGATCCGACAAAGCATCATTCCGACTCAAACCTGGTCCAACGGCCAGTACATTATAATTCCCCAAGCCACCCACTACTCGGCTTAACTCATCANCGGAAACCGCCATCNCTCCCGCAGNNTCTTCCNNTGTGCCAATGGTCATATAACAGGGGTTAAAGCCTGCGACAATCGGCTGAGCGGAAGTCGAGGTAGCCACCGTTACCAGACCGGCACCGCTACGCAAGGCAGCCAAAGCCGACATCGCAATCGCTCCGGACATATAACGACTACCGCCAATCAACAGCAGATGTCCGTAATCTCCTTTGTGACTGTCCGATGCACGAGGCACTAATCCAGTCATGACATTCATGACTCGGTCCCTTTAAGTCGACGGAGCATAACGCCAGCGTTATAGGCGGCCTTAAAGCCTGCGTCAACATTGGTGACTAACACATTAGAAGCACAACTATTAAGCATTCCGAGCAGGGCCGTAACACCTCCGAACGCCGTCGAGTATCCAACGCTGGTGGGTACCGCCAAGACCGGACAATCGACNTAACCGCCAACAACACTTGGCAAAGCTCCCTCCAGACCAGCGACCACAATTAAAACATCGGCCGACCGAAGGGTTTCAACATGCTCAATTAACCTGTGTGGACCCGCAACTCCAACGTCTTCAATAAATTCATAATCGACCCCCATCCAAATCAGTGTCTCCACTGCTTCAGCGGCTACCGGTAAATCACTAGTCCCCGCTGAGATCACTAAAACTCGCCCGGATATAGTTTNAGACCNTGCGAGATCCCACCGCAGAACACGGGCAACTTTGTTGTAAAGCACACCTTCCAGCATTGCCATCACAATNTCTGCCTTGTCAGCCGAAACTCGTGTTGCTAACGAAGGTTGGCCATGATCACGCTGAGCCTGCATTGTTGANGCAATTGTCTCGGCCGCCTTATTCTCGCCGAAGATAACCTCCGGAAACCCACATCGTCGCTGACGATCGAGGTCNAGCGTCACGCCTTCTACACGGACAGCAACTTGTGCAGCCAACTCTTTTTGAGCAGCCTCGACAGATAAGTCTCCCTGAGAAACCAGTTCAAGTAACTGGCGTAATTGCTCTATTTCCATGAAGTTCTTCGTGACCTAATACTGTTTGACACCCGTAATGTAAAACTGATCGGCTCAGAATCTTTAGTATAAGCAGAAGAATAGATTCTGAGCATTGGTGTAATTGGCTGTCGGTGAACTTATACAGCAACCGAAATAAATAACATCCGACAATACAAATAAGAGCTGTCCGCTTTCCTGAAACACCTCCATGAAAAGAATCGCAAATTTCATCCCCTCACTTAGCGGTGGTGGCGCCGAAAGAGTCGTCGTCAATTTACTGCGTGCATTCGATCGCGATAAAGTTACCCCTCTCTTAATTACCGGCTCTGTCACCGGACCGTTCGCAGACAAAATTCCTGACGACGTTGAAGTCATTGACTTAAAGACGCCCCAAATGCGGAAGGCCACTCGTCCCTTAATCGAAGTTCTTAACNGACAAAAAGCGGACTTGGTAATTTCTCACCTAAGCCATGCCAATATTGCCATCCTCCGGGCTGCCCGGAAAGCGAAGCACCGCCCCACGATTGCCGTCGTCGAACACATGACGATGTCAGCTTATAAAGGCGAACGTTGGCGTGATCGATTGATCAAACCTTTGACCAAACGACTTTATCCTCATGCCGATCATATCATCAGCGTATCCAACGACGCTGCAAGAGACCTCGAACAGGTTCTTTCTTTACCTAAAAATTCAGTCCAAACAATTTACAATCCAGTCGTTAGCCCTGAACTGGAACAACAAGCCAGAGAGAACATTGAGCATCCACTAGGCCAATTTAAAGGCAAACTGATCCTTGGTGTCGGCAGGCTTAGTGAACAGAAGGATTTTTCGACGCTTATCGAATCGTTTTCAAAACTACATGCCCATGTAGACATGGCGGTCCATCTAGCCATTCTGGGAACGGGCGAACAGGAATCATTACTACGGTCTCTGATAGCTAAACACGAGCTACAAGACTCGATTTCGCTGGTTGGCTTCCAAGACAATCCATATGCCTGGATGCGCAAGGCCGACTTATTTGTACTATCGAGTCGCTGGGAGGCGTTGCCAACCGTCCTGATAGAAGCCATGGCCTGTGGTACCAATATCGTCTCCACAGATTGTCCCTCCGGCCCGCGGGAAATACTCCCACCTGCCTTACATGACCATTTGGTCGAGGTGGGTGATACTTCGGCGTTAGCTCAACAGATGAGTCGAGTTCTCCGCCATCCGATAACGGCAAAACAGTGGACCACTGCTGTCAGCCACTTTTCATTTGCTCACGCAGCCACCGCATATTCCGAGCTAATCTAGGAGAACTGTCTTAGGTGGCATTAACCGTCCGAAGTGCTTGGGCGGCTCTTGTCAGTTTAAACAACCGCAATCACAATGAGNGGATTCAGCGCAGATGTTGAAGTCTGCCTCCTACCAAAACTCAAACCTGTTCCAGACTTTTTGAAAGAGTAATAGCAATGCCAAGCTGTGTTTTAGCTTATTCCGGCGGTTTAGACACTTCCGTTATCCTTGGATGGCTCCAGGATCAGGGATACGACGTTCACTGCGTCTATGTCGACCTTGGCCAACCTTGTGAAGACCGGNAAGCAATCATGCAAAAGGCCCATGATTGTGGGGCTGTTAGTGCTCGACTGGTTGATGTGCAGGAAGAGCTTTGCCGTGACTTTGCCTTCCCGGTTTTGCAGTGGCAAGCTAAATATGAAAGTATCTACCTGCTNGGTACCTCCATTGCCCGCCCTTTAATTTCNAAAGTCTGTCTGGAAGTTGCTCGTGAAGTCGGAGCTGAGGCTTACGTTCACGGAGCGACGGGTAAAGGTAACGACCAATGTCGCTTTCAACTGGCAGCGGANGCTCTTGATCCGAATGTCAAAATGATTGCTCCNTGGCGAATCAAAGAGTTTCGTGAATTATTCCCTGGCCGTACAGAAATGATCGCTTACTGCGAAGGGAAGGGCATCCCAGTAAAGGCTTCAGTTTCCAAGCCATATAGTTCTGATGAAAACTGCTTACATATCAGCTATGAAGCCGGTGATTTAGAGGATCTGGAAGTCAACGGCGTTGACAAAGTGGACTTTGGAATGGGGGTGTCTCCCCAGGACGCTCCTGAGGAAGTTGAGAAAGTCACGATTAAGATCGAGAAAGGTGTACCTGTCGCTGTCAATGGCGAAGAACTTTCACCTTTGGGAATCGTAAAGACTCTCAATGACATNGGTGGCCGGAATGGTGTTGGCCGTATCGACATGGTTGAAAACCGTTTCGTTGGTATGAAAAGTCGTGGTGTTTATGAATCCCCTGGGATGACAGTGCTCTACGATGCATTGCTCGTACTGGAACAACTTACGATGGACCGAGATCTATGCCATCTACGAGATCGTCTCAAGACAGAAGTTGCTGAAATGGTCTACTACGGACACTGGTACTGTGCACGGATGGATGCCTTGCTCGCTTTTAATGATGTTGCCATGCAACACGTTACCGGCGAAGTAACGTTAGGACTTTATAAGGGCAATATCATTGTCGAGAGCCGAACGAGCCCTAACAGTCTTTACGATGAAGGTATCGCCACGATGGAAGGTGGCGGTTCCTACAATCAGGATGATGCCGAAGGTTTCCTCAGGATCATGGGACTCCCTTACCGAGTTCAGGGCCGGATTACTCCGCGCGATTATTAATCCAATCAGTCCACTACAGCGTTAACACTCCAGACAACGAAACAGGGCGTCGCTTATCACCAGCTATCGCCCTTTTTCATGCATGCACTAATCGTTTAGAAACCCATCAGTGGGCCTGCTGCATCATTCATTAATTCACTGATGTCTGGGCCGGCCGATTGGGTGACCACTAAATAGTCGCCATGGTGCAATGCATAATCGTTGAGCGGGTCCACACGACGGTATTCCGCATCAAACTTGACATCCAAAGGCAGGAATCGGCGCGGATCTTTTGTTGGCCGCTTCAGCTTGATGTCCATATTATCAAATTGTTCGGTGACTTTGGAAAGCCGCAGCGCATCCTCCACACACAAGCCTGACTGTAAAGGCAAACGCATGCGAGAACGAGCTCCATAGGCGTTTCGAACCTCCACAGTGAAGCTGCCATTGGGGTCCTGAGGAGTAGTGTAACCTGATTGAGTTGCGGCCTGCTGCATAATCGTTTGCTGTTGAGCCACCAACTGCTGAGGCGTCTGCATTCCTGAATTCGAACTCGTGAGATTACATCCGCTAAGTAACAAGATGATTGCCGCGAAGTACAAAGCCCGGACAAAGCGACTTTCGATAGTTTTCATGGTGTGTTATTCCCTTTGGGGGAGAGAATAGTAAGCGTATTATGTCAGCTCACCGTCTAAATGGAGCCCCTTAAAAATGGGGTTGGTAGCTCGGGAATCGTCAGAGATTCGGATATTCTTGAGNTTTCTTTAGCTGATTTNATAAAAAAGAAGGAAACAATNCNCTCNANCTACAATTGGATTGTTCTCAGGCAATCGTTTGGTTGTTAAAATCGCTCGGGAGACTCATCGAAGTTTTATAAAGGGGCACGATGAAAGTGACTGCAACGGATTCAGCAGTAGACATTTCACCAGTACCTGGCACGTGGCAACGTCGTCATCTACTGGGGCTCGAAGCATTATCCAAGGACGACATCCTTACTCTTCTCCACACCGCCGTTGAGCTCAAAGCGGCAACAGGTGGATGCAAGGACAAGCTTTCCATTCTCCAAGGCAAAACTATTGCCAACATGTTCTTCGAGAATTCAACTCGAACCAGGAACAGCTTCAGTTTGGCTGCTCGCCGACTTGGAGCGGATACAGTTGAGTTTTCAGCCAGTTCCAGCAGCCTCAGCAAAGGTGAGACCTTAATCGACACAGCAAAGACAATCGAAGCCATGAATGTCGATGCCATGGTCGTACGCCACAGCACTCCCGGAAGTCCTCACCTCCTCTCACAGAATGTTAGCTGCAGCATTCTAAATGCTGGTGACGGACCTCACGAGCACCCCACTCAGGGCATGCTCGACATCATGACCATTTTCGAACAACGCGGAACGCTGGAAGGCCTGACAGTGGCCATGGTCGGCGACATCACCTATAGCCGTACCGCACGCTCAAACATCTGGGGACTGAAGAAACTTGGAGCCCATGTTATTGTCTGTGGCCCTTCGACACTCGTTTCCAAAGCGTGGGAAGATTTCGGAGTCGAGGTCTCTTACAGTCTGGACGATATCATCCCCCGTTGTGATGTACTCAATCTACTTCGCATTCAGTTCGAACGACAATATACTCGGCCATTTCCATCCGTTCGTGAATACGCATTCCTGTATGGAATGAATCGCAAACGAATGGAACAGGCCAAAGATGACATTTTGATTATGGCTCCGGGACCGATTAATCGCGGAGTGGAAATCACTCCGGATGTCGCNGACGGCCCCCACTCGGTCATCCTCCATCAGGTNACCAACGGTATCGCCGTAAGAATGGCTGCCCTCTATTTAACCACTTCANCAAAGCAACAAGCGTAGAAAGGGAGTCAAACATGCCAAGCATCATCATTCGTAACGGCCGAATCATTGACCCCAGCCAGGCGCTTGACGAAGTCTCAGACCTGTTGATTCAAGATGGAAAAATTGCCGCTATTGGAACAGNCCTGGGNACGGCAGACGAAGAAATCGAAGCAACCGGCAAGATAATCAGTCCAGGCCTTGTGGATGCTCATGTCCAGCTCCGCGAACCGGGATTTGAAGAAGACGAGACTATTGAGTCCGGAACAGCCGCCGCAATNAATGGTGGTTTCACCTCCATCGCCTGCCTGCCAAACACTTCACCTACAACAGACACGCAGGCCCAAGTTCAATTCATCCAGCAAAAGGCCTCACAGGCAGACAATTGCCACGTCTTTGTTATCGCTTGTGTCAGCAAGAACAGAGAAGGGCAGGAACTGGCAGAAATGGGNATCCTGACTCAGGCAGGAGCCGTTGCTTTTAGTGATGCCCCCCATCCCCTGCAGAAGACGGATCTGTTTCGCCGGGCATTGGAGTACAGCCGCATGTTTGATGTACCAATTCTCGATCACCCCGAGATACCGGAACTCTCCCAAAGTGGTCTCATGCATTCAGGCGCCATCTCGATGGTTCTGGGGCTCTCCGGAATGCATCCTGATAGTGAAGAACTCGCGACGGGAAGAGATCTTCGTTTGGCGGAGACAACCGGTGCCCGTTTACACTTGATGGATATCTCCACAGAAGGGAGTGTCGAGTTAATTCGTCGGGCTAAAGGGCGGGGTGTGAATGTATCCAGTGAAATCTGCATTGCCAACCTGCATTTAACCGATGAAGTCATGAGGACCTTTGATTCGAACTACAAAGTCAATCCACCTCTCCGNTCTCAAAACCATATCGATGCCTGCATCGCGGGTCTCCAGGACGGAACGATTGATGTCATCACTAGCGGCCATGCTCCCCGAGCATCAGAAAAGAAGATGACTGAGTTAGACCGAGCTCCATTTGGGATGAGTCAAATAGAAATCACACTAGGGCTGGCAATCACTAATCTCGTGGTTCCCGGGCACCTCGACTTCCCCACGCTCATTGGCAAGCTTTCAACTAATCCGGCGAAAGCCTTAAAGCTNGATAAAGGCACGTTATCCGTAGGTACNACCGCTGATGTGACCATCATCGATCCGAAAGTAACATGGAAGGTTGATTCGAATCAGTTTGCATCTCTGAGTACAAACACGCCATTTAACGGACTTACTTTAACCGGCCGGGCCGAAACCGTAATCGTTGACGGCACGATAAAACTTCAGCGGTAGTCTTGTGAATCGTCCAAATCCACCTCAGTCAACTTCATGTCTCTTTCTGATCGANGGATACAACCTCTGGTGGGCATCAGAAGAAATCGGTCCGGACAATGAGACGGGCACCCTCAAAGGTGCCCGTGAAAGTCTTGTTCACTGGCTTCTTGAAACACTCACANCGGAACTTGCTGCGAAGACCGTNCTCGTCTTTGACGCGAAGAACCCTCCAAAGAACCGAACCAGCATTTACAACCATCAGGGACTGATCGTTCATTTTGCTGTAGGTTACGAGGAAGCGGACACGCTAATGGAAGAATACATCGAATTGCATACCGCTCCTCGAAATCTAACCGTCGTTTCCAGTGATCACCGGGTTCAGCGGGCAGCCAAACGGCGCCGAGCTCAGGCAATCGACAGTAATCTTTGGCATCAACGTATCAACCATGAGATGAAAGCTAAACGAGCAACTAGCAAAACNGATCGTTCCAAACCTAATCAGAAGCTAACNGAATTCGAAGTNACTGCCTGGNTNCAAAACTTCGGGCTCGANCAACAGGGTGCCAGNGAAGCTTTACAAGCNGAGATTGAACACGAATTAAAGAGCAAGCATCGTCGTCGTCGATAANAACACTTATNGCANACCGCGTTGATTGTTCGNATCTCCNATNATTTGACTCNATTGGCACTAAAAAGNTTGTGACAAATACNCTACACTCTACGGTTTACATTACCGTTATTTCCAAACCGTAATACTCACCACTGATCAACGCATGAGCTCACCAATACTCACAGATATTCGAAAAAAAGTAGAACATGGGGACCGCCTTTCACTGGAAGACGGTCTAGTACTTTATCAGGACGAGACTCCGCTGCAGGAAGNGGGTGAACTAGCCAATATCGTACGCGAACGTATCAACGGGAATGTAGCGTATTACAACATCAATACGCATCTCAACCCAACTAACATCTGTGTATATCGTTGCAACTTCTGTGCGTTCCGAGCCGATCTGAGGTCCGAACGTGGCTATGTTATGTCCGATGACCAGATTCTGCAACGCGGGTCCGAAGCTATCGCCAACGGCTGTACCGAAATGCACATTGTCGGGGGCCTCCATCATAAGAAAAAATACGAATGGTACGTCGATATGGTGCGTCTCCTTCACGATGCNCACCCCAAATTGCATCTCAAGGCCTGGACGGGTGTGGAAATAAACTGGTTCGAGCACCTAACCAAGAAGCCCGTTCGAGAAATCCTGGAAGATTTACGGGATGCTGGCCTGGGAAGTATGCCCGGCGGTGGAGCAGAGATTTTCCATCCAGAGGTACGAGACCAGATATGTGAACACAAAGCAGATACCGGCAAGTGGTTCGAAATCCACGGCACGGCCCATGAGCTTGGGATTAAAACCAATGCGACAATGCTCTANGGGCATCTTGAGAATGCATTCCATCGCGTCGACCACTTAATCCGTTTGCGGGAGCAGCAGGATAAATCAGGTGGATTCCAAACATTCATCCCACTGGCATTTCATCCGGAAAACACCGGCCTCGATCACCTCAAGAAACCATCGGCCGTGATGGACTTAAGAACCATGGCCGTCTCACGATTGATGTTGGATAACTTNGCACACATCAAAGCCTACTGGATCATGCTCGGTATCGGGACAGCGCAAACAGCCTTGGACTACGGTGCCGACGACCTTGACGGTACTGTTCGACACGAGCTNATTTATCATGATGCCGGTGCAACAACCCCGGAAGAATTAACGGTTGAACAATTAAAAGGGCTGATTCGCGAAGCAGGCCGTGAACCAGTGGAACGCAACACTGTGTACAACGAAGTCATCCGTGATACGGACAACCCCGCCGACTGGCGAATCGGTGAAGCATTGACTGTTAGTCTTTAGAATTTACTGACGTGGCTTCAATATGCTAAAAATTGCTTCCTTAGCGATCACACTAGTGTCCGGATCACCTTCGGTNATAAAGCCTTCNAGTCTCCGAACATGCTCACGTGCAGAAGGGCCGATCACCCCAAGAGTGAAGATCGCCATTTGTTGAGCAAGCCGATTCTTCGAGTCCAGTTTGGCCACCAAGACATCAATCGATGGACTGCCNATTCGAGCCAATGCTTCGGCGGATGCTTCCTGAAGATCTTCATCATCTGTTTCCATCAAGCCTCCAAGCAGTTCCACTGCTTCTTTGGATTTCGTTCCGTACTTTCCTAAAAGCACCGCAGTCGTCCGTTTAACTTCATTGCTATCGGAACCCTTCANTACAGAAATCAGGGTGACAACGGCCGGCTCAGTCGGAGCCAATTTAACATAAGACTGCAATGCGGCTTGCTTGACCGTGGGATCATCACCCTCAGCCAANATCAATTCACCAAGTGCTGTCTCTGTTTGCAACACGTCGCCCGGAACAAGTACGATGAGCCGTAAAATCGAATTCCGAATAGCCGACGTTTCCTGNCTGTCCTTTATCATNCCAAGCAAACGCATGTGAAGCTCTGCAGTTTGCGTCGGTAATAATTGACGTATTAGCTGAACACCGATACTCCGCACTTTACTGTCGTCATCAGCAAGTGCAAGTTTCACCAAACTAAAAGTCTCTTCGGGAAAAACCTGCGCTTTGCCTGTCATCATTAGCATCATTCCTCGACGCTGCGAAACACTGCCAGCTTTCAACCAGTCGGCATGTTGACTTACCACTTCCGCCGCTTGNTCACCAAGGGCTNTACTGGCAACCATTCGATCTTCCGTGGCACCATCACCAAGCGTGGTTAGCAAGCCACCAATCGCTGCATCCAGTTGNANCGNCGCAGCTTGCNCTTCTATTGNTTTNNGGGGNGCCGTTTCAGTAACACTCTCTTCCATCGANAACTGCGGAGTACCATTGGTGTCGGTCGCTGTTTCCTCCCCACCGACTGGCGATGGCTCCGACTTCTCACCGACACACCCAAGTACGGTACCGAATAACACATAGAACAACAAAACTGTTTTAGCTGACACGTCGGTCGACTCCTTCTGAAAACGCAAGACATGCTGAAAGGCGTCTTAGAATAGATCCCCCTTCCANCGTCTGGGATTATATCAGCAAGTCCAGTGACACAATCAAGAACAGTCCAACACTGATTACAGAATTCACATTAAAAAATGCGATGTTTACGCGATTCAAATCCTCCGCGGTAACCATCGAATGTTCATATATCAGCAAAATACTAACGGCGGCTACAGCCGTATAGTAGATCCANCCCAACGCTAATACCGGACCACCAGCGTGATGCACCTGAGGTAACAACAACATGCAGCCAATCATGACCAGATGAGACAAAGCTGCAACACGCAAAGCTGCTTTCACTCCAAGCTTNGCCGGGACACTCTTGAGCTTNGCTGCCTTATCAAANGCAGCATCCTGACAGGCATAAATAATGTCAAANCCACCAACCCAAAACANCACNATCAGACCAATCAAGACTGCTGGCAGNCAATCTGCCGGCGAAACCATNACGACTTCACCTCGCAGGGCGATCCACGTGCTGACTGGCGCTAGCATCAGGCTNACACCCAAATANAAATGAGCCAGTGATGTCANTCGTTTCGTGTAACTGTACAGGCAAAGAAANCCGAGTACCGGCACGGATAAGTANACAGGCAGACGGTTAGGCAGGAAAAGCAGGGTGGCAGCAACAAAAAGGATACTGTTAATAAATGTGAATACNACGACACTTTTCAAAGACAGTTTTCCTGCCGGAATATGGCGGTTTTGAGTCCTGGGATTGTCTTTATCGATTTGATGATCGGCTGCTCGNTTAAAGGCCATGGCAGCACTGCGNGCAAAGACCATACACACGACAATCCCAAGCAAGTGAATACTCCGAAAGCCCGGTAAATCCAGANCTACCGACTCAAGCGGAGGCACNGTCCAGCACATGACAGCCGATAACAAGGCNAATGGCAAGGCAAAGATGGTATGGCTGAACCGTATCATCTCCAAAATTGTTTTGATCTTTTGAAAAATACCTACGGACTCTTTCGGAGCATCAGACATCTAACGCTCCTTCTCCCCAACGGTCTATGAGTTGGTTATCGATTTCTAATTGATCAAGAATCCGGGCAACGACAAAATCCACGAGGTCTCCGAGCGACTGTACACCGTGATACCATCCCGGACTGGCTGGCAACACAATCCCTCCGGCTACCGTTACTCGCTGCATATTTTCAATCGCAATCGGCGACAACGGAGTCTCGCGAGTTACCAAGATGAGTTTGCGACGTTCCTTCAGATGAACTTCTGCACCGCGGTGAATCAAATTCCCGCTAATGCCACCAGCAATACTACCCAATGTCCCACCACTACACGGACAGATGACCATACCGAAAGTGCGGTGAGAACCGCTCGCTATTGGACTCATTAAATCTTTATAGTGATATACCTGAACCTGTCGAATAGGAGGGATCTCCAGAAGCGGGCAGCCTGGGACCTGATACCCAAGCAGTTCATCAACCGACGGACGATCAACGTCAATCACCAATCCCAATTCCTGTTTGATGACCTGACACCCGGCATTGCTAATCGTTAGTTGAACCGGAATTGCCAAGGCCACAAGTTGCTGCAAAAGCCGGACGCTGTAAACGGCTCCACTGGCCCCACTAATGGCCAATACGACGGCTCGCTTTTCCCCAGTGGTTTTCTCGTTCATCATGCTGGTTTCTCGGCTACATAAAGAGTTGCGATACCACCGGTAAGTGGGTAGTAGTGACCATGAATCAAACCGTTATCATGCATTCGATCAACAAGCCTTTGCCCATCCGGAAATTCGGAGACACTTTCCGGCAAGTAGTTGTAAGCCTCTTCTTCGTTCTTAGCAAAGAACTGGCCAATCTTTGGCAGAATGCGGTTCATATAAAAATCGTAGAATGCTTTAAACGGCTGCCATCCAGGCTTTGAAAACTCAAGCACTGCCACTTTCCCGCCAGGCTGGCAAACCCGGGCCATTTCACTTAGACCCCGATCTGTATCGGCGATATTACGCAGGCCAAATGAAACGGATACTATCTGAAAGGTGTCGTCATCAAATGGCAGGTGCTGAGCATCAGCTTCGATAAATCGAACGTTTTTATAGATGGACCTGCGTCTCTTTTTTCCCTCGCCAATCTGCAGCATTTCCCGCGTGAAGTCTGCACTGAGCACCGGCACTCCGTCACCTGCTTTTCGGCAGTATGCAAATGCGAGATCTCCGGTACCTGTACAAATATCCAGGATCGGTGCATCCCCTGAGGGCGACACTTTCCGAACCGTTCGCCAACGCCAGTAGCGATCCACGTTCATCGACAAGAGATGATTCATGCGGTCGTAGTTTGACGCAATCTGGCCAAACATCCGCTGCACTCGCTGATTCGATTTATCTACTTTAACCATGAAGTTACAAAAATCCTTTGAGGATCCACCCACCGCCAGCCCTCCTACTGGAGGACTGATACTGTATAGTAACTCTAACATCTCACTGTGGGAATTATCCACGAGCCACCACCTGTCATAAACCGCTGATTTTCTTCCCATGTCACAAACAAACGTCTTTTTGCTTCCCGATTTAATCGCTGCTGACAACATCATCAACGACTCCCTTTGTGTCGTAATTGATGTTCTGCGAGCGACCACAACCATTGTTAACGCATTGGGAAATCAGGCGGCCTCCATTACTCCGGTTGTCACGGTCGAAGAAGCTCGTAAAGTGGCGGCGGGAACCGGTAGTCTGCTGGGAGGTGAACGCGACTGTAAAAGACTTGAGGGATTTGACTTTGGGAACTCTCCGGCCGAATACACCCAGAGCCGCGTTGCCAACAAGGAAATCACATTGACCACGACCAATGGTACCCGGGCCTTAATGGCCTGCCTTGGGGCCGACCAGATTCTCATCGCAGCCTTTGCCAACTTAACAGCCGTTGCTAATGCGATTGCCGGACATCCCAAAGTCAATATTGTTTGTGCCGGTACGAATGGTGAGATCACGCTGGAAGACGCATTACTCGCCGGAGCATTAGCAGCCGGTCGCAATTCAAGTCGACAAAATGATCAGGCACTTTTGGCAATCGACCTTTGGCAGCAGTGTGAACAAAGTGCCGATCTTAACCGAAGCATCTTCGAAAAATTATTGGTGAGCCGTGGCGGGAAAAACTTGCAACAAGTGGGCATGGTTAGCGATATTAAGTTATGTGCAAAACTCGACACGCACTCCATCCTGCCGAAACTATCCTCTCCATCTAAAACCATTCACCTCTAGTTCTCCGGATCCCCCTTATGACACCCGAATACATCGGTCTTCCCGACTACATCGTCCTTGGCATTTACTTCCTTGTTTTGGTTGCCATCGGGATCTACTGTGCCCGCCTGAACAAAAGGCAGGAAGATTACTTTATGGGAGGTCGTGGATTTGGAAAACTGATGCAGACCTTTGCTGCATTTGGCGCTGGCACCGGACCGCAGGACCCTATCATCACCGGCAGCGGCACATTCACGAAAGGGATGAATGGAATGTGGGGTGTGATGTACTGGTTGTTCGTCACACCTTTTTACTGGATCACTGGTGTTTGGTATCGCCGGATGCGACATCTGACTTTAGGNGACTGGTATGTCGAGCGNTACGAAAGCAAAAANCTTGGGGGAGCTTATGCCATTTTCGGCGTGGTTTTTTTCATGATCTATGGCTCCATGTTCTTTTCAGCCATCGCCAAAACTGCAGCGCCGATGATCGGCGAGCACGTCACTTTGTTTGGCAGCGAAATTGAACTGCAATATATTCTGGTACCTGCCGTAGGCATTATCGTATTGCTCTACGGAATGCTCGGTGGATTAACGGCCGCTTACTTTACCGACCTAATTCAAGGGATCTGCGTCATCATTTTGAGTTGCATGCTGATTCCCCTGGGACTTAATGCTCTTCATGGAGATGCCCAGCTAAACCCGGATGGCGAGGGNAGTTTCAGTGTCATGCACGAACAGTTGCCAGAGTCATTCTTTGATCTCATGGGCGGAGCGGGTGCCGATTTCTCTTTGGCCTACCTGGTCGCCATTGTCTTTTCCAATTTATTTGGCATTGTCGTTCAGCCGCACTTCATCGCCACCGGTGGTGGAAGCGCGAAAACGGAAAAGGACGCTCGTATCGGTCTCGTTGTGGGGAATTTCCTCAAACGATTCTGTACTCTCGGCTGGGTTCTGACCGGACTCGTCGCAGCGACACTCTATGCGGACATACCCGATTTAATTAAGGATCCTGATCAAGCCTGGGGGTACACTTCCATGCAATTGCTTGGGCCGGGACTACGAGGGCTAATGCTGGCCTGCCTACTGGCGGCACTCATGAGTAGCGTGGATGCCTACATGATTGTTGGATCGGGATTAGTCGTTCGGAACCTGTACGTCCCATTCCTCAATCCTAATGCCTCGGAAAAGAATTGCCTTTTAACGGGAAAGATCACAGGTACGATCATCGTCAGTGGCTCTATCATGTTTTCACTGCTGATCTTCGACATGATCCAACAATTAACAATCACGTTTTGGTTCACTCTCGTCTTCGCGGCACCCTTCTGGATTGGGATGTACTGGCGTCGAGCAACGACTAAAGCTGCCTGGATAACNGTGGCCTACTGCCTGCTNTTTTTTACAATGATTCCTTATTTTGGACCAATGATTGTTCCTNGCTGGCGAACGAGTGATNCATTCCTACAGGCTTCGCCCATGACACACACCGTTTCCCGAGAGGTNCTAGACAAGGTCTCCATTCGTAAACACCTCGCCTTGCAACTTGAAGCGTGGCAAGAAAAGGCCGCTGCCCTTGGCAGTAAAGATCGAGCAGACATTGAAAAGGCTGCTCATGAAAGACTCAAGCCCGAGTTCATCAATAAAGAACGAACCCAGATCAAGGTTCCTAATCAAGCGGGAACTGATCTAATGGTCNTGGAAGTGGGTAAAGACAGAATTGATGTTTCNAGTCCTCGCGAATTTGAAACCAACAATGACGGCACTCCCAAGCTCTACACCGGNGGNCAGTCAATCTTTTGGGACCGTGTCGTACCCGTGAATTCCAGCATCAAGCCAATCGTGGTAANTACCNTCACCGAAGGTGACAAAACGGTTACCACATTTGGCTACCCGCAGAGTACTGAGATGCAAGGAGATGGCAACTTCAAGCTCAATCTTGCCTTCTTTCTCCCATTGGGTGTNGATATTGCCGGACAATCAAAAGCCAACCGCAGTGCTCTGGAGTTAGTACCAAAGATCATTATGCCCTTCCTAGTAATGATTATTGCCAGTTTGATCACCAGCGTTACCGGTGCTCGCAATTCCGAGGAAGCATTAAATCGGTACTACGCCAAGATGAAAACTAAAGTACTCCCCGATCCGGAAGCGGATCGAGCAAAACTCGAAGCAGTCTATGCAGGTGAAAAGAAGCCTGATCGCGTAAAACTGTTTCCTAACAGCCAACTGGAGATTCAAAAGCCGACAAAAGCAGACATTATCGGATTTACTCTTTCTGTACTAACCTGCTTTGCGATTATCGGCTTAGCCTTCGTGATCGCCGAGCTTGGCGGATAGCTGACGCTATGCAACCGAGGCCAAAGTATGCCGGAAACCGAGCCAACCCCATCTCAACAGAAACGGGATTCTATCATAAGATAGAAGGCGGGACGTATGTCTATATCTCCCTTTTTCATTCCCATCCAAGTTGAAAACCATACTTGCATGATTCGCACATATTTAAAAAGCAAGATTCACCGGGCGACGGTATCCGAAGCCGAATTGGACTACGATGGTTCGGTGTCTATCGATGAAGCGTTGCTCGAATTAGCCGACATTCACGATCATGAACAGGTGGATATCTACAACATCACCCGTGGCACTCGACTAACCACCTATGCCATTCTGGCCGAGCGAAATTCGGGGCGAATTTGCATTAATGGAGCGGCAGCTCACCTGATGAAACCTGGTGACATGGTAATCATTTGCAGTTACGCTCAGTTTTCTGAAGATGAGCTTCCNCACACACCGATTGTCGTCAAAGTCGACGAAAACAACCACCCACGGACTCCGACGAGCNATTCGGAGCCCTAAGAACAAACACCACGCTTACACCCCCTTCCTCGCAGGAACGACTTTTTAGACATGAGCCGATACGCACAACGCCGCAAGAAACTTCGAGCNGAACTAAAACGACAAGGCATCGCTGCCATGTTAGTGACCGACGAGTTAAACGTCACCTACCTCTCTGGTTTTAGTGGCGACTCCAGCTACCTGCTTGTACTACCGAAGAACACCGTCATTATCAGCGACTTCCGATACATCCAGGAAATCGAACACGACTGTCCTGATATTGATTGCTTCATTCGTCCGTCGGTGCAGTCAATGGTTGAAGCGAGCAGGAAGCTGATCACCAAAGCCAAAGTCTCGTCCGTTGCCCTCGAGGGCAACTCACTTTCTCTCGGACAGGCCGAAGCACTTTCCAAGGCTTTGCCGAACGTCAATCTAGCAACGACATCGAGTATGGTTGAGAAGCTCCGTGAGATCAAAGACAAGCAAGAAATCGCGACGATTCGTAAAGCTGTGAAAGCTGCTCAGAAAGCCTTTGAGGTTATCAAAGCTTCGTTGACCGCCGATCAGACTGAAAAAGAAATCGCATTCAATCTGGAACATCAGATTCGACAATTTGGCGGTCGCGGAACCAGCTTTGACCCGATTGTAGCCGTAGGACCTCAAGCGGCCCTGCCACACGCCCAGCCTGGGGAACAACGTATCGGGGANGATAATTTTTGTTTATTTGACTGGGGCGCGGATTACGATCGCTACCTCAGTGATATCACTCGAACAATTGTAACGGGCAAGCTAACGGCCAAATNCGAAAAGGTTTATAACACCGTANTACAGGCACAACTGAAAGCCATCAAGGCAATAAAACCGGGGGCGATCATGAGCAAAGTCGATGCCGCAGCCCGTAATCACATTGCCAATGCAGGCTACGGAAAGTACTTCGGACATAGTCTGGGACACGGAATCGGAACATTTATTCACGAATATCCACGTTTAGCCTCAAATCAACACACACCACTACAANCTGGCATGGTTGTAACCGTAGAACCAGGAATCTATCTACCTGGATGGGGAGGAGTACGTATCGAGGATGATGTGTTGGTCACGAAGGACGNCCATGAAGTGTTGACGAGCGTGCCTAAGAAACTGGAAGATACAATCGTTCAACTCTAGGTTTTTTCTAATTGATGGGAAAAACTAGTTGTTAATNGCATCAAAAAGCCGATAAATGGGGATACATAGTCATTATAAATAAGGTGAAAACCCCTTAGTAGTTTTCGGCAATTATGCTTAGAATTGCTAATTATCGATAAAACAAAGCTTCATTAGAGGAAGAACACTAGACCATGGCGAAATCCAGTAACGTCTTCGATATGGAACGTCTCCTTCAATACGTTGAATTCATGAAGGAAAATGACTTAACCGAAATCGATCTGGAGCAAGACGGTCAGAAAGTCCGACTTTCTCGTGGAGGAGTTGCTCAGCCTATCNCTNCTGCCCCATCCCCTGTCGTTGCGGCACCAGTCGCTCNTGCCGATGACGCTTCGGCTGACGAGGAAGGTGAGCACATCGTNACAATCGACAGCCCAATGGTTGGTACTTTTTATGGATCAGCAAATCCAGATTCACCGGCATTTATCAAAGTGGGTGACAGTGTGGGTAAGGACACTACCGTCTGTATCGTAGAAGCGATGAAAGTCTTCAACGAAATTCCGGCAGAAATCAGCGGCAAAATTGTCGCTGTTCTGGTAAACGACCAGGACCCCGTTGACTGTGGCAAGCCCATGTTCAAAGTAGATACTCGCGGCTAACGCGATTCATCNGCTAACCAAGCTGACACCGAATCCGTCCTTCAGATAACAGACGACACGACCTATGTACAAACGTATCCTAGTCGCAAACCGAGGCGAAATCGCACTTCGCGTTATCCGAGCCTGTAAAGAGCTGGGCATTGAAACCATCGCAATCTACAGTGAAGGGGATCGGGGCTCAGCCTATCTTGACCTCGCGGATGAAGCTTATTGCGTTGGTGGTGTTCGCTCCAATGAAAGCTATCTCAAAATCGATCGCGTCATTAGTGCCGCGGAAGTTGGTAACGCCGATGCGATTCATCCTGGTTACGGATTCCTCTCCGAAAACGCTCACTTCAATGACGTTTGTCGCAATTGCGAAATCGACTTCATCGGCCCGCTTCCGGAATCCATGGANAAACTGGGGGATAAGAACACGGCTCGTAAAATGGCGGTTGCCGCAGACGTACCTGTTGTACCAGGTTCTGATGGTCTAATCGAAGATATCAAACAAGCCAAGAAAGTCGCTGCGGAGATAGGCTTCCCCGTACTCATCAAAGCTACCGCTGGCGGTGGTGGCAAAGGGATGCGTGTAGCAGAGACGGAAGATGATCTGGAAAATGCGATTCAGGCTGCTCAACAGGAAGCCGCTGCTGCCTTTGGTAACCCGGGCATCTACATCGAAAAATACGTTGGTAGCCCTCGTCACGTGGAGGTTCAGGTTATTGCTGACCAGCACGGCAATGTGATTCACCTGTGGGAACGTGACTGTTCGACTCAACGACGCCATCAAAAGCTGATTGAAGAATCTCCGGCGACCAACCTCCCCATCGAGACTCGCAATGCCATCTGTGACGCTGCTGTTCGCATGATTCGCGAAGCAAATTACTTCAACGCTGGCACTGTCGAGTTTATTGTCGACAAAGATAACAATTTCTACTTTATCGAAGTGAACGCTCGTATTCAGGTAGAGCACCCGGTTTCTGAATTGGTAACAGGAATCGATCTGATCAAATCTCAAATCATTGTCGCTTCGGGTGAAGAACTTCCCTTCAAGCAGGAAGATGTGAAGTGTGAAGGTCACGCAATCGAATGCCGTATCAATGCGGAGAATCCTGACAAAAACTTCCAACCATGTCCGGGAAAAATCGAGCATCTGATAATCCCAGGCGGGCTTGGTGTACGCTGGGAATCCCACGTACACGCCGGTTACACTGTTCCACCTTATTACGACTCCATGATCGCGAAGCTATTAGTTCATCGCCCGACTCGTGAAGAAGCCATTGCAACCATGCTTCGCTGTTTGGACGAACTGAAGGTGGAAGGAATCGAGACAACGGCACCATTCCATAAGAAAGTCCTCAACCATCCTGAGTTCGCAGCAGGAACGATCGATACGAAATTTGTCGAACGCACTTTCTAGAGAAACGTATTTCTGTCCTAGCTATTTCCGCGAACGATCTATCTATGTGTGTTGCGCTGCCTGTTTTTTGCGGGCAGTGGTTTTCGATCTTTCAAGCTAAGCTTAAACTTAGGCTTTGCTAACAACTTTTATGCATTCAATAACTCTGGAGCTTATTCCGTCATGAGCGATCCGCTGGCAAGACCAAAGACAACTGAGAATCCTATTCAACGCGTCGCAATCCTGTTTTCAGGTGGTCCGGCTCCCGCCGCTAATTCAGTTATCGGTGCCGCAGCGATTGCCTTCACCCGCGGTGGTACGGAAGTCATTGGTATCCGACATGGTTATTCCTCTCTGCAGGAATACGATGGGAACACTCCGCTTGAAGAGGGGAAAGACTACGTCATTCTCGGCGAAGACTGNCTGGAGAGAGCACGTACAACTCCGGGGATTATCATTGGCACTGCCCGAGCAAACCCGGGGAAGGTGATTTCCAAGCCCGAACACCTAAGCGACGCTGAACGAACCGCTCCTATGCTCCGCACCTACAATGCTCTGCGTTCTCTGAATGTGGATGCNTTTATTTCGATTGGCGGTGATGACACCCTAAAAACAGCCAATAAGTTCAAGCTATTTCAAGATACACTGGGCGACGACTCGAAGAAAATNCCGATCGTCCACCTGCCAAAGACGATCGACAATGACTACATGGGAATCGACTTTACTTTTGGATTTTTCTCGGCCGTTGATTTCCTGGCAACAGAAATACGCAATCTAATGTTNGATGCAGCCGCAGGTCGTGCTTATTTCCTCTGCGAAGCNATGGGACGCAGTGCGGGCTGGTTGGCCTATGGAGCAGCGATTTCAGGTGAAGCCTGTCTGGCAATTAGCGTGGAAGACGTTGAAGGAGACTATGCAGCTGAGGAGACAATCACCAATCCAGCAACCGGCCAAGAAGAAACTCGCAAAATCATGAATATGGAAAAACTGATGGACCGCGCTGTTCGCACAATGATAAAACGCGAAGAGCAGGGCAAAGAGTTTGGCGTGATTGTGGTNGCAGAAGGTCTGGCCGAGTATCTCCCTCACAGCTATTTGGAGGGCATACCACGCGATGACCATGGGCACATTGCGATTTCCCAAATCAATCTTTGCCAAATCCTAACGAAACGATTGAGTGCTGCTTATGAAACGGCAACCGGTAAAACTCGTAAAATNAACGGCCTNCAGTTGGGATATGAATCCCGCTGCACTCAGCCTACGGCGTTCGACGTCATGCTGGGGAGTCAGTTGGGGGTTGGAGCATTCCGGGCGTTAGTGGAAGAAGGACTGGANGGTGTCATGGTCAGCGTCAAGAATCAGTTCGACCTGCGTTATGTGCCGTTTGAAGAACTTGTGGATCCAGAGAATCTCGTGACGGTTGTGCGTTACATCAAAACGAACAGTGACTTCCACAAGCTCGCACGATACTTAGAACAGGATATCGATTAAGAATCTATTATTGGGCTACACAAAAAAGAGCTGAGGGATCATAGCCCCAGCTCTTTTCCTGTTGCTAATTACGAGAAAATCTTAAAGTGTACCCTTGGTTGAAGGGATGACACCTTTCATTCGGGGATCCGCTTCAACGGCCATTCGAAAAGCGCGAGCCGTACACTTGAAGATACCTTCACTAATGTGATGACTGTTGCGACCGTAGTGGACGTTCACGTGATAGTTACCCAGTATGTTTGCGGCAAAAGCCTGCCAAAAGTCCTCTACGAGCTCGCTGTCAAAATCGCCAATCTTNGAACTCGGAAACTCNGCATTGAACACCATNTAGTAACGNCCACTTAAATCAATCACTACATCCACCAATGTTTCTTCCATTGGCAGGGAAAAGTGGCCGTAGCGCCGAATACCTGCTTTATCACCCAGAGCTTCCTTTACCGCTTGGCCGAGACATATACCCGTGTCTTCCACTGTGTGGTGTTGGTCCACGTGCAAGTCTCCGTTGGCACGAACGGTAAGGTCAATCACTGCATGCTTGGCAAACAATTCCAGCATGTGGTCAAAGAATCCGACTCCCGTCTGAATATCAGATTGGCCACTGCCATCGAGGTTGATAGAAAGTTGGATATCGGTTTCGGCAGTCTTACGATCAATTTCAGCCGTACGAGCCATCGGTTACACCTTACTTTGAATTAAACTCAAACAAGCATTTATCTGGTCATCGGTACCCACGCTAATACGGAGACCTTCCTTCCAGTTAGGATAGCTCATATACCGCACTAGGATGCGGTTCTCTTTGAGATACTCGTAAATAGGCTTCAGTTCAGAAGTTGGGTGCGTACACCAAACAAAGTTGGCTTGTGACGGTATTACATCAAATCCCAATTGTGTCAATTTTTCCTGTAATGTCCGACGTGTCGCTTTGATCTTTGCAACATTTTCCTGCAACCACTGTTGGTCAGAAATCGCCGCCGTAGCACCGGCAATCGACAAGGCATCGCAGTTGTAGGAATCCTTCACCTTTAACAACTGCTCAATAATTGGTGGTTGAGCCACTAAAAAGCCGAATCGCAGACCTGCCAGCCCGTAAGACTTACTTAGGGTACGCGACACCATAATTTTTTCGTTTTGCTTGACCAAATCAATGCAGTTAAATTCTGCAAAGTCCACGTAGGCCTCATCGATCAGAATCGGGCAGGGCAACCGTTCTGCCAGTTCAAGAATCTCTGCCTGACTAACCACCGTCCCTGTAGGACTGTTCGGGTTAGGAAGGAAGACCAATTTCAAGCGATTATCGACAGNAGAAAATGAATTGGGCAACGACCAATCGTCATGGAAATCCACCTCTTCATAATCTGCTCCCTGAATCTCAGCCAAAGTCCGGTACAGGATATAGCTGGGATTAGGCAAACGAATCAAGTCTCCCTGACCGACAAAAGATCGTGTCAGTATTGTAAGGATGTCATCACTACCGTTGCCGGACACAATCCAATCCGGATCAACATTCAACGCTTCGCCTGCCGCTAATCGAAAGGCGGTAGAAACAGGATCCGGATAGCGAACTAGTTTTTCCGCAGCAACCTGAATCGCTTCGACCACCTTGCCTGAAGGCGGATACGGATTTTCGTTGGTATTAAGCTTAATGAACTTGCCACTCTGTGGTTGTTCGCCAGGCACATACCCTGCTAATCGTGAAATNTTATCTCGTACAAATGTCATCGAATCAATACTCTAATCTATTCAGTCAACCGTTCACACGAATGTCGACACTGGCCCGGTGAGCAGTAAGTCCTTCTTTGTCCGCCATTCGCCGCACATCACCTGCCACTTCAAGCATCGCCTCACGTGTGAATTCCAGGACACTACTTGAACGCAGAAAATCGTTCGAACAGAGTCCGGAGGCCCAACGTGCCGTTCCAGCGGTCGGCAGTGTATGCGAAGGCCCGGCAACATAGTCCCCCAGTGCCACAGGTGTGTAGTTCCCCAAAAATGTAGCCCCTGCCGTTGTCAGACGCCGCTGCAACTCATAGGGCTCNTCNACAGCGATGTGTAGGTGTTCAGGACAAATCAAATTGGTAATCTCTACCGCCTCGTCCTGATCCTTCACTAGAATCAAAGCCCCGAAGTCTTCCAGACTTTGACGAGTGAGATCTTCTCGACTGAGTGTTGCAACTTGACGGTCCAATTCCTTTGCAGTCTTTTCCAATACCTCTTCACTCCATGTCACAAGAATACTTGCTCCGGGAGCATGTTCAGCTTGAGCTAACAAATCGGCCGCAGTGTAATCCGCCCGAGTTGTCTGATCGGCAATCACAACAACTTCACTTGGTCCGGCAATCGAATCAATCGCAACCTGACCATAAACTAACTTTTTAGCCAATGCGACAAAGAGGTTACCCGGGCCAACAATAATATCGACCGGCGTAAGGTTTTCCAGACCATAGGCCAAAGCGGCTACTCCATGAGCCCCACCCATGCGATAGACTTCTTTAATTCCGATCTCGTGACAGGTCGCTAGCAGATCTGGATTATTAGAGCCAAAATCTGTCGGCGGAGCCATGACAGCAATCTCAGCTACCCCCGCTGCTAGAGCCGGAACTGCGGCCATCAATACCGTAGAAGGGTAGGCTGCTGCACCACCCGGAATACACANACCTGCACGTCTCATTGGTGTATAGCGTTGCGTCAGCTTAACACCCGAAGATCGTTGAATACCAACCTCTTTGTGGAGAATCGCCGTTTGAAACTCCATAATGTTGTCACGGATTCGACGGATCGTTGCCAAGAATTCGGGAGCGGCAGACGCATGAGCTGCTTCCAACTCCTCGCCACTTACACGCAGTGTGTCGGCCGTTAGCTCAGCCTCATCGAGCAATTGATTATATTTCAGGACGGCCAGCAAGCCATCTTGCTGGACTTCAGTACAAATCCGCTCAACGACCTGTTGAGGAGTTAATGGTTCCCCAAATACGGCCACCGTGCGTTGACGACCTGCTTCACTCACAATATTTCCCTGAGGTGACAGCTTTTNGCGCAGCGATGCCAAAGCTTCCTGGACATTGTCGTGTCGAGTGTTAATGCGTTGAATGTTAAGAGGTGAGTCTGACATGGCTAAAACAGATGATTTGCGGGNCATTTCTTTCNTTATTCATTGTGGTCAGAGACCGGTGGTTTGGTAACCCCCGCAATTCCTGACTCAGATTCGGTGTTCCGGACTAGCCGATATCTCCTTATCTCCCAACTCCAGTGGCAGACACCGCGTTAGCGGGCANCCAATNGGATTTCGACATAATCACGGTTAATCCTCTTCTAGGTAATTCCCAGCGGCTTTTCAGGTCTTCATAATGGAAGTAGNCAGGATAGCTNTCAGGCCTACTGTTACCTTTTCCAAAACCAATTCCCCTCGAAGAGCTCTGGCTCGATTATCACTATGTCCATATCTATCGATCTCCGTAGCGACACTGTAACCAAACCCTCCGCAGCGATGAGAGACTTTATCGCAAATTGTGAAGTCGACGATGATGTCATTGATGTCGATCCAACCGTCGGAGCATTACAGGAATTGATCGCGGAGTTGACCGGCAAAGAAGCTGCCGTCTTTATGCCNTCTGGAACAATGACAAATCAAATCGGCCTACGAGTCCACTGCCGTCCTGGAGATGAATTCATCTGTGANNCAGGTTGTCACATCTATAATTATGAGCAAGGTGCCTACGCCTCGCTTAGCGGGCTCTCACCGTCACTCGTTGCAGGCGACAACGGCATCCTCGAACCGGATCAATTACTCGGAACGATCAAAGCAGATAACGAACACTTCCCGATTACCAAACTTTTATGTTTGGAAAACACACACAATCGAGGTGGNGGCCGAGTTCAACCNTATGNCAACGTTGAACAGATCTGCCAATGGGCTCATGAAAACGGGTTAAAGACTCACCTCGACGGAGCGCGACTATTCAATGCAGTGACAGCCACCGGGATCTCGGCCAAGAAATGGGCCAGTCACTTTGACACCGTTTCCATCTGTTTTAGTAAAGGTCTGGGAGCACCTGTTGGTTCAGCACTTTGCGGGACTAAAGAACAAATGTATTACGCTCGTCGACACCGCAAAGCATTTGGGGGAGGCATGCGTCAGGCAGGCATTATCGCCGCCGGTGCTCTTTTCGCTTTACAAAACAACCTCGAACGCATGACGCAGGACCACGAAAACGCTCAGCACCTAGCCGCTATGGTCAAGACCACTGACGGACTCTCATTATCCGGCCCGGTCGATACAAACATCGTCATGATGGATATTGATCAAAAAATTGGAACGGCCGCGGCACTTGCCGGTGAACTAGACTCGCAAGGCGTCCGATGTTTAGCATTAGGCCCACAGCGAATTCGGTTGGTAACTCACCTAGATGTCTCAACCGAACAAGTTTCCACAGCCTGTGAAATCATTAGCAAGACGGCAAATGAAGTACTAGCCGGAAGCCGAGAGCTTTCCGGAACAGGTGCTCAATACTAATAATTAAGATATGACCACACCCTCTGAATTCTGGCTCAATTTTCGCGAGAGTAAATTACTGGAAAACCAGGAATGTATGCAGT
>PAJC01000014.1 GCA_002705165.1 Planctomycetaceae bacterium | reverse complement strand
ATTGAGCCTGAAATCAGGATTAGTGGTCGCCGTATGTCGTCCCACGCCACCCGTGAATTTGAAGACGATGAAGAACAAGCCGTTGAAGACGAGGAACCGATCTCTAAAAAGAAACGTAAACGCCGAAAACTGCCTCGCCCACATTTTCAGATGAAAAAGAAGGCCACTCTGGCAGAGCAAGCCCCTAGCCGGGTTGAACCGCCGATCGTGCCCGCGACGCCGGCCAAAGTTATCGGGAAATCCGCACCACCGTTGGATGAAGAGAAGACTGAACGTGAGCAGTTAATGGAATCTTTGGAATCGGCATCGACAATTGCAGAGCAATTTGCTGAATACGAAGTGCCTAGTAATCAACTACTTGAACGACGAGCGATGATAGATTTCGAGTCTCAGGAGAGCGAAGTACGGCAGAAGGCCCGTATTCTGGAAAAGACATTTAAGGAATTCGGTTTCAATGTCAAAGTGGTTGATATTGAAACGGGGCCCGTGATTGCACAGTATGAAATCGAATTGGAAGCTGGTTTGCGGTTGAGCAAGATTGCCAGTCTTAGTGACGATATTGCGATTGCCTTGCGCGTTCCAAGTGTTCGGATTGTGGCTCCGATTCCCGGGAAGAATTCTGTTGGGATCGAAGTGCCTAATGGCGAACAACAACTTGTACGGATGCGGGAGGTGATTGAAGACTCGAACGATAAAACTGGTAAAATGGCGATACCAATTTATCTCGGAAAAGATGTTTCCGGTAATTCCATTGCTGTTGACCTATGTAAAATGCCTCACTTGTTGATTGCAGGACGTACGGGGTCAGGTAAGTCGGTTTGTCTGCACACAATCGTATCGTCGATTCTCATGGCACGTCGTCCGGATGAAGTTCGACTACTAATGATTGATCCAAAGATGGTGGAATTGTCCGTGTACGGTAAATTGCCACATCTCATGCACCCGGTTGTTACGGATATGAAGAAAGCTGAGGCTATTCTTGCCTGGGCGGTTGAGAAAATGGAAGAGCGTTATCACCTCTTAGCCCAAACTGGCGTAAGGCATATTTCTAGTTTTAATGAGCTCGGTGAAGAACAGATTCGCGAGCGATTGGGTACTAAGATTGCGAAAATGGAGGAAGTGCCGACACACATGCCTTATATCGTGATTGTCGCTGATGAATTAGCTGACTTGATGATGACTGCGGGTAAGGATGTTGAACAACATATTATTCGACTGGCTCAGAAAAGTCGTGCGGTCGGGATTCATCTGGTTCTCGCAACCCAGAAGCCTACCGTCGATGTTATTACAGGCCTGATTAAATCTAACTTGCCGGCTCGTTTGGCATTTCAGGTTGCAAGTCGAACGGATAGTCGTGTTGTATTGGACGAAATGGGTGCAGAGAAACTGCTGGGCAACGGAGACATGTTATTCCTGTGGCCTGGGACAAGTACGTTAGTGCGTGGGCAGGGGACCTTCCTGTCCGACAATGAGATTGAGCGCGTAGTTGAGCAATGCACTCTGGTTGAACAGAAATTTGAACACGAACTTGTGAGTCTGAAGGTCGACCAGGAAGGTGAGATCGATGCCGAGGCGATTCGAAAGCGAGATGACCTCTATGAAAGTGCGATTGAAGTCGTCTTGCGTGAAGGACGGGGTAGTTGTTCGTTGCTGCAACGTGCATTGGGAATTGGCTACGGTCGTGCTGCTCGAATGGTTGACTATATGGCGGAAGATGGAATCGTCGGTCAACACAACGGTTCAAGTGCTCGGGAAATTCTGATGACCATGGAGGAATGGGAATTAATCAAGCACAGCGGACGTAGTGCTCCTGAGACTGCAGGCGTGCAGCAGGAAGCGGAATGCGATGAAACGCCTGACGGTGAAGATATTCAGGTTGAGGAGTTTTTGTCGGCAGATGAAGTTGTCGAGGTTGACGAAGCAGGATTGGAAGACGACGTCGAATATGTCTATGAGGACGAGGAGTATGAAGAGGAAGAGCCTACTATTTCACTAGCCAAAGTTCGTAAGAAAGCAGCCGTGGCGGTTGCCGGGACCGAAGAGGAAGAAAAACTTTGGGAAGAGTGTGAAGAAGATGATTCCTGGGCAGATGAGGTCGATCAGGAATTTGATCAGTAGGTTTTAACGACGGCGGTGATATGTCGTCTGAGAGGAACGTTGCAAAATGATAGTTGATCGCTTGGCTAATGCTTCTAGTTACCATAATGTTGCCCCACTTATTCAAAAAGGATTTGAGTTTCTCAAACGAGGAGATTTAGCAACGCTCGAAGATGGCGTGCACGAGATTCAGGGGCATGAAGTGTATGCTATTATCGCTCGGGGCGATGGAGTAGGACGTGACCGGGCCATGCTTGAAGCACACCGTAATTATCTGGATATTCAGTATGTGATGGATGGGGTCGATATAATCGGCTGGCTTGAGCGGGACTTTGTGGAACGAATCAAGCAGCCGTATGACTCAGAAAAGGATCTGGAGTTCTTTTATGATCGACCCGAGAGTTGGATCCAGGTGCCAAAAGGTAGTTTTGCNGTCTTCTTACCNCAGGATATNCATGCTCCTNTGGCAACCACAGAATATGTTCATAAAGCGGTTGTTAAAGTGAAGTTTCCTTAATCGGCGATGTTGTTGGTTGACAGTTTGCGGGATTGCGCATAACCTAAAAATGGTGGTGAAAACCACTGTAATTAACCTGTTTTTTGCTTTTGCTGACCGATGCACCAGATCATCCATCTTGATAATAAGAACATNATTATGGCCGGAAATATTATTCCGNGCCGCGTGGTCAACAGTGTAAGCATTTCGACCTAGAAGCAGGTAACAGGCAAATCAGAACATCATGAAAGCCTTGAGACCTGTNAACGGTCTCAGGGCTTTTTTAGTAACAGTGTTACTAACCCCATGTCAGGAAAGAAAATGACCACCAAGACAATTCAGATTTATGATACAACCCTCCGTGATGGTACNCAGGGAGAGGGTGTAAGTCTGTCACTTGAAGACAAACTGCAGATCGCACAGCGTTTGGATGAAATCGGCGTCGATTANATTGAAGGCGGTTACCCGCTGTCTAACGAAAAAGACGAGCAGTTTTTTCAGCGAGTGCAGGAACTGAACCTGANGCATGCTAAAGTNTGCGCGTTTGGNATGACGCGTCGCCGAGGCGTAGACGCTGCNGAGGATCCAGGGATGCTGGCGTTGCGAGATAGTGGAGCGCCGGTTTGTACTGTGGTTGGTAAAACATGGGACTTCCATGTTTCGGAAGTGTTGCGAGTTACCTTGGAAGAGAATTTGCAGATGATCGCAGATAGCGTGGCCTTTCTTGTTGGAGAAGGCCGTGAATTAATATACGATGCGGAGCATTTTTTTGATGGCTGGAAGGCCAANCCTGATTATGCGNGGCAAACAATTCGTTCCGCGGCCGAGGCTGGCGCAACGTTGGTGGCGTTATGCGATACCAACGGTGGTTCATTGCCGGAAGAGATTGCAGAGCTAACANCCGCTGCAGGCCANGCGGTGGCTGAATTTGGAGTCGCNATTGGGATTCATTGTCATAACGACAGNGAATTAGCAGTAGCGAATTCATTGGCAGGTGTCGACGCCGGTGCCGTGCAGGTGCAGGGAACCATTAATGGAATTGGTGAACGTTGTGGTAATGCGGATTTGATTTCAGTGATTGCGAATCTNGCATTGAAAAAGACCGGATACGANGTTTTGGGCGGCTCTAATCTTGAACATCTCACTGAACTTTCAAGNTTTGTATATGAAACCGCCAATATGAACCTTCGTAACGGGCAGCCATTTGTTGGTCGCAGTGCCTTCGCTCATAAAGGTGGTATGCATGCTCATGCCGTAGCCAAAGCAGCCAGCACTTACGAACATCTCGATCCGGCACTTGTTGGTAACGAACGGCGGATTCTTATTAGTGAATTGTCGGGCCGCAGCAATGTAAAAGCGTTGTCAGCGGAATACGCTCTTCCTGATGATGATGTCTTGATGCGTGAAATTCTGGCCGAAGTTGTTCGTTTGGAGAATGAAGGGTTCCAGTTTGAGGCAGCCAAAGCCTCTTTTGCTTTGCTGGTCCAACGATGTGCAGGAAATTACAATCCTCACTTCGATCGTGTTAAATANCACGTNGGAGTTGGTGTGCAGGCCGACGGCACGGTTACAAATGAAGCGACAGTAAAAGTTAAAGTCAANGATGATGTGCGNCATGAAGTGGCTGAAGGAGATGGTCCGGTGAATGCTTTGGATGCTGCCATCCGAAAAGCACTGAGTGATACTTATCCGCAATTACGAGAGATGCATCTGGTCGACTATAAAGTGCGTGTGGTAAACTCGGACGCTGGAACTGCCGCAAGAATCCGAGTCTTTATCGATTGNAAAGACGAAAAGGANGTTTGGGGTACCGTTGGTGTNAGTGAAAACATNATCGAAGCCAGTTGGATGGCATTGGTTGATGCCATTGAATACAAGCTCCACAAGGATGAAGGGTAAGAGCACGTTGCCGTGTTTCTGTCTGTTCGTAACATAGGTCATTAATAAAGAAATAGCAGCGTAACAATGGGCTTTGAATTTTCATCAGAATCGCTTCCTACCAGCTTCAATTTCAAGGAGGCCAGCGAGCGCATCTTTAATAGTTGGATAGAAGCGGGGTATTTTCATGGAGATCCGGATTCGGAGAAACCACACTTTTCTATCGTGATNCCTCCCCCTAACGTTACAGGGGCTTTGCATTTGGGGCATGCNCTTAACAATACNTTGCAAGATGTATTGGCCCGGATGAAACGGATGCAGGGCTTTGAAACACTGTGGATGCCCGGTACGGACCATGCTGGTATTGCNACNCAGGCGGTTGTCGAGCGNAGGCTCAAAGAAGAAGANAATAAAACACGTCATGACCTAGGTCGGGAAGCCTTGGTGGAGCGTATTTGGGACTGGAAAGGCCAGTATGAAAAACGGATTATCTCTCAGCTAAAACAGCTCGGTTCAAGCTGTGACTGGCAACGTACGCGATTCACGCTCGACGAGATTTGTGCGCGAGCAGTACGTACCACCTTCTATGATCTCTTTAAGAAGAAGTACATCTATCGCGGTAAGCGACTGGTAAACTGGGACACCTTTTTACAGACGGCGGTCAGTGATGATGAAGTATTCCATGCCGTTGTTCAGGGGCATTTTTGGCACTTCCGGTATCCGGTTGTAGATCCTCTGCAAGGCGAGCCAACGCACGTGACTGTTGCCACNACNCGNCCNGANACNATGCTGGGTGATACGGCGGTTGCCGTTCATCCGGACCCGGAACGTGCTCTGGAAAAAACTCGGGTAGAACTCGAGGTGAAGCTTCAGGATGCTACAGCTGGAGAAAAAGAACAGATTCAGGAACAGTTAGANGCTCTTGANCAACGTAAACAAGAGATCCTGCCGGGATTAATCAAGCTTCGTGATATGGCATTGGCAGGCCGAAAGCTTATGTTGCCATTAATGAATCGAGAGATTTTGTTGGTGGCTGATGAATGGGCTAAGCCTGAAATGGGGAGTGGTTGTGTGAAGATTACGCCTGCTCATGATCCGAATGACTATGAAGTTGGGCAGCGTTGTGGACTCGAAAAGATCAATATNCTGCGACCTGATGGCACGTTGAACGTGAATGCCGGTGATTATCAGGGACTNACGATCAAAGAATCTCGTAAGCGGGTTGTCGAAGATCTCGAAAGTCTGGGGCTCATNGATCAAATTGAAGATCGTGAAATTGATCTGGCTCATTCCGATCGAAGTAAAACGCCTATTGAGCCGTACCTGGCTGACCAGTGGTTTGTAAGGATGCAGGAATTGGCTCAGTCAGCTATGGATGCCGTTGAAGATGANCGCGTGNAAATCTTTCCGGAGCGATACCGNAAAGGTTATTTGGACTGGCTGGGNGAAAAGCGTGACTGGCCGGTAAGCCGTCAGTTATGGTGGGGACATCAGATTCCTATCTGGTCCTATGCTTGTCAGAACCAGGCAGATTTGGATGCCCGACTGGCAACCCTCGAAGCGGATACTGACATCCAGTTAGGGGCAGCAGCTTATCAGGTTGAATTAACCGCCGAATTGAATGAGCAGAGTCGTGTGGTCGGAGATGATGCCGGCGAGACGTTCGCGGTCATTCATATCTGTATCAATGATGAGAACGGAGATTTAGAAGATAAGTTTTCCGCAGCTGGATTCGTTCGCGAAGATGATGTTCTGGATACNTGGTTTAGCTCAGCNTTGTGGCCTCACAGTACGTTGGGGTGGCCGGAACAGACTTCGGAACTGGCNAAGTTCTATCCAACAAGCACCCTAATTACCAGTCGTGACATTATTACCTTGTGGGTTGCACGTATGGTCTTGATGGGACTCAANAATATGGGCGAAGTTCCNTTTCGTGAGGTGTTTATCCACCCAAAGATTCTTGACGGGTACGGGGAGACCATGTCTAAGAGTAAAGGCAATGGTGTCGATCCGCTTGACGTGATTGATAAATTTGGTCCCGATGCATTGCGATTCGGCCTNGCATACCTGACGACAGAAACACAGGATGTCCGGATGCCCGTGCAGTTCGAGTGTCCGCACTGCGGAACCCTGATGGATCAAACCAAGAAAAATCGTGAATTACCGCGTGTTACGTGCCAACAGTGTGGTCAGGAGTTTAGAACTCAGTGGGCTCGCAAAGAAGACGATTTAGCATTGCCGTCTGGTCCTGTCGTGAGTGAACGTTTTGAAGTCGCTCGNAATTTCTGTACTAAGTTGTGGAATGCGTCACGATTCACTTTGCTAAACCTGTCAGGTTATGAAGCCGCACCGGTTACTGATGACCATTTGGCTTTTGAAGATCGGTGGTTGTTAAGTCGCTTNTCCTCGGTCACAAAAGAAGTGACTGANAAGCTTGANCATTACGGTTATGCNGATGCTGCCCGNGCGATCTATGATTTCGCCTGGGATGAATTCTGTAGTTTTTACATTGAAATGACCAAGTCTCGTATGCAGGATGNAGAAGCAAAGCCTATCGCCCAGCGAGTAACGGCATATGCTTTGGATCAGCTTTTACGGCTTTTGCATCCGATGATTCCGTTTGTCACAGAAGAAGTTTGGGGACTGTTGTCTCAAATCGCCCCACAACGTGGCCTAACACANCTTAGTAATGCCACCGAGTCAATTATGCTTGCGACNTGGCCGGAAGTGGATNANCAACGTATTGACCCGGTTATTGAACATCAGTTTTCCTTATTTCAGGACGTGTTACGTGCAATTCGGGAGATTCGAAGTCGACAGAATATTGCTCCGAAGCAGGAAGTCGAATTCTCCGTGGCCTGCAGCGATGAAATTGTGGAGTTGTTAAAGCCGATGGATGGATATTTTCAGTCCATGGCCAACGCTCANAGCGTTGCNTGGGGACAGGGTATCGAACCGCCGGTCAACAGTGCCAATGTACGAGTTGATGCAATTGAAGTATTTGTAGACTTAAAAAACTTTATTGACGTGGAGGTAGAGATTGAACGCAACGAGAAGTTGTTGCAAAAACTGCAAGGACAAATCCAGGGNAANCAGAAGAAACTAGCTAATGAAAACTTTGTGGCGNGAGCTCCTGAAGAGGTTGTGCACCGTGAACGTGAAGGCTTGGCTAAGCTGGAAGAAGAGGTTTTATCGGTGACAAAATCGTTGGAGACTTTACGTAGTCAAACCTAGTTTCNATTTGGATTTTGAATTGCANGTATAATACTTCATAACTACNNAGGTATTTGCCTTTCCGGAGATCTTTGCCGATGCCAATCGAATTAAAGCTTTCGCGAATCATCATCAGTGACATCAATGACCATCAGGTTATCTANCTCAAAGAGGTGGAGGGAGAACGCACGTTTCCAATTCTGATCGGGATATTTGAAGCATCGAGTATTGAGCGGCGGGTAAAGGATTTTAAGGCACCGCGACCGCTGACNCATGATTTGCTCTGTAGCGTGGTCGACGCCNTAGGCGGAGAACTAGACAGTGTTCTGATTTCAGAAGTTCAGGGGCATACCTATTTTGCTCGTTTACGAGTCAAAGTGGATGGCCAAATCATTGAGGTGGATTCGCGGCCATCAGATGCTATCGCAGTTGCGGTAACCTGCGAACCACCATTGCCGATTTATATCGAAGAGGAAGTGCTAATCGAAGCTGTGGAGAATTAATCGCGATCTAGCTGGTTTCGCCTCGTTCTAGCCGCCAGACTGAATAACGTCCGCGAATGCTTTATTCAGAGCTTTAAGTCCTGCTGGTCCTTGACTGTCATCCACGACAACATTCACTCGTACTTCGCTTGTATTAATCATTTCGATATTCAATCCTGCTTCAGCGAGGCTTTGGAACATTCGGATCGCGACGCCGGTATGACTCCTCAGTCCAATGCCGGAAACACTGAGCTTGGCCACAGTCGGATTACTCACGACTTTCTGGAAGGGGACTTGGTCCTGAATNCCCTGGATGACGGCTACAGTGCGTTCGGCATTNTNGCGGTCAACGGTGAAGCTAAGATTGGCGATGTCAGAATCATCNATNTAACTCTGGATGATCATGTCGACAATAATNTTTTCTCGAGCAACTTTCTCGAAGATCGTAGCGGCAATTCCCGGCTGATCNGTGACTCCATGGATGGAGATGCTAGCTTGGCTGGAATCGAGTGAGATATCGGTGATCGCGAGTTCTTCCATGCCTTGAAGCTCGTTGGCTGCGGCGGCCGGGTCGGCCGCCGGAGTAGCCTGTGGTGATTCGGCNGGGACAGCATCCGGACAAACACTGTCGAGCTCAAAGGTTTGGTGGACCGCATTGATAGCCTCGAGGGCCTGGTCNCGNTCAACGAGGACAGAAATTTTAATTTGGCTGGTTGTGATCATGTGGATGTTGATGCTGTGTTCAGCCAACGCACGGAACATGCGGTCTGAGACTCCGGACTGTTCCGCCATTCCAATACCAACCACCGAGATTTTGGANGCGTTGTCACGATAGGTTAGTTGTTGAATACCAAGAGTTTCAACCAACGGTTGGACGGCTTCCAGGGTGGGAGTAAGTTCCGCTGAAGGTACAGTGAACGAAATGTTGGAGAGACCATCAACGCCGGCATTCTGTACGATCATGTCCACGGTGATATTGGCGTGGGCAATGGAGCTGAAAATAGCATTGCTGCTACCGGGTCTGTCTGGAACTCCGGTGAGGGTGATGCGTGCTTCGTCCATGGTTACGGCGGCACCGCTGACCCCTCGGGTTGGATCTTCAGAAACGGTGGAGATGATGGTTCCTTCCGTATCTTCCTGACTGCTGCGAACATGCACTGGCACATTGTACTTTTTAGCGAATTCGATAGAGCGGCTATGCATTACGCCTGCTCCCAAACTTGCCATTTCGAGCATTTCGTCATAACTGGTATGAGAAAGTTTGCGAGCGGTTNTTACGACGCGCGGGTCGGCGGTGTAAACGCCATCCACGTCGGTGTAAATTTCACAACTTGCTCCTAAGACNGCTGCAAGCGATACGGCGGTTGTATCGCTGCCGCCTCGNCCAAGTGTAGTAATGTTGAATTCTTCATCGATNCCCTGGAAACCTGCTGCGATGACGATGTTTCCATNATCGAGAAGCTTNCGCATCCGGTCTGTGGAAATCGAAATGATACGGGCTTTTCCAAATACGTTATCCGTTCGGATTCCGATTTGAGCTCCGGTTAGGCTAACGGCTTTGTGTCCGAGAGACATGATGGCCATTGCTGTAAGGGCTACACTGACCTGTTCCCCTGTTGCAAGCAGCATATCCATTTCACGGGCTGGCGGGCGNGGCATTAATTCATGAGCTAGGCCTACCAANGCATCCGTGTTCTTGCCCATGGCGCTGACAACCATGACGACCTGATGNCCTTCTTGCTGGGCTTGAATGGCTTTCCNCGCNGCTGAAAGGATCTTGTNGGTAGTGGCGACACTCGTTCCGCCNAATTTNTGAACGATNATTGACATGTTATTTAATACAGAGATTGAGAGGTGGGTTTGTGATTTTACTTAGGAGAGGAAATACTTCATGACTTCATGCCCATTAGGGTATTGAAGTACTGAGGCTTCAGCCTCAATTTCGTTATAACTGGATTGACTGTCAGCAGATATACCTGAACCTGCAATGNNAAAAGGCACAATGCCGTGACTGTGAGTTTTAGTNCGAATTGGAGTTGGGTGATCCGGTGAAACTAATNCACGGTAATCTCCTCTTGATTCCAACTCGGCGATCAAGGGTCCAACAATATGGGCGTCAATTTCTTCCAGAGCTTTGATTTTTGCTTCGGCGTCACCTTCATGAGAAGCTTCGTCGGTTGCTTCGACATGGACACAGATGATGTCGGTGGAATCGAGGGCGTCAATCGCAGCCTGACCTTTACCGGCGTAATTGGTGTCGGTGTACCCTGTGGCACCTTCCACTTCGATACGATCCCAATTGATTAGTGCGGCGATTCCTCGCAGTAGGTCAACGGCGGTAATCATCTTGCCCCGCTTGCCGTAAACGTCTTTGAAGTCTGGTAGCTTAGGAGTGATCCCAAGTCCCCATAACCATAGATTGGTCGCCGGAAGTTTTCCCTGAGCTATTCGTCGTTGATTCACCGGATGGTCCTCAAATAGCTCGACACTNCNGCTCATAAGTGAACTAAGTAGATCACTGCCGGGGCCCCGCGGNAAATCGTTNATGATAGAATCATCGGTCAGGTCATGCGGAGGAGTAGTGCGAGTATCATTACTAAACGGTGCTTCCGAGTTTTCACCACGGTAGATCAACAGGTTTCGATAGCTAACTCCCGGAATGAATTCCAGGATATCGCTTCCCAGTTCCTGTTGGACGGTGGCCAACAGTTCGGCAGCCTCTTCATCGGTGATATGATCTGCCGTGAAATCTGTCATGATCTGTTGCTGAACGGTTACCAGATTGCATCGGATTCCCCAGTCCTGAGGACCAAGTTTGATTCCTTGTGCCGCAGCTTCCAAAGGAGCACGGCCTGAGAAATATTGTTGGGGATCAAAGCCAAGTAGTGACATGTTGGCCACGGCGGATCCTGCAGGAAGCTGAGGCGGAACATGGTTCGCCGCACCNAGGACGCCTTTTTGAACCACNGCATCCATGTGCGGGATATTNGCGACTTGCAATGGCGTTTTACCGCCTAAACTTTCCTGAGGTTCGTCTGNACAGCCGTCGGGAATGATGATTGCATATTTCATGTGACTACCTGANTTTGATAAGTGGNTNTNGTTATAGAACTTTCAGGACTACCGCTTTCGTTTCAATGTTTTCCGATTGCTCGAATTGCGTGACAGAATTTGCGATTGCAGTCTNTGTCGTATTGTGGCTCATGATGACTAGCGGGACCGTTGCATTGGTGTTCTGGTTTTCGGATTTGTGTTGAATGATGGAAGCGATGGAGACTCCGTTGTTGCCTAGGATGCCCGTAATTTCAGCCATCACCCCTGGCTGGTCAATGACCTGCATCCTCAAATAGTATCGGTTTATAGATTGGCCAGCATCAGCCATTGAGCGAGGACGATTATTTTCCGACCAAAGTTCAAGGTTGTTAAATGTGATCTGGCTACGTCCTACGACAGTATCGATAATGTCCGCCACNACGGCCGACGCCGTTGGCATTTGTCCAGCCCCTTGTCCATGATAGAAAACCGGGCCGACTGCATCACCAAGGACTCGGATCGCATTAAATGCATCCTGAACTTCTGCAAGTGGTGAGCCCTTCTTGATGAGTGTGGGGCTTACACTCATCTCAACTTCGTTGTCTACAAGTTTGGCCATCGCCAGCAGTTTGATGCGGTATCCAAGACGATCGGCAAAACCGATGTCAGCGATGTCGAGATCATCGATACCTTTGCACGGGATGTCTTCCCAGTTACCACGCACACCAAAAGCGAGTTGGCTAAGGATTGAAAGTTTCTGAGCGGTATCAGCCCCGTTTACGTCTAGTGTTGGATCTGTTTCCGCGTATCCAAGGCGTTGTGCTTCTTTGACGACTTTTTCGTAGTCTGCACTATGCTCCTGCATTTGGGTGATAATGAAGTTGCAGGTGCCGTTTAGGATTCCGTGAAGTGATGTGACCTGATTAGCGGTCAGACATTGCCCGATGTTAGTAATGATTGGGATGCCTCCCGCAACCGATGCTTCAAAAGCAATGCAACGTCCGAGTTGGCGCGCTTTGTCAAAAAGCTCCGGACCGTGGACGGCGAGTAGCGCTTTGTTGGCAGTGATAATGTCTTTGCCGGCCTCAAGTAGTTGCAACATGATGGTGCGGGCCGGCTCAAGACCACCGATCAACTGAGCAACGACGGTGATCTCCGGGTTTTGAAGCACCTCGTTGAGATTGTCGGTTAGCACTCCGGCCGGGATTTCAACGTCGCGCGATTTGCTGATGTTCTGTATGACTACTTTTTCAAGCCACGGAATACGGCCGGCATGTCGCGCCGTACGGTCTCCGTGGTCGAGTAGAAGGTTGGCAACGCCCGTTCCGACAGTTCCCAGGCCGATGATGGCAATTTTTGTTTTTTCCATAAATGCTCTGTTCGTGACTTTAGCTGAGTGTGTTGCCTAGGCCCCGATAGGTTTATCAGAATGGATTCGTTACACTCATAGGTGGCGATTCTGATGTCTAGACATATCTAGGCCATACTAGGTCGATATTTTGAAATGGTCAAGGATCCCGGAAGCGTCTCAAAACATCGGATTTCGTCCTTGATAATGCATGAAATGGTTCGAGGCAACGGAAGAGTAAAAATACAGAAGGAACTAAAATATGGATCAGGCATCAAAGGATTTCTTAGTTAGTCTCTTGGAAACTCCAGGCCCGTCCGGGTATGAGGAGCGAGTGCAGCAGATCGTTCGAGACTATGCTGCCGATTTTGCGGATGAAATTACAACCGATGTGCATGGTAATGTCATATGTGCAATCAATCCTGATGCTGGCACTAAGCTGATGTTTGCAGGCCACTGTGACCAAATTGGGATGTTGGTATCNCACATCGATGACAATGGATTTGTCTATGCTCAGACGATTGGAGGATGGGATCCTCAGCAGTTGATTGGTCAGCGGATGGTNATTTGGAGTGCGACCGGTCCGGTGCACGCGGTTATTTCGCGTAAGCCAATTCACTTGCTAACGGACGTGGAACGCAAGCAGGTGGTGAAGCTGACAGATATGTGGTTAGACATTGGTGCCAATAATAAAGAAGATGCGGAAGCGGTAGTCGAAGTTGGTGACCCGGTAACACTGAGTCTCGGAATGCAGGAAATGCTAAATGGTCTGGCTAACGCTCCCTGTATGGATAATCGTACCGGAGTATGGGTAGTGCTCGAAGCATTGAAGCGTGCAAAAGAACGCTATCCTACGTGTGGGGTTTTTGCTGTGTCGACGGTCCAGGAAGAAATCGGGTTGAGAGGGGCTCGGACGAGTGCCTTTGGCATTGATCCGGCAGCGGCAATTGCCGTAGATGTGACCCATGCCACGGATTGTCCGAGTATCGATAAAAAGCAACAGGGGGATATTAAGTTGGGGGCTGGGCCAACTGTTTATCGCGGCCCAAACTGTAATCCACTTGTTTTACAAAAGCTGCGTGATGTTGCTGCTCAGGATCAGATCCCATATCAACTGGCTGCGATAGGTCGAGGTGCGTCGAACGATGCCAACGTATTACAGTTGAATCGTAGTGGCGTAGCGACCGGTCTGGTTACGATTCCTAACCGCTATATGCACAGTGCGGTGGAAACTATTTCGCTGGAAGATATTGACCACGCCGCTTCCCTGTTGGCTGGTTTTGCAGCGAATTACACGTCTGAAGATGACTTTACTCCGCGAATTGACTAGCTCTGAATCGTTCAAGGCCTCATATTTCGAGACTTGTTCGCGTTGAAGTTCGTGCCGGCAATGGTAGCTAAGCCCGTCACATGCTCATTTTATAGAGGCGGCGCGCTGGATTTCTGTCAAACTGACACGTCAAGAAACCCTGTTTTTGCAGTCCTGCCAATTTGGCACGGCATGTTTTTTCTTGTTTTCTCCGTGTCAAAAGAGGATTGCCGAGATTGGAAGTCCTTTTTTGTTNTTTTAAGAGAGCCAAAGTAAAGGGAAAAGCGGCAAATAATAGGTACCTGTGTGCTTGTCTCCGAGCCGGTTCTGGAATATTTTGGATACTTTGGCACGCATGTTGCGTTGTCCACTGTATCGATCGTTAATTTGCTGTCCCTTGTTGGGAACGTCAATTAACAGACAGATAAAGATAATTGGAAATGGAATGTCATTTCCGTTGATATGAATTAAACGCTTTTGGAACACTCTTTGAAGGAGAATCCGGACGTGGCAAAACAAATGGTATTTGACGACAAGGCTCGGCAGTCATTGTTGTCTGGAGTTGCCAAACTGGCCCGTGCTGTTCGAAGTACACTTGGACCTCGTGGTCGAAATGCTGTCTTGGACAAAGGATGGGGATCACCGAAAGTCACCAAAGATGGTGTCACCGTTGCCGAAGACATTGAATTAGATAANGTCTTCGAGAACCTTGGGGCNCAGTTGGTGAAGGAAGCTGCTAGCAAGACGAATGAAGTTGCTGGTGATGGTACAACGACTGCGACGNTACTGTCTGAAGCAATNTTTCGTGAAGGTTTGAAAATGATTGCAGCTGGTGCAGACCCAATGGCACTTGGCCGGGGGATCGGTAAAGCTGTCGACGCTGTTTGCAACAAGATCGCCAAGCAAGCAATTGCAATCGACTCGAAAAATAAGAAAGAAATTCAGCAGGTTGCAACAATCGCTGGAAACAATGACAGTACCATCGGTAACGTCCTTGCAGATGCCTTTATTAAGGTTGGTAAAGACGGCGTTATAACGGTGGAAGAGGGACGCGGAAGCGAAACAACTGTCGAAGTTGTGGAGGGGATGCAATTTGATCGTGGATTTCTCTCTCCACANTTCGTAACCAACGAAAGCGAAGTAACCGTTGAGTTAGAAAACTGTCTCATCCTCTTGTTCGAAGAGAAAATTACTTCCAACAAGAAGCTGATTCCATTGCTGGAAGCAGTCAGTCAGGCTAAGAAGCCATTATTGATTGTCGCCGAAGACATTGAAGGAGAAGCATTGGCTACTTTGGTAGTGAATAAGATGCGAGGTATCCTCAATGTTTGTGCTGTCAAAGCTCCCGGTTACGGGGACCGTCGCAAAGCGATTTTGGGAGATATTGCAGTTCTGACCGGGGCTACTCCAATCTTCAAAGATCTTGGAATTGAACTGGAAAGCGTCAAGTTGTCTGACTTGGGGTCTNTCAAAAAACTNCGCATTACTTCTGAAAGTACTGTGATGGTTGGTGGAGCCGGAAGTAAANAAGACATTGAAGGNCGTGCTGATCAGATTCGTAATGANATCGAAGTTACTGATAGCGAGTACGATCGTGAAAAGTTGCAGGAACGATTAGCGAAGCTCGCCGGTGGTGTTGCCCAGATTAACTGTGGCGCNACAACGGAAACTGAAATGAAGGAACGTAAGGCGTTATTGGAGGATGCAAAAGCNGCAACNCAGGCAGCTTTAGAAGAAGGTATTGTTGCTGGTGGTGGTGTAGCTCTCATTCGAGCAGATCGGGCGATTAGTTCTCTNGGCTTAGAGGGNGACGAAGCCATGGGTGGACAGATTATCCAGAATATTCTCGACTATCCATTGCGAGCGATNGCAAAGAACGCAGGNCTCGATGGTGCGGTGATTGTTAATCGTGTTCGGAAGCTCAANGGTAAATCTGATGGCTACAATGCCGATAAAGATAAATACGGCGACATGATTGAGATGGGTATTATTGAACCTGCAAAAGTCATCCGTGCAGCTTTACAGAATTCTTCCAGTGTCGCATCACTCCTGTTGACCACGGAGTGTCTGGTCACAGAGATTCCTGTTGAGGAAGAAGATGACGATCACCATGATCACCACGATCATGGTATGGGTGGCGGNATGCCNGGTATGGGTGGCGGCATGCCNGGTATGGGTGGCATGGGTGGTATGGGTGGTATGCCCGGCATGATGTAAACAGCTGGTAATTACCGTTCTTATTAATTTCAAAAATAAACAATGAAGGAATAAATGATCATGGCAAAGATCAAAGTTCGTCCTCTGGANGATCGAGTAGTGATTCGCCCTGCCGAAAGCGAAGAAGTAACAGCAGGTGGTATTGTGCTTCCTGACTCGGCAAAAGAAAAACCNCAGCGNGGTACTGTNATCGCTTGNGGAAGTGGCCGTTTNCTTGAAAGNGGTGANCGNGCNGGTCTTTCACTNGNAGTNGGTGACGTNGTTATCTATGGCAANTTCGGNGGTACAGATATNGAAGTAAATGGCGAGGANGTCAAGATTCTGCGAGAANNAGAAATNNTGGCNAAAGTACTCGACTAACAACAACGGGATNAATTNNNTGNTTGTNCCTAACTAATTATTCAACTCCAGGAGTTTGAATTGTGGCTAAACAGCTTTTGTTTGAAGATAANGCTCGTTCACGTNTGTTGCGTGGTGTCAGTAANCTAGCNGATGCNGTTGCTGTCACGATGGGTCCNACAGGGCGTAATGTGATTATTGATAAATCGTTTGGTGGACCGACTGTCACGAAGGATGGTGTTACGGTCGCCAAAGAGATTGAACTGGAAGATCGCTTTGAGAATATGGGCGCTCGTCTGGTCGTTGAAGTGGCTCAGAAAACTTCAGACCTGGCCGGTGACGGTACGACGACTGCAACCGTTCTGGCACGATCGATCTACCGCGAAGGCTTGCGAAACATCGTGGCTGGTAGTAACCCTATGTCCGTTCGGCGAGGTATTGAAAAGGCTGTGGCGGCGGCAGAAAGTAAACTGCTTTCGATCGCTAAGCCTGTTTCAAGTAAGGAAGAAGTGGCTCAGGTTGGCGCTATTAGTGCCAATAACGATAATGAAGTCGGAAACCTGTTGGCCGATGCTTTGGAACGAGTCGGTAAAGATGGCGTGATTACTGTTGAAGAAGGTAAGACAACCGAAACGACGGTCGATTTTGTAGACGGAATGCAGTTTGATAAAGGTTATGTATCACCTTACTTCATCAACCGTCCTGCTGAGATGGATTGCGTGATGGAAGATGCTTACATTCTGATCCACGAAAAGAAGATCAGTAACCTGCAGGCTCTTGTTCCCGTACTGGAGAAAGTTGGTAACACCGGTAAACCTCTGATGATCATTGCTGAAGATGTTGACGCTGAAGCTTTGACTCTCTTGGTCGTCAATAAACTGCGTGGCGTCCTGAATGTTTGTGCTGTCAAAGCCCCAGGGTTTGGCGATCGTCGTAAGAACATGCTGGGTGATATCGCGGTTCTGACTGGTGGTACACTTATCAGTGAAGATCTGGGTATCCAGTTGGAAAATGTGACATTGGAACAACTTGGTCAGGCTCGTAAGGTGACTGCGGACAAAGGTTCAACCACCATTGTGGAAGGACTGGGAGGTCGTAAAGAAATTGACGCTCGGGTTGATCAGATCAATAACCAGATGGATCAGACTGAGAGTGAATATGATAAAGAAAAATTTCAGGAACGTCTGGCGAAGCTGTCAGGTGGCGTTGCTGTTATTTCTGTTGGTGCCGAAACTGAAGCTGACATGAAACAGAAAAAAGCTCGTATCGAGGATGCTTTGCATGCAACCCGTGCTGCTGTGGAAGAGGGGATTCTGCCAGGCGGTGGTGTTGCACTTGTTCGTTGTACTGAAGCAGTTCAGGAAGCAAGATCTGGTGCCAAAGGTGATGAAAAGACGGGCGTTGATATTATCCTCAAAGCTCTGGAAGCCCCTCTTCGTCAAATTGCTGATAACGGCGGAATTGACGGTAGTGTTGTGGCTGACAATGTTCGTGAGAACAAATCGCTCTCTTATGGTTTCAATGCAAATACCGGTGCATATGGTGATATGTTCAAGGCTGGCGTTGTGGATCCTGTGAAAGTTGTTCGTACTGCTCTGGCAAATGCGGGTAGTATTTCAGGGCTGATGCTGACCACCGAAGCATTGGTAACCAACTACGATAAGGAAGACAAGGAGCGAGGTTCGGTCGAAGGAAGTGTTAATTAGTTAATACTTTTGCACCGCAACGGATTTTTGTTTTCGGAAAAGTTGAGAGACAAGCCGCCTCCCGGAAGGGGGCGGTTTTTTTTATAAAAGCATATCGATAAAAGATGGCTGATAAACGAGATTATTACGAAGTGTTAGGAGTCGCCCGCGACGCCTCGAAAGGGGTGATTGGTTCTGCCTACCGTAAACTCGCCATCAAGTTTCATCCAGATAGTAATCCGGATAATGAAGAGGCCGTTGAAAAATTCAAAGAAGCGGCTGAAGCCTATGAAGTGCTGAGCGACAATGAGAAACGTGCTCGCTACGATCAGTATGGACACGCCGGACTGGGTGGTAGTGGCGGTCCTCAGTTTTCCAGTGTTGAGGATATCTTCGAAGCTTTCGGAGGGATGTTCGGCGGTAGTGGCGGTGGGATCTTCGACAGCCTGTTCGGTGGCGGGGGGGCACGTCGACAGGAACGAAGCCGACGTGGTGCTGACATTCGTTGCGATGTAACGTTGGATTTAGAAGAAGCAGCTGTTGGTTGTAGTAAGATCGTCGAAGTGACTCGAAATGAACTTTGCGAATCCTGTGATGGAAGCGGAGCTGCTCCGGGGGCTGTGCGGGAATCATGCGTACGTTGTGGCGGTCGGGGGCAGGTTGTCCAGTCGGCTGGAATCCTGCGTGTGCAAACGACATGCCCGGCATGTCAGGGAAGTGGCAGTACGGTTGCAAGTCCATGTGTCGACTGCCGCGGGGAAGGTGTCGTTCCTCGACAGTCGGAGATCAAAGTTAATATTCCTGCCGGTGTCGACGACGGAACTCGTGTTCGCATCTCTGGTCAGGGAGAAGCCAGCCCTCACGGGGCGGCGACAGGTGATTGCTACTGCTTTATTCGTGTTCGGGAACATAAGGTATTTGAGCGTCATGATGATCATTTGGTGGTTCGCATTCCACTGACCTACGCTCAGTTTGTTTTAGGGGCTGAAGTCGACGTTCCAACGCTCAATGGAATTGAGTTGGTCACGATTCCTGCCGGGACGCAAACAGGGGAGATATTTAGGGTGCGTGGGGCAGGGGTTTGCAACGTACACACAGGACGCCATGGGGACTTGCTGGTAGAAACGAGAGTGGAGATTCCCGCGAAGATTAGCGTCGAACAGGAAGCATTGTTGCGTCAACTGGCGGAACTTGAAAAGACAGAAGTGGCTCCCGAGCGTAAAAGCTGGATGGAATCCATTAAAGAATTCTTCAGCGTTTCTGAAGAGGATGAATGATAGGAACAGGTTATGACTGAAGAAAACGAAAATCTGGACGACGTACTTCAAGACGAAGCTCAGTTAAATGAACTGGTTGAAGACGCAACCCAACATGTGCCCGAGGAAGTTCATAAAGACGAAGGCATTGAAGAAGTTGCCGAAGAACTGACGCCCGACCAACAGATTGCCGAGTTGCAGGATAAAAATGTACGCCTGTTAGCCGAGATGGATAATCTTCGTAAACGAGCGATGCGAGACTCAGCGGAAAGTCGTAAGTATGCCGCTCTGCCATTGGTCAATGAGCTTTTGGCAATGACCGATAATCTTCAACGCGCTTTATCCGCTGCCGATCAGGCTAGTTCGGTTGAGTCGCTAAAAAGCGGCGTTGAAATGGTCCTCAAAGGGATTCTGCAGATCTTTGAAAAGCATAACTGTCAGTTAATTGCGACCGAAGTGGGGCAGTCATTTGATATGAACCTGCATGAGGCAGTTGGCATGCAGCCAAGTGAAGATCAGCCTGCCAATACGATATTATTTGTTGCCGGTCAGGGTTACCAGCTCCATGATCGAGTCATTCGCCCAAGTCAGGTGATTGTTTCCAGTGGGCCGGCGCAGACTCCTTCGATGTCTGAATCATCCGAAACAAAGGAAGCAAACACTGAAACTGAAACAGAGTCTTAGTTCAGGGATAAAAGAAATGCCTACTTATGATTACGAGTGCGATGCCTGCGGATATACCTTTGAATTGTTTCAGGGNATCAACGAACCGCATAAGAAGAAGTGCCCGCAGTGTAAAAAGATGAAGCTTCGTCGGCTGTTTGGAACAGGTGCCGCATTANTGTTTAAGGGCTCCGGTTTTTATGAGACTGACTATCGTAGTGAATCTTACAAGTCNGATGCCAAGAAGGCTAAGCAATCGGAGTCATCCACCAAATCCGCNGGGAAGAGTTCTGAGTCTAAGAAATCGTCTCCTGCCAAGAAAGACTCACCTAAAAAGTCTTCAGGAAACGACTAAGGTATTTGTGTTTTTAGATAGTGGCTCGATAGAATATCCNTTTGTTTCCAGTTCATCAATCCTTNTGGAATNCTCGGATTATGATAANGTTGAAATGTCCAACCTGTNTGAAGCCGTTTAATACCGATGAGACTACGGCCATGCCGTTTTGCTCCAGTCGTTGTCGTCAGGTTGACTTGGGGCGCTGGTTTAATGAAGAATATGGAATGCCGTTTGAGCCCACGGAAGAAGAGCCGTTGTTAGAGGAAAGCCCTGACCTCTAACGATGAAGGGGCATTTAAGAACACGAATGAAGGAATAAAGCTGGCATGGCTAATAATTACGATACGGTCAAAGGCGTTGACTGGCGCGAGGTGTTCCCTTGGACTGCTTTAACTCGGGCATTTACAGTGGCTGTCAGTATCCCGGTATTACTGCTCGCATCATTCGGAGTTGGTTTGACGGTCTCCGGATGGGCCATTGCTGAGAGCCTTTTGGTNCCAGAACAACTGACCCTTGCGCCGGCAGGCGCAACTACTGATGAGATGGAAAGTGTATCTAATCAGGGAGACACCTTTGCGGAAGATACTGCCTTNCAGAATGCTGCCGAAACTCCGTTTATTGATGGCAGTGAGCAAATTCCAGAACCTACTGTTGCCGTNCAACCACCAGGTCACTTCGCTCCGGNAATGGGCTCTATTGCCGATGGTGACACGAGGTCTGTTTTTGAGCGATTACTTGTTGGTGAAGGCCTGATGCTTGTGGCTGATTTGCACGACATGTTGTTGGGCGGAGATCGTGAATTGGATGCCAAGACGAGCTATGCAATTTACATTATTGATTTTGTCTGGTTGCTGATTGTCTGGGGATTTTTTGGGGCCATGATAACCCGAATCGCCGTCNTCCGTATTGGGCGAGGTGAGAAAATCGGGCTTAAAGAGGCCATGGCTGATGTGCGAAAGAAATACATTTCATATGTCATGTCACCGGTGTTTGTTTTGGTTTCGTGTTTTGTTCTTTCGTTGCCAGTCGTATTGATAAGTTTGTTGTTGAATTTCGATATTGGCGTNCTTCTGGCATCNGTTCTTTGGATTGTTGCAATTGTTGCCAGTNTCGGAGTCGCTGTTNTGTTAACAGGATTCTTTTTCGGGTGGCCCTTAATGTGGCCGACAATTAGTGCAGAAGAGGATGGTGATGTTTACGAAGCCACAAGCCGTACCTTTGCCTATACGTTTCAGGCTCCGATTCAGTACCTGTTTTATGTTTCGATTAGTCTTGCGATTTGGGTGCCATCGGTAATGCTGGTGCAAAATTTCACAAGTCTTGCTGAACAGGTTGTTTTTAGTGGAATGAATGTGGCTGCGGACGAAGGTCAGTTAATCCAGGATTACCTCACAGGAAAGGTGTCATTGGATGGCCAGAGTCAGATCTTTATAATGGGTGCCAATATAATTTCAGGGTTGCATTGGTTTGCCCACTTGATGGCAGATGCATTTTGCGTTGGCTTCTTCTTCGCGAGTTTTTCGGGGATCTATCTCCTGCTGCGTCGATTTGTAGATCACACTCCACTGGATGAAGTCTTTGTTATTGATGACAGAACTAAGTATGGACTTGAGGACTTAATTCAGCAGTCAGCAGAGCAATCGGCTGAGACAGCCTCATAACGATGATTACACTAATTGGCCTAATGTAGTAAGCAAATGAATTGCCTGTTTCTGTCTAGTGACCTGATGTTCGGACCGCGAGTTACTCATGCTGCCGCGATGCATGGTAGTAGTGTGAGGACGGTATTGTCGCCGGGTAAACTTGAAGACGAGTTGCAGCAGAGGAATTATGAGTTGGCAATTCTTGATTTATCGTGTTCGCTGTTTGAGCCATCAGTAGTTCTTGAAATGATTTCAGTCAGTGGGCAACAAATAAAGACATTGGCNTTTGGGCCTCATGTGCAGGAAGAGAAATTAGTCGGAGCTAGACAGGCTGGGTTTGATGAGGTCATGACAAACGGGCAGTTTAACCAGAATTTATCGCAAATCTTTACGGTTGGTTAACGGAATGAAATCAGAAAANTCTCTAGACCGCTTCCGGTCCTCGTATGTCTGCACTTAGGTCGACGGTGTCGACGATCGGCATGACGAAGATCTTCCCATCACCAATGTTGCCATCCGCCCCCGTTTTTGCTGCGGTACAGATGATGTCGATGGTGCGTTCTACAAAGTCGTTGTTGACAGCGATTTCCAGAGANANTTTACGTAGAAGTTGNGANTTATACTCCATGCCNCGATAGAGTGGGGTCTGACCGCGTTGACGTGCAAAACCCTGCGCGTCGCAGACAGTCATGCGGGTCACACCGGCCTTTTCCAGAGCAGACTGTACTGCTCTTAATTTGGTAGGTTGTATAATTGCAACGACGAGTTTCATAAATGTGGCTGGTCTACGTACCTGAATGGATTGGTAGTTTTGTGGGTTTCGATGTCCGATTTAATTATACGAGTTTTGCAAGAATATGATATCCGGCCACCGGACTCGGTAACTCCATTTCATGGAGGAGCTGGTTTTAGTGGCTCGAGTATCTGGAAAGTTGATTGGAATTCGCAGGACTATTGTTTGAAACAGTGGCCGCAAGATAAACCTTCTGTTCATACCAGACAACTAATCAGCCGGGTTATTCCAGAAGTGCAACGACAAGGACTTCCAATCGCTGTGCCACAGGAGACAAACGCAGGCCGGAGATTTCTCTTTTTTGAAAACCGTTTTTGGGATTTAAGCCCTTGGGTAGCAGGCGCCCCGATTAAAGACCGGATTCTGACAGAGGCTCAGCTGCAAAGTGCGATGCAGTGGTTAGCTCGATATCACAATTTATCCTCAGCCCTGATGTCAGAAAAGGGTAAGTCGACCTCGTTGGCATATCGCTTGAAGTTAAGTCAACAACTCTTGGACGGCCAGTTGGACCGATTGTCGGGCTGTGAAATTGCGGGATTAGAATCGGGATTGGCTCCTCTTTTTATTTCGCACGCCCGGCAAAAACTTCCGATGCTGTTGCAGGCACTGGAACATTACGCCCATTTTGAGATGATGTTGCTTCCGGCCTTATCTGATATCTGGTCGGATCACGTGTTTTTTGAAGCGGACAAAGTCTCAGGAGTGATTGACTTCGGAGCTATTAAAATGGATTCGGCATGCTTAGACTTGGCTAGATTTCTTGGTAGCTACGGCGGTCATAGCGATTCTGTAATGAGACAAGGTCTGGAGTATTACCAACTGGAGCGTGTATTGGGTAGAAATGATGTTGAGTTAGTTGAACTTTATGACCGAGCATACGTAGTATTAGCCGGGATACAGTGGCTGATCTGGCTTGGCCCAGAACAGAGAGTTTTTAAGCAGATGGCGATAGTGAATCGACACCTCAAAGGTCTCGCGCAACGAATTGATTTTTANATTTGNTTTGATCTCTGATGGATTTGCTTTGAAGTTGAGGTGGCGTCTATAGATGCGATGATGGCGTTTGTTTAAAATCAACCCTTTACCTTATGGTTATGATTTCTGCTTATAGGGTTTTAGTGACCCATGGAATGAATATGAATAAACCGACCTTTTACAATTGCTTTCTTTGGCTATTGGTTTCTCTCAACGCTGTCTCACTGTTTCAAGCGGATGGTCTGGCTCAATTTGGCGCAGGAGATGCTCCCAAGGTAACAGCTAAGGCCGAATTTCAGATGAAGGCCGGTTCGAAGACAGAAGGGGTCGTCTCCATTACGGCAACCGTTGTCGAAGGTTTTCATATCTATTCAGTTACACAGAAAAAAGGAGGNCCGCTCCCAACGATTATTTCAGTTGTTGATCCTGCAGGCGGAGTAAAGCTTGGAGACTTCACGCCGGCTCAACCCGCTGAAATACATCAATACGAGGCCGCTTATGGTGACCTGGATATTGAAGAGCATAAGGGGAAGATCACCTGGACTGCCGCACTCACTTTTGAAAGTTCACTCAATGATCCAGCTAGTGCCGAGTTGAGATTGAAAATATCGAGCCTTGCTTGTACAGATGACTTGGGAATCTGTGTCCCCCAGANAAATGAAGTNATAGCGGATTATAAAGGTGAGTTAGCAGCNGTCGTCAGTGGAGTGGATACCAACAAGNCAACCGAGGAACCGATGGTTGATCAGGTTACCACGGGATTAGGTGATTCACCATTTAATCTCGGTGGTGGATTTGAGTCCCCCGGTCTTGGTGGAGGTTTTGAGAATCCCGGAGTAGCCTCCAAGANTGAGAAAATCGAAGGGGCGGCGAGTTACTATGTCGATCCGGAGACCGGAAACGGCGTNGTTCGAGTTACAGTGACTGTCACGGAGGGTTTTCACATTTATTCGCTTACGCAAAAACGTGGCGGTCCTTTACCAACGATTCTTAAAGTGACAGGGGAAGGTATTCAGGTTAGTGGTTCTGTTGTCAGTGACGCTTCCCCGGAGATTCATCACTATGAAGTGTACGGAGATCTCGACGTTGAAGAAGTGAAAGGCACTGTCAACTGGGATGTTCCGCTTCTTGGGCCTCCGGGAGATCCGACGGGACTGGAGATCAAAGTCATNGTTGANGCCTTAGCATGTACGGATGACNTGGGGATTTGTGTGCCGCAAAAGATNGATTTTATTGCAAAGTTGGATGTGGCACTGGCTAATGNTGNGCTTGATCGNAGTCGTTTANCCNCAGAGAAANANCCCCCGAACGAAACAGNAGATTCGGGTGANGTGGNANAGGAGGCCGANGAAATGTCTCTCATCGCNGTNCTGGGTTTTGCATTGNTAGGAGGTTTTATCNTGAACTTCATGCCATGTGTTCTTCCCGTCATTGGACTTAAGATCATGTCCTTTGTGAATCAGTCTGGTGAATCACGGAGTAAAGTCTTTTCCTTGAATCTGTGGTATTCGTTTGGGTTGATGACCGTATTCTTGGTATTTGCNACTCTGGCTATCTTTATGGGACTGGGCTGGGGACAACAGAATCAAAGTGATAGTTTCAATATCATCATGATTGCCGTNATTTTCGTGATGGGCTTGAGTTTTATCGGGGTTTGGGAGATTCCAATTCCCGGATTTGTTGGTTCAAGCGAGATGGCAAAATCAGCTGAAAAAGAAGGCCCCGTCGCGGCTTATCTTAAAGGAATTATTACGACGCTATTGGCAATTCCATGTAGTGGTCCTGGGCTCGGTGTTGCGTTGACCTACTGTGCAAAGCAGATGGCCCANGAAGGTGGCTCTCAGGGAGNGGTTAATGTTTATTTNGTGTTCTTTGCACTTGGGATTGGAATGGCAATCCCCTATTTGGTTATCGGGGCCTTTCCAGGGCTAGTGAAGTTTTTACCTAAGCCCGGAATCTGGATGGAGACATTCAAAGAGTTGATGGGGTACATATTGTTGGCCACCATCGTATTCATCATGACCTACGTTGGTTATTCGCTGCTCGTACCAACCATTGGTTTTCTGTTTGCCTTGTGGGCTGCTTGCTGGTGGTATGGACGAGTTCCTTTCACAGCATCAAAAGGAACGAAGGTCAGGCATCGTCTAGGTGCGGTCGCGTTTGCCAGTTTGCTGGGATGGTTCTGTTTTGGTTGGTTTGCCATGGAAATGGAAGGTCGTCTCGAGGCATTTGTAGAGAGGCAGGTTCTCGAACGCCAAGTGGAAGGTGTTAGTGTTGAAATTGCCATTAAAGAAGGCGAAAAAAATCTCTATACGGCATCGCGGTTGGATCGACTGGTCAATCAGGACAAGCGTCTGGTGATGGTGGACTTTACGGCTNATTGGTGTTTGACATGCAAGACTTTGGAAAAAACTGTTCTCAATACCGAGGTGGTTCAAAATGCATTAAATGAACATGAAGTGGTCCAACTGGTAGCTGACTGGACAGACATGGATTCGAAGACCGGTTTAGAGATTGACGCGGAACTGGAAAAGCTGGGCAAAGGTAAGCAACTTCCAATTATTGCTTTCTATTCGCCGGAACAGGGAGGGGAACCTCGGACTTTGGTTGCCGTCTATACAGCAGGANATATTCTGGGCATTCTTGAAGANTTGAGCAATTAAAAGGCTCGTAGAATCCAGTTACCGGCTAACTATTATTTCCTGGGACAAAGTGTAGAATGACGGTTAATCTCTTGTTCAAATACAGCGTTGTTTCCCAGTCCACAGAAGGAATTGCATAGATGGCCAAGGCCACTTACAAGGATGCAGGGGTCGATCTGGAAGTCTACGCGGAATCCATGTCGCGTCTTCCCAAACTGATGCAGCGAACNTTCTCGCCGCGTGTGATGCGATTGGATGGTGGTTTTGCAGGTCTGTTTAAGCTGGATTTTCATAACGGTCTTTTTAAACGCTCCTACAATAATCCGGTGCTGGTTTCCGGAACTGACGGAGTAGGGACAAAGCTTAAAGTTGCTCAACTTGTAGAACGTCATGACACTGTCGGTATCGATCTGGTAGCGATGTGTGTTAATGACATTATCTGCTGCGGGGCTGAACCTCTGTTTTTCCTTGATTATGTTGCCATGAGCCACGATGATCCCGAAGCATTAGAACAAGTCGTTCAGGGAATTAGTGATGGCTGTGTAGATGCTGACTGTGCGTTGCTGGCCGGCGAGACAGCGATTATGCCCGATTTGTATCAGCACGGTGAGTACGACTTGGCCGGTTTCTGCGTAGGTGTCGTTGAGCAGGACGAGTTAATTGACGGTGCAGCGATTACGGTGGACGACATCGTAATCGGAATTGAATCAAGCGGGATCCACTCAAACGGGTTTAGCCTTGTGCGAAAAGTNGTTTTTGAAATGGCTGGTTTGGGTATCGATGATCATGTGGAAGGTTTGGGAGTCACGGTGGGCGAGGCCTTNCTGACGCCGACCAGAATTTACGCNCGGGCACTGCAGAGAATTCTGTCTCACTATAAAGTCAAAAAAGTTGTTCATGGGATCGCGCATATTACCGGCGGAGGACTTCAGGAAAATCTGGAACGCATCATGCCTGACAACGTGACGGCCGTGATAGACCGGGATTCCTGGGATGTATTGCCCGTGTTTGATTGGATTCAAAAACTTGGCGAAATTGAAGAAGAAGANATGGATAAAGTTTTCAATCGTGGCTGCGGTCTGACTTTAGTAGTGAGTCCTTTCTACGCCGAGAATATTCAACGCATGCTGAAAAATTTGGGACTTAAAAGCTGGGTGATTGGCAAAGTTGAATCTGGCGACGGCAGNGTTCGTTGGTCTTGATTGACATTCCTGCCGGACATGTCGAATAATTAATACACTTGTATCATTAAGGGTNGCTGGCAGTAGTGGTATCCAAACATGCAGTGGTTAAGTTTATTCATCGAGGAAATGTGTTGCCCGGCAGAGGTTGCGCTCATTCAGTCTGAATTGAGTCGTAAACCAGGCATCGGTGAAATGGAATGCGATGTTTTTAGTCAACGCTTAAATGTGCAGCACGACCCCGCTATTGTCACTCCAAATGGTGTCATCAGATTCTTGTCCGAGTTTGGAATGACTGCCCATCCTTGGCGGGATGTACGTGANATGACAGATTTCCAAAGTCGTCGGCAGCGTTGGCGGACTAGCCTTACCTGGCTGTCTGGCCTGACGTTTGTAGCCGGTATCATTTTCCATGCGNTTCAGTTTGTTCCTGTAAACGGTTTCTTGCANTGGATGACGAGTGACACCACGGTTTACACACGCGTTCTTTATGGTGTAAGTGTTTTGTTGGGGTTTCTGTTCGTCATTCCTCCTGGGGTTCGAGCGTTAATACGTGGTCGAGCGGACATGAATCTTTTGATGATTGTTGCGGTGATCGGAGCGTTAGTCCTGGGGGAGTGGTTTGAAGCTAGTATGGTGACTTNTTTGTTCTCNGTTTCGGTATGGCTGGAACAGTGGAGCATGAAACAGGTGCAAACGGCAATGCGAGGGCATTTGCAACAGTCGCCTTTGATTGCCAGGTGTCGCAGATCTGGACAAGGACAATCGGTGGAATTGCCGGTTGAACAGGTAGATGTCGGCAGTTTAGTTGAAGTTTGGGCTGGGGAATTGATCCCTCTTGATGGGCAGGTTGTAAGAGGTGAGTCGCACGTTAACGAATCGTCTATTACGGGAGAGTCGATGCCGGTAACTAAGCGAATGGGCGATCTGGTGTTTGCAGGAACGACGAACATCGATAGCACGCTGCAGTTGGAAACGTCGTCCCGCGTGAATGATTCGACGATTACTCGCACGATGGCAATGGTCGCTGATGCACAGCGGCAAAAGGCAGGTATTCAAACGACGGTTGAAAAGTTTGCGGAGATTTACACACCGCTAGTGATGCTGGTTTCATTGTTGTTGATGATTATNCCGGCGGTGGTATTCCGTTTACCTTTTGATGAATATTTCCACCTGGCTTTGGTTGTCCTTGTAATTTCCTGCCCATGTGCGTTGGTGATTTCCACTCCGGTAGCAACCACCATCGCTTTGACGCGTGGTATTAAAGAAGGAGTCTTAGTCCGGGGAGGGCGATTTCTTGAGGCCATCGCCGGGGTGCAGGCTTTTTGTTTCGACAAAACTGGGACGTTGACCTATGGGCGACCAGTCGTTGACTCGGTTTGGGTGTCGACTACGAACACGATTGATGAAGTATTGGAAATCGCCTTGTCATTGGAGTTTGAAAGTCACCATCCTTTGGCAGATGCTATTAGGAAGTATGCAGAAAANCAGGGGGTTATAGCGGATCGTAATGCTAAGACCGAGACACTCCATGGTCGTGGAATTCGGGGAGAATTAAATGGTCGAAAGGTTTGGATTGGAAGTGTGAACTGGGCGCTGGAAGAACTTCAGGATACGACAGCGTTGTCTGAACAGTTGGAAGCTAATAGCTCGAATGGTTCGATTGTTGTTGTCGGGTTAAATGATCGGTTGGCAGGAATAATTCGGCTTAGTGATGAACTGCGAGCTGAGAGTTTGAAAATGGTCCGCAGCTTAAACGTTTTGGGGGTGAATCGAACCGAAATTTTGTCCGGGGATAATGCTTTTTATGTACAGTCCGTGCAGGAGCAACTTGGCATTACAGCGGCTCAGGGTGAGTTNTTACCTCGGCAGAAAGTGGAGGTGATAATGCAGTTACGTCAGCAGATGTCGGTGGCTATGGTGGGGGATGGTATTAATGATGCTCCGTCTTTGGCTCGAGCGGATGTTGGTATTGCAATGGGCGCGATGGGATTGGATGTGGTGCTCAAGTCTGCTGATATTTCATTAATGAATAATGATCTCCGTAAGTTGCCATGGTTGGTTCAGTTTGCCAGANNAGTCAAAGGGACAGTTCGCTTCAATATTGCATTGGCAATTGGGGCGAAGCTACTCGTATTGGNATTAGCATTATCGGGATATGCCTATTTATGGCTTGCGGTACTGGCAGATACTGGAGCCACGATGNTGGTAGTTCTGAATGCCCTTCGATTGCTAAGGTCTCATCATGATTAACGATCCTGCTTTTCAATCCCACCCTGCCGGATGGGAAGATTGGTACTTATTGGATCGGTGTACGAGTCGGCGTCAACGTAGAAGCGGGCCTGGCGGACAGCATCGAAATAAGGTGGAGACAGCCGTTGTCTATGAGCATGTCGAGACGGGGGTGAAGGGCTCGGCTAATGAGAAGAGGTCCCAGGAGGCGAATCGCCAAGTTGCGTTATTTAGATTGCGAGTGAATCTGGCGTTGGATGTACGCTGCGAAGCCTCGACGACAGCGAGCGAGTTGTGGAGTTCCAGAGTTCGCAAGGGGCGCATTAACGTGAATCCCCGGCACCAAGATTTCCCTGCTCTATTGAGTGAAGTATTGGACCTAGTTGTGGCAGCTGAAGGCGAGTTGCAGCCGGTATCTGAGAAGCTCTCTTGTACAAAATCTCAGATTTTCAAATTCCTGAAGCTTGAACCCCGTGCGGCGAAACTGGTAAATGATGTCCGAGAGTCTCGCGGGTTAAGGAAGTTGCAATAATCATTATGACTCAAGCGGATAAGGTAAAGTGGGATTGTAAATATGCTAGAGAGGAGCTGTATCAGGAAGTTTCTCAGGTTGTTCTGGCGTATCAGCATTGGATTCCTTTCGATGGGAAGGCTCTTGATGTTGCCGGTGGAACCGGACGTCATGCTATATGGCTCGCTCAGCGCGGATTAGAGGTGTCACTTGTTGATGTCTCCTCTGAGGCATTACAGCAGGCCACCAGTCGGGCTTCCAAGGCTGGTGTTGAGTTAACTACCGTTTGTAGAGATTTGGACGACGGCCTGCCTGAAGGGAAATGGGATCTTATTTTTTCAAACCTCTTCTTTGACCGACGGTTGTTTCCTCGTTTCATGGAAGCTCTTGCTCCGGGCGGGTGTTTGATGGTTATTCAACCAACGCAGACGAATGCGAGCCGTCATGATAAGCCGCCGAGGAGGTTTTTACCCGGTGATAACGAGCTTCCTGGATTGGTTGCTGGTTTGGATATTCTTTTGTACGAAACGGGTTGGCTTCAGGAGGGGCGATTTGATGCAGTTCTAGTTGCGAAAAGCCCCTTTGAGTACTCTTAAATATGTCGGGATAGAAGAGTAAAATAAAGGGCACCGGAAAATCCCCCCCCTTTTGAGCTTTGCTTTCGATATGGAAAATATTTCAGATGAACTCAACGTTGATTTTCACGTGCCGTTTGTGCATCGCTTGCGTTTTACAAGCGATCTCCTTGGTGAAGACCAGTCAGTACTTGCAAATTTGCTAGAGTCCTCGGACAACAACCCGGCACGGGTGCAATTTTGGATTGACCAAAATGTTGCTGAAGGATCACCACAACTGGTTGATCGTGTAAAGAGATTTTCCGATGCCAATCCAGAACGGATAAAACGCGTTGGTAGCATTCAATTTGTGCCTGGCGGTGAAGAAATAAAAAATGATATTCATATTCTGGAGAGAATGTTAAAAGTATTTAATGTCTCCAATTTAGATCGTCGGAGTTATGTTGTGGCAATTGGGGGGGGGGCGGTTCTTGATGCCGTTGGCTTTGCCGTGGCTATCGCTCACAGGGGATTGCGGCTTGTTCGGATCCCCACGACCACATTGAGCCAGGGAGACTCAGGTGTTGGTGTTAAGAATGGTGTTAATTTATTTGCAAAAAAGAATTGGTTGGGTGCGTTTGCAGTACCGTGGGGTGTTATTAACGACGCGGAAATGTTGACAACGCTTTCTAATCGTGACTTCATTGCCGGTTTTTCAGAAGCCGTGAAGGTGTCCTTGTTGAAATCTCCGGTCGTGTTTGAAAAGATTTGTGCTGACGCAACTTCAATTGGCGGTCGTAATATGAGTAAGGCGTTGCCAATCATCAAAGCCTCGGCAAAAATGCATCTGGATCATATTACTCGAGGGAATGATCCCTTTGAAATGTTAGAGGCACGTCCGCTCGATTATGGGCACTGGTCAGCTCATAAAATGGAAGCAATGAGTGGCTTTGCGTTACGGCATGGTGAAGCCGTGGCCATTGGTGTAGCCATTGATACGGTTTACTCCTCATTGGAATTTGGTTTGTCTCCTGCAGTCGCACAGCGTGTTATGCAATGCTTGTGTGACCTTGGCTTTTCATTGACGGATGCGACTTTGGAGGACGTCGATACACTCTTTAGGGGACTGGAGGAATTTAGGCAACACCTTGGTGGTCGCCTGACATTAACCATGCTTGAAGAGGTCGGGAAGCCGATAGATGTTCACTCGGTAAACAGGGAAAACATGGTGGCTGCGATTGAACAGGTGAGAGCATTCGCTGAGTCTCGGCTGCACGTTGACTAGTAACGTCTAGTTGACTGTTAGCGGCTGGCCGTTGTCGGCCGCACTTAGTCCTAACAGGAACGGGACCGCAGTTTCCGCCCATTGTTGTGGGGAGGGGAAGTGACTCGCACTGCTGCCAAAGCAACTCTCCAAGAGAGTCGTATGAATAATTCCCGGGTTGAGAGGTATCGCCGCTACGCCAGAAGGAACTTCTTCTGCCAGTGAACGTGTTAGTCCTTCGACAGCCCATTTACTGCAGCAATAGGTTGCAACTTCGGCTGCTGCGGAGCGTCCCCATCCGCTACTCACGTTCACCAGCACGCCGTGATTCGCTTTGATCAAGGAGGGAAGGAACGCTTTGGAGACATAGAACACCCCTTTGACATTGATATTAATTAGTTCCGACCACTGTTGATCGTCAACTTCCCACATGCTGGCATTTGGATTAATAATAGCCGCATTGTTTACGATTAAATCAACGGCGCCCTGTTGTTCGAGGCAGTTGCTTGCCCAACCGTACACTTGATCTGGGTCACTGACATCCACCGCTTCGAAATAATGTTCCTCGCCAAACTGTTCCCGTAGTTCATTCATGCGCTGGGTATTTCGTGAACAGCCGGATACTTTATGTCCGCTGTCAATAAATCCTTGGATTAGCGCCAGGCCGAGACCTTGACTACAACCTGTCACGACGATGTGTTTAGGCATGGTGTGATTACTTTCGAGGTTTCGTTAGCGTCTTGCGATATTGTTTAGGAGCTTTCATGGAGTCGATCAGTTCGGGGTCGTAAGCAGTCCAGGTCTCTCGGTATTGCTCAGCTGTGATGCGTCTGTAATTGCGTCCGTCTTTCCAGGTGGTGGAATACTTGCCAGTTCGAAAGTCCTTGGAGGGTACTTGTGTAAAAGATTTGAGGGGTCTCCAGTCCCTGACGCGGTATCGGCTTTGAACGGGACACCAGTGATAGAAGATGACCNGNTCCATTACNAGCAAGCCATGCTTATCGTAATGATGGTTGAGCTCGATTAGGTCGACATGATCTTCCAATACCGGCCTGGCATTACCGCCAGCAAAAGAAGAAAGCATGATGGCTAGCATGGTAAGGTGAGGCATACGACAAGGCTCCTTTTTGGAAGATAGATCTATCTTTTTCTCATGTCTACATACTGGAATTTTCCACCGGTNTCCNNAGCGAGTCTTCTCATNAAGTTTTGCTNTTCCGNTAATGNCCCGAAACCAAACTGCACACTGTAGACCGNAGTNCGGCCACCACAATATTTCCGCAGGTCTGATATCTGTGCTTGATTCAAATAGGGGTCGCCTCCGTCGGTGAGGAAGAAGATGACATCTGGTTTGTAGCGTAGTGCTGCGATAATACCCATCTCGTGATCGGTCCCTCCGAAAGCAGCTAAGCCGTTGAAGAAGTCATTGACCTTTTTGATGTTTGATTGATTGGATGTNGCCATATCGTTGCCTGCCTGAAAATACGTTGGACGGTGATGATAGGCGATGATNTTGAAACGGTGGTTCTCTTTTAAGCCCACCAATGATTGAGTGATTTGTTGTTGTGCCGCTACGAGCGCATTGAGTCCTTGCCCGCCCATGCTTTTGCTGCGGTCGATTACNAAGACGAAGTCGTGTCCCGCAGCAGCTTGCCCGCCGAAGATCGAAACTTCNCCGACGGGCCCACGACTTACATTGCTAGGAAGCTTGCTTTGTTCNCTTGTAATNTGTTCGGCTGATGGTCCCGCGGCCGGCAGNCCGNCGGCNAGTGTNCCACTATCGAGTGCATTGCCTGCAGGTATGACGGGTGCNTTGCTTGCCAGAGAATCGAGACCNGGCAANTCAATNTCNGGAAGTGGCAGTGGTTGCTTGAAGGTNNNGGTGTTTTCATTAGTGGCAGTGGCTTCAGNCAGGGTTGACTCATCAGAGTAGGTCGANTTGTCAAAGTATTCGGTANCATTGGAGTCGGNAGTTGTGCTCGCGATAACAATTCCAACAGGTTTCTCAGTTTCAGACTTGTCAATTCCGCGAGAAGATTCATGTGTCCAGAAAAAACAAATCGCCAACAGTAAGGTGACATGCAGTATCAGGGACATNGCCCAAGCATGAGACGAGTTTTGTTTGCGGTCTGGCATCGTTTCGCAGTTCGTTACAAAGGCGGTACTTTCCAAGGATGCAAATCATGACGAATCTTGAAGGTTCTGGGAAGGTAGATCTANGTGGAATTTTACGNCNNTCNAAAGTGGATGTGNAGCCGATCGTTGATTGTTCGAANCGTGCTCAAACNGGTAAAAGTTTTANGCACTTCATCGAAACTGATGTTGACCGGTTTTCAAAAGTAGATTAATTACCCCTCGTNTGAGTTGGAGAGGGCTGTAAAGTTTNGAACTGANTCGGCGTTGATTGAACTGTCTGGGGGGAAGTTTAGTCAGGAAAACAAGGGTTTAAGGAAACGAAATAGGAAACCAATAGAAAGGACATGCCTCGAAGGGCATTTTCTTTCAGAGGGTGAATTAGGTCTCAGGGAATGAAAAAACAAAAAACTCCCCTAAAAAATTTATATTGCTGCTACAGGAGATTAGCTTTGAAGCCAGTTAGACATTTCGCGATCGCGACAATGGTGGCAGGTATCATTTTGGGCTCGCCTGTCTGTGAAATGATTCAAGCAACACAGCCCGGAGTTGTGTTGTCTCGGGTGATTTATTCACAGGCGTCGCTCGATGCAAAAACCGCTAGAACAGAAGCCGGNAAGTGGCTTCGCTTATCACGTCAGGCATTAGCGGAAGGGAATNTTGCCTTAGCTAAGAACTACGTTGTTCGTGCTGAGCAGTTNAATCCGCAGTACGATGCTTTGACGGTTCGTTTTGAAGATACGCCTCAGAAGGTTCGCAGTGCGATCGCAGTGGCTGAGACGCGGCAAGAACGTCCCTCTCAGTTGAATGTGAGTTCGCAGTTGCCTCCAGCCGACCCTTATACCGCTCAGACTGAAGCAGCCGCTAGTACGTTGCAGTCACCCGTTGCTCGCAAAAACGGCCTGGCCGAAGTGCGTAAAGTTCTTGCTTCCGGTAACTGGCAGTTGGCTGGTCAGTTGGTTGGTCAAGCTAGGAAGGAAGGGTTTGTAACCGGCCCGAATGGTGACAGTCTTGAAAAGGTGGATTCGCTTGTTAGAAATGCTGAGTATTTTGCGAAGAATCCTCAGCTCAGGGCGGACCCGCGGAAATTCAATGGAATGCTTGCTCGGTTTTTACTCGATCAGGCGAATGGGCTTATCCAGTACGGAGAGTTGGAGATTGCAGAAAAGTTAGTGCGTCAGGCGTCCGCCATGCCTGTTCAGTACCAACAGTTTGAACAAACTCCTGAGACTCTTCTGACCAAAATTCAGAATAGTAAAACTGCTACAAAGCCAGCTCAAATGCAGATTGGTGCAAACGGTGCGAAGCAGCAGGTGTTGAAGTTATTGAGTATTGCCCGGACGGCCCTGGATCGTGGTGATTATAGTGCCGCTTCCCAGTTTGTTGCACAGGCAGAATCCTTAAAGGTTCCGGATGAAGCATTCGTCGGAAATGAGCCTCGGCCTTGGCAGTTCCGCCTGGAGCTAGCTCGACTTCAGCGACAGGGTAATGTCGCACTCGGTGTTTTTAATCCGGTTAATGACAATACGAATGTTCAGGTAGCCAACGCCAATGGCGGGGGGGCTGTAGCGCAGTTTGCTGGTAATCAGCAGGCAGGTGCTGAAGCACAACGATTATATAACGAAGGAATTGCAGCTCTCCAGCAGCAAGACCAGCGCGGTGCGTTGGCTAAATTTCAGGAAGCATGGAAGTTTCAGTCTAACTTAGATACAGCGTTCCGAATGGAGTTGCAG